>NZ_CP044543.1:3958365-4277538 GCF_008932115.1 Bradyrhizobium betae
TGGCGCGTTCATCGGCAAGACCGAGACCGCGTTCGAGATCGTCAAGGTCGGCTTCGAGCAGTTCGTTGCGACGACTGCGCGGCAGAACGGTCTGATCTACGGCCTCGTCACCGCGGCGATGGCGCTGATGACGGGCTGGATGGCCTCGATCGTGTTTCGGAAGGATTGAGAGGCGGCGCTCCTTCCTCTCGTCGTCGCCCGGCTTGACCGGGCGACCCAGTATTCCAGAGACCGGTGTTAGGTAGCTCGCACCCACGACTATCGCCACTGCGTACTGGATGCCCCGGTCAAGCCGGGGCATGACAGCGGAGACTACGGCGCCTCCACCACCGTCGGCACGCCGGGCTCCAGCAGGCGCAGTCGCGTGCCGAAACCGAGCACGTCGAAGGTCTTACGTAGATCCTCGCCGTTCTGGCGGAAATGCGCCCAGCCTTCGGTATGCACGGGCACGATCATCGCATTCGGGAAGGCGCGCGCGGTCTCGATGGTGTCGTTGGTGTCCATGGTGAGGTGGAACGGCCCGCGCGTTTGCGCGGCGCCCGCGAACGGCATCACGACGCCGCATTTGAAGCGGCGTGCGACTTCGGCGACACCGTCGAACCAGGTGGTGTCGCCGCTGACATAGACGTCGCTGGTGTCCTTCCGGCTTGACGACACCACGAAGCCGATGACGTCGCCCGACAGCGGCTCGATGCCGGCCGGGCCATGACGCGCGGGCGTGGCGGTGATGGTCAGCGTGTTGCCGTCGCGGTCCTTCAGATGTGCGGTTGCCCAGGGGGCAAGGCCCTCGACATGGCCGCCGAGACGCTTGGCGCCCGCTTCGGTCGTCAGCGCGCGCTTCGCCTTGAGGAGATATTCGCGCCCGGAATTGTCGAGATTGTCGGAGTGCTGGTCGTGGCTGAGCAGCACGGCATCGATCGGACCAATGGCATCGGTCTTCATCGCGGGGCCTATCGTCTTCTCCAGCGTCACATGGGGCAGCTGGTAGGCGCCGGGCGCATCGAAGGTCGGGTCGGTGAGCAGGCGGAAGCCGTCGATCTCGATCAATGCGGTGGGGCCGCCGATCAGGGTGATGGAAATGGGCATGGTGAACCTTCCTTACGATGCAGACTTTGCCGGCCGAGTCACGAGATAGATGCCGAGTGCGACCGGGATGATGCCGAAGAGGTCGCGGGCCTCGACGTGCTCGCGGAGCACGATGTAGGCGAACAGCATGCCGAGCGGCGGCATCAGGAAATGATAGGCGCTGGCAGCGGTCGCGCCACACACTTTCAGGAGATGAAACCAGAGCCAGTAGGCGAGGATCGAGCCGCCGAGCACCAGGAAGGCGAAGGCGCCGATCAGGCTCGGGGTGACGTCGATCGCGCCAACATCGGCGAAGCTGAGCGCGATCGGCGCCAGCACGATGCCGGCGGCGAGATTCTGCACGCCGTTGCCGATCCAGAGCGAGCCCTTCGGCGCCAGCAGCTTGAACAGGATGGTGCCGGCGACGATGGAGGCGAGCGAGGCCAGCGTGAAGAGGATGCCGTGGATTGAATCGGTTCCGACCGAAAGGCGATGCCATACGATCGCCGTCACGCCGATGACACCCAGCAGAAGGCCGCTGGCCTTGCGCCAGGTCATGCCTTCGCCGAGCAGCAGCGCGGCGAGCGCCGCGGTGAAGACCGGGTTGGCCGAGACAATCAGGCCGCCGAGGCCGGCGGAGACCGATTGCAGGCCGGTATAGCCGAGCCCGAGATAGAGCGCGTTGTTGGCGATGCCGAGCACGGCGAAGATCGCCGCATCCCGCCATGACAGCGACCAGTCGCCGCGAATCATCGTGGCACCGATGATGAGGATGCCGGCGAGCGAGAAGCGCGCGGCGAGCAGGATCAGCGGCGGGCAATGGGTGACGCCGATCTTGCCGGCGACGAAAGCGTAGCTCCAGAGCAGGCAGAACAGGCCGATGGCAAACGGCAGCGTGTTGAAGCGGCTGGGGGCTGCGGGAAGCGAGGTGGCGAGCGACATGGGGGCATTCTCCTGAGCCCTCGATCTAGGGAGGCGGCTTGTCATTTGGAAATTAAATGATTAACTGTCAGTCAGTGGTTTTTCGAATGGAGGCGCCCATGCTCGATCTGGAGCTCCTGCGCAGCTTCGTCTCGGTGGTCGAAGCCGGCGGCTTCACCCGCGCCGGCGAGCGCGTTCACCGCACGCAATCGACCGTCAGCCAGCAGATCAAGCGGCTGGAGGAGGACGTCGGTCAGGTGCTGTTGCATCGCGACGGCAAGGATGTGCGTCCAACCGAAGCCGGCGAACGGCTGCTCTCCTATGCACGCCGGCTGCTCACGCTTGCCGAGGAAGCACGCGACGTGTTGCGCGAGCCCGACAGCGAAGGCGCGGTCCGGCTCGGCATCCCCGAGGATTTTGCGGCGTATCGTCTCGCCAAGCTGCTGGGCGCGTTCTCGCGCTCGCATCCCGGCCTGCGGCTCGATGTGCGCGCCGACCAGAGCAAGAACCTTGCCCGCGATCTCGATCGCGGCGAGCTCGACCTCGCGTTGTTCAAGCGCGAGGCCGGGGCGAAGGGCGCGATTGCGGTGTGGCCCGAGCGGGTGCATTGGGTCACCAGCAAGAGCCACCCGGTCGACGTCAACGCATCGTCGGTGCCGCTGATCGGCTTTCCGCTCGGCTGCCTCTATCGCGCCGGCGCGATCCATGCGCTGGAAAGCGCGGGGCGTGCCTGGCACATGTCCTACTCGTCATCGAGCCTCGCGGGCATCCAGGCCGCGGTCGCCGCCGGCATGGGCCTCAGCATCTTGTCGGAGATGTCGATCCAGTCCGACCACCGCGTGCTGACCGCCAAGGACGGCTTTGCACCGATCAACCGCACCGAGGTGGCACTGATGGCCGCACCCGACGCCAGCCCCGCGACGCTGCGGCTGGCGGATCGGCTGGCGGAATTTTGCGAGAACGTGCAGGCGAAGGCGGCGTGATCTTGCGAGATTCGTAGGGCGTAACCCACCACGGGCCATATCCGCGGAAACAGAAGAGGTGGGTTACGCCGTGCGAACTGCGCTTCGCGCAGTCGCAGGACTAACCCACTCTACGCAGTCACATCGCCGCAATCACCGTGAGCTCCGGCCACAGCGCCTTCCATCGCGCGGCCTTCGCAGCGTAATTCGCCGCCGAGAAATTTGCAGCCCGATTCGGGCGTACGATCAACCCTGCGATGTCGTCAAAACCGCGCGGCGCGTAGGCCTCAAAGCCATCGCCCGTGCGCCTCACGCCCACCTGCGTGTTCTGTGTGAGGAAGCGATCGATGCCGTCGGTCGCGCAGGTCAGGGGCGGATAAGGCAGGCCGTGCTTGTCGGGATACCAAAGATGCACGCGGGCCTGGTTGCGGATTTCGACCTTGACGCCGAGATGCCCGAGCCGTGCATGCAATTTGCGGATCACCGCGTCCTCGGCCTCCCATGAGGTGTCGGGGTCGAAATAGAACACGTCGTAGTCGGAGATGCCGTGATCGATCGCGCGATCAGTCAGCACGTTCCATGCCGTCTGCGCGAGGCACCCTGCGACCAGCCATGCATCGGGGAGCGCGAGGCGATGGAGTTCATCGACGATCGAAGCGTTGACGGGATTCGTGAGCGCAAGTGTCAAAGCGGAGGTGAAGCGGTGGGCACGGCACGCGAAGAGCGCGCCTTTGCCCACCCTACGATTCAGCTAGTGCACGGCGGTGAAGAACCGCGCGAGGCGGAAGCCGGAGAGCCACGTGTAAACCGGCTGGCTGCGCATGCCGAGATCCCAGGAGCCGACCACGGCATCCGCGCGTCCGACCAGATTGTCGATCGGCAACAGGCCGACGCCGCCGGAGCGCAAGGGCACGCGGCTGTCGGCGGAATTGTCGCGGTTGTCGCCGAGCACGAAGAGATGGCCCGGCGGCACCGTCACTTCCTGCGTGTTGTCGAGCGGGCCGTTGTCGCGCATCTTGAAGATCAGGTGCGAGACGCCGTTCGGCAGCGTCTCGACATAGCGATAGGCCGGCTCGCTGCCGCCATTGTCGTCTTCGGCAGCGCCGACGCCGTCCGGTTTCAGCTCGGCGGGGCGGTCGTTGATGAAGAGCTGGCCTTGCCGCATCTGGATGCGGTCGCCGGGCAATCCCACGACGCGCTTGACCCAGGCCTGCGAGCGATCGCCGGGCCAGCGGAATACCACCACGTCACCCTGCTTCGGCGTTTCCGCGAAGACGCGGCCGCTCTCGGGCAGGTTGATCTGGATCGGCAGCGACGAGGTGCCGTAGCCGTAGGGAAATTTCGACGCGAGCAGCGCATCGCCGATCAGCAGCGTCGGCTCCATCGAGCCCGACGGCACGTAGAACGGCTCGGCGAGCGCGCCCTTGGCGATGAACACGGCGGCGACGATGCCGGCGAGCTGCACCAGCTGCCCGCCCCATCCGCTGCTCTTCCGCTTGGCGGTGACAGTTACCTTCTCAACGCTCATGCGCCCGTTCCACCCACCGTAATGCGTTCCATCAGCAGCGACGGCTGGCCGACGCCGACCGGCACGCCCTGGCCGTTCTTGCCGCAGGTGCCGATGCCGGTATCGAGCGCGAGGTCGTTGCCGATCATGCGGATGCGATGCAAATCGGTCGGCCCGTTGCCGATCAGCATGGCGCCCTTGAGCGGCGCGCCGATCTTGCCGTTCTCGATCTTGTAGGCCTCGGTGCACTGGAACACGTATTTGCCCGAGGTGATGTCGACCTGGCCGCCGCCGAAATTCGCGGCGAACACGCCGTTCTTCACCGACGCTAGAATCTCTGCCGGATCGCGGTCGCCGGCGAGCATGTAGGTGTTGGTCATGCGCGGCATCGGCACATGGGCATAGCCCTGGCGGCGGCCGTTGCCGGTCGGCTTCATGTTCATCAGACGCGCGTTCTGGCGGTCCTGCATGTAGCCGACCAGAATGCCGTCCTCGATCAGCACGGTGCGGTTGGTCGGCGTGCCCTCGTCGTCGATCGACAGCGAGCCGCGGCGCGAGGCAATGGTGCCGTCGTCGACCACGGTGACGCCCTTGGCCGCGACCTGCTGGCCCATCAGGCCGGCGAAAGCCGACGTCTTCTTGCGGTTGAAGTCGCCCTCGAGACCGTGGCCGACCGCTTCATGCAGCATCACGCCGGGCCAGCCGGCGCCAAGCACGACGTCCATCTCGCCGGCGGGGGCGGGAATCGATTCCAGATTGACCAGGGCCTCGCGCAGCGCGCCGTCGGCGGCATCGCGCCAGTTCCTGCTCTCGATGAACTCGGCATAGCCGGCGCGGCCGCCATAGCCCTTGCTGCCGCTCTCCTGGCGGTCGCCCTGTCCGGCGACGACGGAGACGTTGACCCGAACCAGCGGGCGGATGTCGCGATAGCTCTCGCCGTCGGGCCGCAGGATCTCGACCACCTGCCAAGTCGCGCCGAGGCTGACGCTGACCTGCCGCACCCGCGGATCCTTGTCGCGCAGATAGGCGTCGATCTCGGCGAGCAGCTTGACCTTGGTCTCGAAGCCGGGGGCATCGAGCGGATTGTCGTCGGCATAGAGCCGGACATTGGTGTGGGGAGGCGGGGCGGCGAAGCTGCCGGAATAGCCGCCGCGGACGGCCGCGACCGCATCGGCGGCGCGAATCAGCGCCGGCAGCGAGACGTCGGAGGAATGCGCATAGCCGACCGCGTCGTCCTTGACGGCGCGCAGGCCAAAACCCTGCGAGGTGTCGTAGGTCGCCTGCTTCAGCCGGCCATTGTCGAACATCAGCGCTTCGGTCTGGCTGTATTCCAGGAACAATTCGCCGTCGTCGGCACCGGCAAGCCCGCGCGCGAGCTCGCTGCGAACCTGGTCGCGGTCGAGATTGGCGCGGTCGAGCAGGGAGGTCGTGGCAGGGTTGGTCATGCGTCCATCCATTATCTGGAGATGTGGGGCAAGATAATGGTTTCCCGGTGGTTCCGCGAGGGGCGGGCCGTCACATTACGGAAACGATAGGATTGAGTGAGATCGTTCCATATCGCCCGTTCCCGACTCGCCTCTCAGAGGACGACCTCAATTCCCTTGCGTTGGATGACGTTCAACAAGGCAAGGGTCGCACCGGTCGGACGCTTCGCACCGCGCTCCAGCTGGGAGACATAGCCAACCGTCAGATTAAGGAGTTGGGCGAATACGGCTTGGCTGAGATTGGCTTCCTCCCTCAGGGCCTTGATCGCCGGGCCGGACATGTGGGCGGTGGCCGCCGCTGGAAAATCGACTTTGTGGCGCATCGTGATCTTCTCGTGGGCAGTCTTGGTCAGCAGGCCGCTCGCACGCATGTCTTGCGCCGTCTCCAGCAGCTCTCTCGTCAGTCGGCTGGGCTTCGCGTTAGCCTTTCGTGGTTTCGTCGGCATCTTGCACCTCAATCAAAGTTCCATCCTTCAGAGATTGCTCGATTTTGGCGTTGCTGGCGGTCAGGAACGAAGCGGCAATCTCACGCAAGGTCGTCAGTTCGGCGTCATCGATATTCTCTCGCTCGTTCTTGGCGAAGCCGAACAGGAAAATTGAACGCTCCGATCCAAATCCGATGAGTAGCCGAAAGCCGCCTCGCTTGCCCTCGCCCGGCCGTGCAACACGCTGCTTGATGATCAGGCCGCCAAGGTCGGCATCGATCAGACCGCGAGTGGCGCGCGTAATGGCGGCGATCAGACTCACATCTGGGATGCGATTCTGACGAGTAAAGCGCGCAAGCGTTTTAGTCTTGAAAATGCGCAATGTCGCCCTCCCCCGTTCTATAAACTATAATTTATAGAACGATAGTCAAGAGGGCGATGTCGAGGCGTAAGAAAAGCCCTATGGCAGCTTGTCATAACCCTCGCCGAGCCCGTTGAGGCTGAGCGGGAAGCCAATTCCCTCTTCCGGCGTCTCGAAGATGATGAAGGTAGCGGTCTTGGCGGTGCGGAGCTGGCCGAGCAGCTTGTCGTCCATGACGACCTCGGCGACGCAGCCATTGGGCAGGCAGCGGACGAAGCCGGCGCGGCCGACGTCCTGGTTGTCGAGCTTGAGGCCGAGGCCGGAGGGCAGCAGGACGCCGAGCGGGGCGACCACGCGCATCAGGCGGCTCTTCTGGTCGGCGGTCTTGAGCACGATCACGGTGAGGCCGGCATTGGAGCGGTCTTCGGCCACCACGCTCTGGATCAGGGCGCATTGCTCGGTCTGGGCGCCTGGCGGGGTGTCGCAGCGAATCTGCCAGTCGCCATGGACGGAGCGCACCGCGCCCTGCGCATGGGCGAGGCCCGGAAGCGCCATGACGACGACCGCCGTCAGCAGGGCTGCCAGCTTCGCGAGGCCGCCAGCCTGCCTTTTAGCCCGCCTTGCCATGCCTCCTGCCATGCCTCTCGAAAACCCCATCGGGTCGGTCCCTCTGCGCCTGGGTCGCGCGCGCCAGGCGGACTGATACGGGAATGACGGCGTCTTGAAGGCGATTCGCAAGCAAATTCCGCGCCGCCTCGCATCGCCATCGCCCGCACGAATCAGGTTCCTGCGCGGCTGTTCGCCAGTGCCTACCGCGGGCAATTCCGCTGTCAAGCGGCAGCATCCCGGGAAACGGTATTTTTGTCTGATGTTACTAGGAAATATCTTGCGGGTGATGGCTGACAGACAAGGCTCAAGACTGCATTGCGATAGATCAAGAATTATGGTTTGAGAAGCTTGATTTCGGCGTTCTAGCGATCTGGCCCCAATTCCTCTTAGAGGTATTCTTGCGTGGCGGTTTGTCAGAGGGGCGGATCGAATAAGCGTTTCCCGGAAATAGGGGAATGCACTTGGGGTGATTTCGTAAGGGGAGCGCGACGGCATGAGGATGTCGATAGGCCGGGTAGGCCGGCATTTGCTGGGATTGGCCGTAGCGGGTCTGACATTGGCGACGGGCGGGGCGGCATTCGCCGAACTCGGGCAGCCGGCGCCGTGGGAGTGGACGCTTCAGCAGTCCGGCTCTCCGGTGATGGACAACATCGTCTGGTTCCACAATTTTCTGTTCGTGCTGATCGCGCTGATCACGCTGTTCGTTCTGGCGCTGCTCGTGGTCGTGGTCATCAAGTTCAACGCGAAGGCCAATCCGGTGCCGTCGCGGACCACGCACAACACGCTGATCGAGGTGGCTTGGACGCTGGTTCCGGTGCTGATCCTGGTCGGTATCTCGGTGCCGTCGTTCCGCCTGCTGTTCTTGGAGCTCGACGTGCCGAAGGCGGATTTGACCATCAAGGCGACCGGCAAGCAGTGGTACTGGTCCTATGCCTATCCTGATAACGGCAAGTTCGAGTTCGACTCGCTGATGGCCCAGGACAAGCAGCCCCGCCTGCTCGGCGTCGACAACGAGATGGTGGTGCCGGTGAACAAGGTGATTCGTGTCCAGGTCACCGGCGCCGACGTCATTCACGCCTTTGCGCTGCCGGCTTTCGGCGTCAAGATCGACGCCATCCCGGGGCGGCTGAACGAGACCTGGTTCAAGGCCACCAAGACCGGCATGTTCTACGGTCAGTGCTCGGAGCTGTGCGGCAAGGACCACGCCTTCATGCCGATCGCCATCCGTGTGGTGAACGACCAGGAGTTCGCCTCCTGGGTCGAGACGGCGAAGAAGAAATATGCGAGCGGCGGCACCAGCACCTATGCTTCCGCGGCCGGCCCGACGCAGTAAGCGCCGGGTGAAGGCTCGAGGGGACTGAAAGCGACAAAAAGGGCGGGACCGAATAAGGTCCGAATGGGACGCAAGGCAGGATTTGAAAATGGCAACGAGCGCAGCGGCACACGGCGATCACGCGCAAGACCACGGACATGACGAGCATGCCCATCCGACCGGATGGCGCCGTTACGTCTATTCGACCAACCACAAGGACATCGGCACGATGTACCTGATCTTCGCGGTCATCGCCGGCGTCATCGGCGCCGCGATGTCGATCGCGATCCGTGCCGAGCTGATGTATCCGGGCGTGCAGATCTTCCACGAGTCGCACACCTATAACGTGTTCGTGACCTCGCACGGCCTGATCATGATCTTCTTCATGGTCATGCCCGCGATGATCGGCGGCTTCGGCAACTGGTTCGTGCCGCTGATGATCGGTGCGCCCGACATGGCGTTCCCGCGCATGAACAATATCTCGTTCTGGCTGCTGCCGGCGTCCTTCGCCCTGCTGCTGATGTCGACCTTCGTGGAAGGCGAGCCCGGCGCCAACGGCGTCGGAGCCGGCTGGACCATGTATGTGCCGCTGTCGAGCTCCGGCCATCCGGGCCCGGCCGTCGACTTCGCGATCCTGTCGCTGCATCTGGCGGGCGCCTCGTCGATCCTCGGCGCCATCAACTTCATCACCACCATCTTCAACATGCGCGCGCCGGGCATGACCCTGCACAAGATGCCGCTGTTCGTGTGGTCGATCCTGGTGACGGTGTTCCTGCTGCTGTTGTCGCTTCCGGTGCTCGCCGGTGCGATCACCATGCTGCTCACCGACCGCAATTTCGGCACGACGTTCTTTGCGCCCGACGGCGGCGGCGACCCCGTGCTGTTCCAGCATCTGTTCTGGTTCTTCGGTCACCCCGAGGTGTACATCCTGATCCTGCCCGGCTTCGGCATGGTCAGCCAGATCGTCTCGACCTTCTCCCGCAAGCCCGTGTTCGGTTATCTCGGCATGGCCTACGCCATGGTCGCGATCGGCGGAATCGGCTTCGTGGTCTGGGCGCACCACATGTACACGGTCGGCATGTCCTCGGCGACGCAGGCTTATTTCGTCGCGGCGACCATGGTCATCGCGGTTCCGACCGGCGTGAAGATCTTCTCGTGGATCGCCACGATGTGGGGGGGCTCGATCGAGTTTCGCGCTCCGATGATCTGGGCGGTGGGCTTCATCTTCCTGTTCACCGTCGGCGGCGTCACCGGCGTCGTGCTGGCCAATGCCGGCGTCGATCGCGTGCTGCAGGACACCTACTACGTCGTCGCGCACTTCCACTACGTGCTGTCGCTCGGCGCCGTGTTCGCCATCTTCGCGGGCTTCTACTACTGGTTCCCGAAGATGTCGGGCTACATGTATAACGAGACGCTGGCCAAGGCACACTTCTGGATCACGTTCGTCGGCGTCAACATGGTATTCTTCCCGCAGCACTTTCTCGGCCTGTCGGGCATGCCGCGCCGCTATGTCGACTATCCCGACGCCTTCGCAGGCTGGAATCTGGTCTCGTCGGTCGGCTCCTACATCTCCGGCTTCGGCGTGCTGATCTTCCTCTACACCGTGATCGACGCCTTCGCGAAAAAGGTGCCGGCCGGCGACAATCCGTGGGGTGCAGGTGCGACCACGCTGGAGTGGACGCTGCCTTCGCCGCCGCCCTTCCACCAGTTCGAAGTGCTGCCCCGCGTCCAGTAATCGATCTCCCGCGGCGCCCGTGACGGGCGCCGCGGCTCGATCAAGAAACGAGTCAAATTAGTGTCCGTCCTCGACCAGAATGCCATCGACATCAATCCCCGCATCTCCGAGGCGGAGGTCGGCGACTATCTCGCGCTGCTGAAGCCACGGGTGATGTCGCTGGTGATTTTCACCGCGCTGGTCGGGCTGGCAATGGCGCCCGGGAATTTCCACTGGGTGCTGGCGATCACCTCGCTGCTCTGCATCGCCGTCGGCGCCGGCGCCTCCGGCGCACTCAACATGGCGCTGGAAGGCGACATCGACGCCAAGATGTCGCGCACGGCGAACCGGCCGATCCCGCGCGGCCGCATCACCCGCGGCGAGGCGATGGCATTCGGCCTTACGCTGTCCTTCTTCTCGGTGATGACGCTCGGCATCCTCGTCAACTGGATCGCGGGCGCGCTGCTCGCCTTCACCATCTTCTTCTACGTCGTGATCTACACGATGGGCCTGAAGCGCTGGACCGCGCAGAACATCGTGATCGGCGGCGCCGCCGGCGCCCTGCCGCCGGTGGTGGCCTGGGCCGCGGTGACGGGCACGGTCGACGTCGAGCCGCTGCTGCTGTTCGCCATCATCTTCTTCTGGACCCCGCCGCACTTCTGGGCGCTGGCGCTGTTCCGCTCCGACGACTACGCGCGCGCCGGCATTCCGATGCTGCCCAACGTCGCCGGTCCCGACGCGACCCGCCTCCAGATCCTGCTCTATACGATCGTGCTGATCGCGGTCGCCGCGGCGCCCTGGGCGCTCGGCTATTTCGACGCCGTCTACGGCATCGTCTCGCTGATCCTCGGCGCCGGCATGCTGGTGCTCGCCATCAACGTCTATATCCGCCGCGAGCGCAGCCAATCGCTGCGCGCGACGCGAAAACTGTTTGCTTTCTCGATCCTGTATCTGTTCGCGCTGTTCGCGACCCTGCTGGCCGAGGTCGTGGTCCGGGTGCTCGCTCCGATGGTTGGGGGCGCATGATCGCGCAGATGGCTGACAAACCCGAGCCAGATGGAATCGTCCTCACCGAGGCGCAGCAGAGGAGCCGTCGTCAGCGCTCCGTCGCCATTGCCTTGGCGCTGGGCGTGCTCGTCTTGCTGTTCTTCGCCGTCACCATGGTCAAAGGGCCGGCGGTTCTCGTCCGGCCGATGTAGGAAAGATGGATCACGAGCCCACCATATCGCGGGATCAGGGGCGGACGGCCAGCAAGGGGCGTGGTCCTTCCAAAGCTCTCGGCCGTGACGTCCTGGTCGCCTCGATCTGCGGCGGCGTGGTCGCGCTGATGGTCGGCGCCTCCTATGCGGCGGTGCCGTTCTACAACTGGTTCTGCCGCGCCACCGGTTTCAACGGCACCACCCAGGTCGCAATTTCGGCGCCGGCCACCGGGCCGATCGCGCGGAAGATCGCTGTGCGCTTCGACTCCAACGTCGCGCCCGGCCTGCCCTGGAAGTTCGTGCCGGAGCAGAACGAGATCGAGGTCAATATCGGCCAGGTCGTGACCGTCTTCTACACCGTGACCAACCAGGCCGCGCGCACCACCGCCGGCCAGGCCGCCTACAACGTCGCGCCGCTGACGGTCGGCTCCTACTTCCAGAAGATCAACTGCTTCTGCTTCACCGAGCAGACCATGGCGCCCGGCGAGACGCGCGAGATGCCGGTCGTGTTCTATGTCGATCCGTCGCTCGCTGACGATCACGAGAACGACGGGCTCAACACGATCACGCTGTCTTACACGTTTTATCCGGTCAAGGATCCGGTGGTGAAGCCGCTCGCGGCCAGCGAAGTCGACAAGCGCAAGGGCAATCTCTGATCACCGGCGTCACGCTCCGGGGGTTGGACACAAGGGGATAAGTGCCTGATAGGCACGGGATTGAGGAGAGAGACGGAAATGGCGACCGCGCAAGGCAAGCATCACGACTATCACCTGGTCGATCCCTCTCCGTGGCCGTTCGTCGGCTCCGTCTCGGCCTTCATCATGGCGGTCGGCGCGATCACCTGGATGCACCACATGTTCTCGGCCGCGCCGATCATCTTTGGTGTCGGCACCGTCGGCGTGCTCTACACCATGGCGAGCTGGTGGGGCGACGTGATCAAGGAAGCCCAGTACAAGGGCGACCACACCCGCGTTGTGCAGATCAGCCATCGCTACGGCATGATTCTGTTCATCGCCTCCGAAGTGATGTTCTTCGTTGCCTGGTTCTGGGCCTATTTCAACGCGGCGCTGTTTCCGGCCGATGCCGTTCACGCTACCCGTGACGCGGTGTTCGGCTGCGGCCTCGGCACAGCTGCCGGCGCCTGCTCGGCACCCGGCACCTGGCCGCCGCATGGCATCGAGACCTTCGATCCCTGGCATCTGCCGCTGCTCAACACGCTGATCCTGCTCACCTCCGGTACCACGGTGACGTGGGCGCACCATGCGCTGCTCGAGAACGATCGCCAGGGCCTCAAATACGGCCTGATCCTCACCGTCGTGCTTGGAGCGCTCTTCACCTGCGTGCAGGCCTATGAGTACAGCCACGCGGCGTTCTCCTTCGCCGGCAACGTCTATGGCGCGACCTTCTTCATGGCGACCGGCTTTCACGGCTTCCACGTGCTGGTCGGCACCATCTTCCTGCTGGTCTGCCTGTTCCGCGCCTATGCCGGCCACTTCACGTCCAAGCAGCATCTCGGTTTCGAGTTTGCCGCCTGGTACTGGCACTTCGTCGACGTGGTCTGGCTGTTCCTGTTCCTCTGCATCTATGTGTGGGGACGCGGTGCCGAGACCATGGCTCACGCCGCGCACTGAGCAGCCCTGGATCCATCAGAAAGGGCGGCCGCAGGGCCGCCCTTTCGCTTTTCGGCCGCCGGGTGGCTCGGCGGAAACTGTGATAGAGTGCGTTATCATGAACGACACCACCGGCAAGTCCGAGCCCGAGACGACCGTCCTGCAAAGCGCGATGCGCGGGCTGGCCTGCAAATGCCCGCGCTGCGGCCAGGGCAAGCTCTATGCGGGTTTCCTGACCCTCGCGCCCGCTTGCGACCGTTGCGGCCTCGACTACGCCTTCATCGACACCGGCGATGGGCCTGCGATCTTCATCATCATGCTGGCCGGAGCGATCGTGGTCGGCTGCGCGCTCATCGTCGAGGTCAAGTATCAGCCGCCGTACTGGTTGCATGCGGTGCTGTGGCTGCCGTTGATCCTCGCCACCACGCTGCTGCCGCTGCGTGCCATGAAGTCGCTGTTGATCTCCCTGCAATTCCATCACAAAGCGGCGCCGGGCCGGCTGGTCGACCGCGCAAAATGAACGAGACTGCGCGCAAGCCTCGCGTGGCCGGCTTCGCGCTGTTCACGCTGTTCCTGACCGCGTCCTTTGTCGCGCTCGGCGTGTGGCAGTTGCAGCGGCGGACCGCCAAGCACGAACTGGTCGCCGCGCTCACCGAGCGGCTTGCCGAGACGCCGATCGCGCTGCCGCCACCGGCGCAATGGGCCGCGCTCAATCCCGCGCACGACGAATTCCGCCGCGTCAGCTTCACCGCGACCTACGCGGCTTCGCCGGATGCGATGGTCTATTCGTCCGGCTCGGCCGTGCGCAAGGATGCCTCGGGCCCCGGCACCTGGGCCTTCCTGCCCGCGCGGCTCTCGACCGGTGAGATGGTCGTGATCGATGCGGGCTTCGTCGAGAATACGATGCAGGATCGCAGCGTCGAGGATCGCGCGGTGAAGAAGCTCGTGACCGGGCAGACCGTCGCGCTCACCGGCTACCTGCGCTTTCCCGAACCGCCGGGCTGGATGACGCCGGCGGAGAACCGCGACAAGCGGCTCTGGTTCGTGCGCGATCATCTCGCCATTGCCAGCGCGCTCGGTTGGGGCGCGGTTGCGCCGTTCTACATCGATCTGGAGCGGCCCGCGCAGGAGAACAACATCCCGCGTCCGGGCCCGCTCGACGTGCATCTGAAGGACGACCATCTGCAATATGCCATCACATGGTTCGCACTCGCAGGCGCGGTGCTGATTGCATTCGGCGTCTGGGCGAGGGGACGCCGCCCGGCATGAACTTCCCGTAGGTTCCCGGAGGGAACCCGGTATCGCCCGGGGTTTATTATTCAGCGCACATTCACGAGTGTGATCCTAAGCCGCATGCGAATTTTCGCGGCAGACAGGACTTTGGCGTGAGCGATTTCGATCAGATGGGAATTGTCGTCGACTGGGTGGATGCCTGCCGCAAGGGCGACCTCGCCATGCTGCTCGACCTCTATGCGGACGACGCTCAGGTCGAATGCACCTGCAACGGCACGCGACGTTATCGCGGACGGCGCGAGCTCGAAACCTATTGGGGCCCGCGGCTCAGCGCCTATTCCTCGGCGGGATTCGGCCTGGAAGAGATCAATCCCGTGCCATACGGCATCGATCTCGAATATTCCGTCGCCGGCTCGCTGCGCATCCACGCCTCGTTTCGCTTCAGCCCCGAAGGCAAGATCCACAGCACGCTGTGCGAACCGGCGCGGCAGGAGCCGCACGCCGGTTGCGCGTGCTAGCTTCAGGTCGGCGCATCGCGCTTCGTCTCGATCGGCAGACGACATCGCACATAGGTTCGCTCGTCCGCGCGCAGCAGTGACAGCGATCCGCTGAGCGCGCGCACGCGCTCGTGCATCCCGGTCAGGCCCCGGCCGAAGACGTTGTCGGCGGGAAAGCCACCGCCGTCATCGGCGATCTCGATGGCAAGCGCGTTGCCGGCAATGGTCGCCTGCACATGGGCATTGCTTGCTCCGGCGTGGCGCAACACGTTGGTCAATGCCTCCTGGATCACGCGATAGACGGTCTGCGCCAGCGGTCCGTCGATGTCGTTGAGATCAGGGTCGAGCGTCGCGGTCAGGGCGATATGCGGCGCCTGTCTGCGAAAATTCCGGAGCAGCGTCTGCACGCTGCTCTCCAGCCCCAATTCCTCGATGTAGAGCGGCCGCAGCCGGTCGAGAATGCGCCGGTTGGTCTGCTGGAGCGCCTCGACCGATCGCATCACCTCCTGCGTGGCATTGCCGAGATTTCCCGTCGGCGGCGAGGCCTCAATCAGCGCGGTCGTGCCGGCGCGGATGCTGAACAGCAGCGGCCCCAGCTCATCGTGCAGCTCGCGTGCGAGGTCGCGCCGCTCGTCGTCCTGGAGCGACACCAGGCGGTGCAACAGGTCGCGATTGTCCTGGCTCAACCGTGCGAGCGTCGCCGCAAGTGCATTGGCTTCCTCGCAGCTCTGCCGGATCTCGGGCGGCCCCGCCACCGGGATCGGCGTCGCATAATCGCCGCGCCGTATGCGCGTGAGGCCAGCGCCGAGATTTTGCAGGGGATGCAGCGCCGATCCCGCAAAGAGATAGGCGATCGTTCCGGTCAGCACCATCAGCACGGCGATGAGGCTCGTCAACGCCAGCAAGCCGATCCATTTCTCGAACAGGTCGGCCGACAGGTCGGGCAGGAAGACGAGATCGCCGACATGCCTGCCGTCGATGATGACCGGAGATGCTGCGTCCATGTCCGGGATGGCGATCAGGTCGACGAACCATTGCGGCACGCTATGCAGCCCACGCAGGCCGTCCCTCGGAGGAGGCGCAGAACCTGCTTCCGCTGAACGGAATTGAATATCCGAGGATGTGCCCAAGGAATGGACAAAAGCGTCCAGCGTCTTCCGCGGGTCGTTCGAAACGCTCAAGGTATTGTTGAGCGCCCCGGCGATCGTTCGGGCCGAGCGTCGTCCCGGCTCATTCTCGTCGGCCAGCTGGCCGGTCGCGAAGGTCTGGAGCAGCACGCCGCCCATGGCCAGCGCGGCGAGGAAGCTCAGGCCGAGCGGAAGAAACAGTTGCGTCCGGAAGGAGAGTCGTTGCCACATTAGGTCAATTCTAACGCGCATTGGCGGGATTTTCTCTTTCCATTTGTTCCCGCCGGTCTATGAGTCGAAAAACAAGAGAGCGCGCGATGCAAGATACTGCCAAGCCGGCGACCAAAGTTCTGATCGTCGACGACCATCCTGTGGTGCTGTCCGGTTGTCGCACCCTTTTCGCGTCGGACCACTCGATCCGGATCGACGAGGCGATCGACGCCAAATCCGGGCACCGCGCCTATATCAGCAAGCGGCCTGACGTCACCGTCATCGATATCAGCTTGCCCGACGTGTCCGGCTTCGAGCTGATGCGGCGGATCCGCAAGGACGATCCCGAGGCCAAGATCATCATGTTCAGCATGAACGATGATCCGGCTTTTGTGGTGCGGGCGGTCGAATTGGGGGCGCAGGGCTATGTCTCCAAGGGCGACGATCCCCGGATTCTGCTCAAGGCGGTGCGCAAGGTGATCGCGGGCGACAACTTCATCTCGCCGCAGCTCGCGGAGGCCGTGACCTTCTCCGGCGCCGCGATCAAGGCCAATCCGGCCTCGCAGATGACGCCGCGGGAGCTTGAAATTCTCCGCCTGCTCGGACGCGGCGACAAGATCGTCGAGGTCGCCGAGGCGCTCGGCATCTCCTACAAGACGGTCGCCAACACCACATCCCTGCTCAAGCAGAAGTTAGGGGCCAAAAACCATTCCGACCTGATCCGGATTGCGGTGGAAATCGGGATGAGCTGACGTCCAGGCACCGCCGGTCGCCGAACCGGCTGCTCCAGGATGCATCCGGTTCGGCGGAGGCGGATCGGCATCGGCACGCAGCCGGGCAATGCATGGACACCGCCGACACCATCCGCGGACACAATGGGCGGAGGTGATATTCGTTCCGGAACCAGCCCGCGATTCGGGAAAAAGAAGCAATAGCGGGGCTATTGAACCGCCACTACGCGCATCGGTGGACAATAGCGCGTCGGGAAAAATAGGAACATTTTCTTGCGCCCGTCGTTTTCGCCCTTGACGATGTCGTGACAGGCGACGAAAGCTGATGCGAACTGTTTTCGCGGGGCCGTGACCCGCACAAGGCAAACTGGTCTGCACAAATCAACGACAGACCTTCCAAGAGAGGGGCTGCGGCATCACCGCAGCCCTTTTTCGTTGGAGACAGGTGCAGGCGGGAAGCGGTTTCCCGATGCCGCAAAACACTTTATGGTGGCGCAAAGCCTCTGGCTGTTAACAAGTAATTTCGTAAAATCAAAGGCTTATGAGTTGGGCTCAGGCTCGGCCGGCCTTTGGAGGGCAGTTTGACTCGTTATATCTCGACCCGGGGCGAGGCCCCCGAACTCGGCTTCTGCGACGTCATGCTGACCGGGCTTGCCCGCGACGGCGGCCTGTATGTGCCGGCCACCTGGCCGCAGCTCCCGGCGGAGACCATCGCCGGCTTCTTCGGCCGCCCCTATTGGGAAGTCGCCGTCGACGTGATCCGCCCCTTCGCCGGCGGCGAGATTTCGGACGCCGAACTCGGCCGCATGGCCAACGAGGCCTATGCCACCTTCCGCCACCCTGCGGTGGTGCCGCTGCGCCAGATGTCGCCGCACCAGTTCGTGCTGGAGCTGTTTCACGGTCCGACGCTCGCCTTCAAGGACGTGGCGATGCAGCTGATCTCGCGGCTGATGGACCACGTGCTCGCCAAGCGCGGCCAGCGCACCACGATCGTGGTCGCGACCTCCGGTGACACCGGCGGCGCCGCGGTCGACGCCTTTGCGGGCCTCGAGAACGTGGATCTCGTCGTGCTGTTTCCGCACGGCCGCATCTCCGAGGTGCAGCGCCGGATGATGACCTCGGCGGGCGCGGCCAACGTCCATGCGCTCGCGATCGAAGGCAATTTCGACGACTGCCAGGCGCTCGTGAAGGGGATGTTCAACAACCATCGCTTCCGCGATGCGACCTCGCTGTCCGGCGTCAATTCCATCAACTGGGCACGCATCGTCGCGCAGGTCGTCTACTACTTCACATCGGCCGTTGCCGTCGGTGCGCCGGCGCGCGCGGTGGATTTCGTCGTGCCGACCGGCAATTTCGGCGACATTTTCGCAGGCTATGTCGCCAAGCGCATGGGTCTTCCGATCCGCACCCTGCGCATCGCCGCCAACGTCAACGACATCCTGGCGCGTACGCTCAAGACCGGGATCTACGAGGTGCGCGAGGTGCACGCGACCGCGTCGCCGTCGATGGACATCCAGATCTCCTCGAATTTCGAGCGGCTGATGTTCGAAGCCGGCCGGCGCGACGCCGCCGGCGTGCGCCGCTTGATGGAACAGCTGAAGCAGTCCGGGCGGTTCGTGCTGCCCGACGCGACGCTGGCTGCGATCCGCGAGGAGTTCGACGCGGGACGCGCCGACGAGACCGAGACTGCCGCTGCGATCCGCGCAGCCTGGCGCGAGGCGGGTGAACTGGTCGATCCCCACACCGCGGTCGCACTTGCGGTCGCCGACCGCGACACCACCGACACGACGGTCCCCAGCATCGTGCTCTCCACGGCCCATCCGGCCAAATTCCCCGATGCGGTCGAGGCGGCCTGCGGCCAGCGGCCGCAACTGCCGGTCTGGCTCGACGGTCTCATGACCAAATCCGAACACATGAAGGTGATGAAGAACGAGCAGGGCGAGGTCGAGCGGTTCGTGCTGTCGGTCAGCCGCGCCGCGAAACAGGGAGTTGCCGGATGAGCGTCGAGATCTCCAAGCTTGCGTCCGGCCTGACCGTCGTCACTGACAAAATGCCCCATCTCGAGACCGCGGCGCTCGGCGTCTGGGCCGGCGTCGGCGGGCGCGACGAGAAGCCGAACGAGCACGGCATCTCGCATCTGCTCGAGCACATGGCGTTCAAGGGCACGACCAAGCGCACCTCGCGCGAGATCGTCGAGGAGATCGAGGCGGTCGGCGGCGATCTCAATGCAGGCACCTCGACCGAGACCACGTCCTATTATGCGCGGGTGCTGAAGGCCGACGTGCCGCTCGCGCTCGACGTGCTCGCCGACATCCTGGCCAATCCGGCCTTCGAGCCGGACGAGCTGGAGCGCGAGAAGAACGTCATCGTGCAGGAGATCGGTGCCGCGCAGGACACGCCCGATGACGTCGTGTTCGAGCACCTCAACGAGCTCTGCTATCCCGACCAGCCGATGGGCCGCTCGCTGCTTGGCACGGCCAAGACCTTGCGCGCCTTCAACCGCGACATGCTGCGCGGCTATCTCTCGACGCATTACCGCGGGCCCGACATGGTGGTCGCCGCGGCCGGCGCCGTCGATCACAAGCAAGTGGTCGCCGAGGTCGAGAAGCGCTTTGCGAGCTTCGAGGGCACGGCGGGTCCCAAGCCGCAATCCGCGATGTTCGGCAAGGGCGGCGCCAAGGTGGTGCATCGCGAGCTCGAGCAGGCGCATCTGACGCTGGCGCTGGAAGGCGTGCCGCAGAGCGATCTGTCGCTGTTCTCGCTCCAGGTCTTCACCAACATCCTCGGCGGCGGGATGTCGTCGCGGTTGTTCCAGGAGGTCCGCGAGAAGCGCGGCCTCTGCTACTCGATCTACAGCTTCCACGCGCCCTACAGCGACACCGGCTTTTTCGGCCTCTACACCGGTACCGATCCCGCCGACGCGCCGGAGATGATGGAGGTCGTGGTCGACATCATGAACGATTCGGTTGAGACGCTGACCGAGGCCGAGATCGCGCGGGCCAAGGCGCAGATGAAGGCGGGCCTCCTGATGGCGCTGGAGAGCTGCTCGTCCCGCGCCGAACAGCTCGCCCGCCATGTGCTGGCCTACGGCCGGCCGCAGACAGTGGAGGAGCTGGTGGCCCGGATCGACGCAGTCAGCGTCGAATCGACCCGGGACGCCGCGCGTGCACTGCTTTCGCGGAGCCGGCCTGCGGTTGTCGCATTAGGCAGCGGCAGGGGTCTGGACACGGCGGTGTCTTTTGCGGAAGGATTGACGCGGGCACGTGCCAAGGCGCGGCTGCATTAGGAGCCGCGCAGTCGGGCTGATCTGCCCCGGGAAGCATCACCATGGCCCTGTTTCGCCTGCCATCCAGTGGACCCGCCGCCCTCGCGCCGCGCGGTAACGGACTTTTGCTGCGCGCCCCGCAGATGTCGGACTTCCTGCAATGGGCGCATCTGCGCGAGTCCAGCCGCGATTATTTGACGCCCTGGGAGCCGATCTGGCCGTCGGACGACCTCACCCGGTCCGGCTTCCGCCGCCGTCTGCGCCGCTATTCCGAGGACATCGCCGCGGACCGCTCCTATCCCTTCCTGATCTTCCGCGAGCTCGACGGCGCCATGGTCGGCGGCATCACGCTGGCCAATGTCCGGCGCGGCATCGTCCAGGCCGGCACCATCGGCTACTGGGTCGGCAAGCCCAATGCCCATCGCGGCTACATGACGGCGGCGCTCCGGGTGCTGCTGCCGACACTGTTCGGCGAGCTCAATCTGCACCGGGTCGAGGCCGCCTGCATCCCCACCAATGCGCCGTCGATCCGGGTGCTGGAGAAGTGCGGTTTCACCCGCGAGGGGCTGGCGCGCCGCTATCTGTGCATCAACGGGGTCTGGCAGGACCATCTGTTGTTCGGCCTGCTGCACGAGGATTTCCGCGGCTGAGCCCGCTATCCATCGGGCCAACGTCTCCCGGGGGCTGCCTTATTTTACTTGCCTTGGGTTCGCCGATTTTGGCGATATAAACCGCTGGCCGGCCTGCGATGGCCGGAAGATTGTCATGGAGTACAGGCGTTGATGGTGAAGCAGCTTGGATCATTGCGGCATGTGCTGCGGCAGGGCCCGGTGATCGCATTGGCGCTCTCGGTGTCGCTTGCGGCTGTCTCGTCGGCCTCGGCGCAGTCGCTGACCGACCGCTTCAAGGGCCTGTTTGGCGGCAAGTCCGACGAGCCGGCCCAGCCCAAGCCGGCACCAGCGCCCGGCCAGCCGGCCGATGACGACGTCGATTGCCCGCAGGTCACGGTACGCGCCGGAGCCTCCACCTATGCGGTCGGAGCCACGGGCAAGCCGGCCGTCGGCAATGAGATCCGCTTCCAGGCCACCATCACCAAGATGGCGCGTGAATGCTTCCGCAGCGGCGGCGATATCACCGCCCGGATCGGCATCCAGGGCCGCGTCATCGCCGGTCCCGCCGGTGCGCCAGCTACGGTCGATGTGCCCTTGCGCATCGCCGTGGTGCAGGGCGGCGTCGGCGAGAAGGTGATCGCCTCGAAGGCCTACCGGACCACGGTCGGGATGGCGGAAGGCGGCAGCGTGCCCTTCACCTTCGTCGCCGAGGATCTGGCCTATCCGGTACCTTCGGCCGCGGTCGCCGATTCCTACATCTTCTATGTCGGCTTCGACCCGCAGGCGCTCGCGCCCGAGCCGAAGGCGCGGCCGAAGAAGAAGTAGGGCGAGGCCGCGCGACAATCTCAGCTGTCATTGCCCGCGAAAGCGGGCAATCCAGTACGCCGCAGCTCCTCGATTCATCAAAACCGTCTCGGAGTGCTGGATCGCCCGGTCAGGCCGGGCGATGACACCGGATGTGTGGCTAACATCCAGCCCAACAAAAAAGCCGGCGCTCATCGCGCCGGCTTTTTGATTGGTGCGGCTTATGCCCTCAGTTCAGCTTCTGCCGAACCTCGGTAATGCCCTTGGCGAGCAGATCGTCGGCGACCTGGCCCTTGACCGACTGCGAGAGGATCGTGGAGGCGGCCTGGATGGCGGCATCCGCGGCTGCGGCGCGGACATCGGCCAGCGCCTGGGCCTCGGCGAGCGCGATCTTGCTCTCCGCGGTCTTGGTGCGCCGGGCGACGAAGTCTTCCATCTTCGCCTTGGCTTCGGTCGCGATGCGCTCGGCTTCGGACCTGGCGTTGGCGATGATGTCGGCAGCTTCACGTTCGGCCGACGCGGTGCGCGCCTTGTAGTCGGCGAGCACCTTGGCGGCTTCCTGCTTCAGGCGCGTCGCGTCGTCCAGTTCGGCTTTGATGCGGTCGGCGCGATGGTCGAGCGCAGTCATCGCTTTCTTGAAGACCCCGAGATAGCCGAACAGGACCATCAGGATCACGAAGGCAATGGCGACCCAGGTTTCAGGATCGAAGAACATATCGACTAACCCTTCAAGGACGCATCAACGGCGGCATTGACCGACGCTGCATCCGGAACGACGCCCGTGAGCTGCTGCACGATCTGGCTTGCCGAATCGGCCGCGATCGCGCGGACGTTGCTCATGGCGCTGGCGCGGGTCGAGGCGATGGTCTTTTCCGCCCCGGCGAGCTTGGCCGCCAGCTGTTCTTCCAGCGTCTTGCGCTCGGCGTCCGCCTGCGCATTCGCCTTGTCGCGGGATTCATTGCCGATCGCCTGCGCACGCGTGCGCGCCGCGGCGAGCTCGCTTTCATAGGCCTTCAGCGCCGCCTCGGACTGATCCTTCAGCTTCTGCGCTTCGGCGAGGTCGCCCTCGATCTTGTTCTGACGCGCCTCGATCGCACCGCCGACTTTCGGCAGAGCGAGCTTGGACACGACCACGTAAAGCACGACGAAGAAGATCGCGAGCGACACCAGCTGCGAAGCATAGGTGCTGCTCTCGAACGGCGGAAAGCCGCCACCGTGGTGACCACCGTCAGCCTCGGTATGGGCGCCCGCCGCTGGACCCTTCGCCCCGCCATGACTCTCAGCCATGGAGTACTCCTGTTGCTGTCAGGCGCGCCGCTTCGGTCGAAGCGGCGCGAAGAACGTCGTCCTCAGAGCGGAACGAACAGCAGCAGCAGCGCGATCAGCAGCGAGAAAATGCCGAGCGCTTCGGTCACGGCGAAGCCGAAGATCAGGTTGCCGAACTGGCCCTGAGCGGCCGAGGGGTTGCGAACGGCTGCGGCGAGGTAGTTGCCGAAGATCACGCCGACGCCGACGCCTGCGCCGCCCATGCCGATGCATGCGATGCCCGCGCCGATAAGTTTTGCTGCTGCCGGATCCATTTTAGACTCCTTGGAAGAAAGATTGGGTTGTGGGTGGAAATTCCCCGGACCGCTCAGTGTCCCGGATGAATGGCGTCGTTGAGGTAGATGCAGGTCAGGATCGCAAACACATAGGCTTGCAGGAACGCGACCAGAATCTCGAGGGCGTACAGCGCGACCGTGAGCGCCAGCGGCAGCACGCCGCCGACCCAGCCGAGTGCGCCGAGCGAGAAGCCGAGCATGGCGACGAAGCCCGCGAACACCTTCAGCGCGATGTGGCCGGCCAGCATGTTGGCGAAAAGACGGACGCTGTGGGAGACCGGCCGCAGGAAGAACGACAGGATCTCGATGAACATCACCAGCGGCAGGATGTAGCCGGGGACACCGTGAGGCACGAAGATCGAGAAGAATTTCACGCCGTTCTTGGCAACGCCGTAGATCAGGACCGTGAAGAAGACCAGCAGCGCCAAGGCCGCCGTCACGATCAGATGGCTCGAGATCGTGAAGGTGTAGGGAATGATGCCGATCAGGTTCGAGACGCAGATGAACATGAACAGCGAGAAGATCAGCGGGAAGAACTTCATGCCTTCCGAGCCGGCGGTCGAACGGATGGTCGAGGCCACGAACTCGTAGGAGATTTCGGCGACCGACTGGAGGCGCCCGGGAACCAGCTGTGAGCCGCTCGCCAGCATCAGTAGCGAGATGATCGCCACGGCGATCAGCATGTAGAGCGATGAATTGGTAAAGGCGATCGTTTGATTGCCGATATGGCCCAGGGTGAAGAGAGGCTCGATGTTGAACTGGTGGATCGGGTCGATTTTCATCAGCGCGGCATCTCTTGTCTGCCGGGCAATGCCGGCGGGTCTCGGTCTTCCGGCCGGGCCGGCCCGTACCAGCGAGGCCGGTACGATCATTCCTC
Organism: Bradyrhizobium betae; assembly: GCF_008932115.1. Classification (NCBI taxonomy): domain Bacteria; kingdom Pseudomonadati; phylum Pseudomonadota; class Alphaproteobacteria; order Hyphomicrobiales; family Nitrobacteraceae; genus Bradyrhizobium; species Bradyrhizobium betae. The sequence continues at coordinate 3,982,491 of NZ_CP044543.1, forward strand.
TCCTGTGCGGATCGCCTAAGAACCACCGCGCCTGTTTTGACCCGCGCCCGCCGTTCTCACCACATTCACCACGCCGGCCACGAAGCCAAGCAGCAGGAACACGATAAACCCGAAAGGCGACGTCGACAGCAAGCGGTCGAAACCCCAGCCAATCCCCGCTCCGACAGCAACCCCGGCGACCAACTCGGAGGATAACCGGAAACCAAGCGCCATCGCCGAGGCTCTGGCCGCTCTGTCTCCATCGTCACCTGCGGGTTGCTCGGTCTTGATGTGGCGGTCGCGAAGTTCGGACAACCGCTGATCAAGACTTCCGAGCCGTTCGGAAAGCGCAGCTTCCTCGGACGATCTATCGCGATCTCCATTCCCGCCGTGTCCCGTGCCCTGTGTCATGCAACGAAGACCCGAAACGCCGCGGCTGAATGGAAATTACGCCCGCCACCCTCAAAAGCCGCGCGGACCATACTGATGGCCCATAATCAAGTCAAGCCAAGTCACGATTGCGTCGCCTTCTATTATGTATCTGATTTTCTTGACGATATTGGCGTGTGCGGCAGCACTGCACACAGCGTGACGCCGCACTGCAGCAGCTCTGCACATGATCGGCGAAGGCGGCCGCGATTTCGCCGCGCTGTCTGGATCAAACAGGCTGCCGCGATCGTTGATTTCACAGGCGCGTTTTTGGCGGCGGATGGCCGCGCCGGGGTGTAGAAGTGCGGGCGTGCCACCTGCGCGTCGTGGCGGAGAGCGCGATGAGACCTGCGACATCATCCACAGCATCATGGCTTGCGGCGGCCGCGCTTGCCGCGTTGATGACAACCAGCGGCGGTCTCGTGGCCGCGCAATCGGCGCCCGACAGCGAAAACGGCCGCTACAGCATGACGCCCATTCCCGAAGGCGTGCTGCGGCTCGACACCCGCACCGGAACGGTGTCGACCTGCACCAGGAATGGCGCCGGCTGGGCCTGCTATGCCGTGCCCGACGAACGGACCGCGCTCGACGCCGAGATCGGCCGGCTTCAGACCGAGGTCGAGAAGCTGAAGGGGCAGCTTGCGGCGGGGCCGACCGTGTCGGGGAAGGTCGACGAGGCGATGCCGAAATCCGACCCGCTGAAGAAGGCGGAGCCGAAGGTCGCCGAGGGCGAGCGCAGAATCGAGATTCCGCTGCCGAGCGATCAGGACGTCGATCGCGTGATGTCCTTCCTGGAAAAGGCCTGGCGCCGGCTGATCGACATGGCCAACCGCGTGCAGAAGGACGTGTCGGGGAAGATTTGAGAGCTTGAATGAGACCCGAAAAACATCTGACCCGCTCGGCGCCTTCGTCGGTGCAAGCCACCACCATCGCTTCGTCTCTGCTGACGGTTTCGACACCCGGCCGCGGCTTCACCGATCTCACCGCGGAAGCCGCGCAGTTCATCAAGGACGTCTACGCTCGCGAGGGCGCGCTGACGCTGTTCATCCGTCACACCTCGGCTTCGCTGACGATCCAGGAGAACGCCGATCCGTCGGTGCTCGTCGACCTCACCACGGCGCTGTCACGGCTTGCGCCCGAGAATGCCGGCTGGACGCACGACACCGAAGGACCGGATGACATGCCGGCCCACGTCAAGACCATGCTGACTCAAACCTCGCTTCAGGTCCCGGTGCTGAACGGCAAGCTCGCGCTCGGCACCTGGCAGGCGATCTATCTGATCGAGCACCGCATGCGCCCGCACCGCCGCGAGGTGGTGCTGCAGTTCATCGGCAGCATCCACTAAGGCAGCACCACTAACCCGCAAAGCAAAACCGGCCGCGGAGACCGCGGCCGGTTCGTGTTGTCGATCGTTGCTGCCGATCAGGTCGCCTTGATGTCGACGTCCTTGGTCTCGGGCAGGAAGAACAGGCCGATCACGACCGTGATGGACGCGAAGATGACCGGATACCAGAGACCTGCATAGATATCGCCGGTCGAGGCCACGATGGCGAAGGCGGTCGCCGGCAGCAGGCCGCCGAACCAGCCGTTGCCGATGTGGTAGGGCAGCGACATCGAGGTGTAGCGGATGCGGGTCGGGAACAGTTCGACCAGCATCGCGGCGATCGGGCCGTACACCATGGTGACGAACAGCACCAGGACGAACAAGAGTCCGACAACCGCGGCCACCTGCGGACGGAAGATGTCGAACGGATGCGCCATCTTCACGATGCCGGCGTCGCCGGCCTTTGGATAGCCGGCCGCCTGCACCGCGGCGAGCACTGCCGGGTTGCCGTCCTTGGCGTTGGCGTAGGCGACATCCTTGCCGTTGACCATGACCTTGACGCCCGAGCCCGCTGCGCCTGGCGAGGTCGTGTACTTGACCGACGACTGGGCGAGGTAGGCACGCGCGGTGTCGCAAGGCGCGGTGAAGACGCGGGTGCCGACCGGGTTGAATAGGTCGCCGCAACCTGCGGGATCCGCCACCACCTCGACCTTGACCGACTCGATCGCCTTTTCCAGCGCCGGGTTGGCGTTGGTGGTGATCATCTTGAAGATCGGGAAGAAGGTCAGCGCCGCGATCAGGCAGCCGCCGAGGATGATCGGCTTGCGGCCGATCTTGTCGGAGAGCACGCCGAACACGATGAAGAAGCCGGTGCCGAGCAGCAGCGACCAGGCGATCAGGAGGTTGGCGGTATAGCCGTCGACCTTCAGGATCGATTGCAGGAAGAACAGCGCGTAGAACTGGCCGGTGTACCAGACCACGCCCTGGCCCATCACGCCGCCGAGCAGCGCGAGCAGCACGAGCTTGCCGTTCTGCCAGTTGCCGAAGGCTTCCGTCAGCGGCGCCTTCGAGCTCTTCCCTTCGTCCTTCATCTTCTGGAAGACCGGGGATTCGTTCAGTCGCAGCCGGATCCAGACCGAGACACCGAGCAGCAGCACCGAGACCAGGAACGGAATGCGCCAGCCCCAGGCCGCGAACTCGGTTTCGCCGAGGGCGGAACGGGTGAACAGGATTACCAGCAGCGACAGGAACAGGCCGAGCGTGGCGGTCGTCTGAATGAACGAGGTGTAATAGCCGCGCTTGCCGTCCGGCGCGTGCTCCGCGACATAGGTCGCCGCACCGCCATATTCACCGCCGAGTGCCAGGCCCTGGGCGAGGCGCAGCGCGATCAGGATGATCGGGGCCGCGATGCCGATGGTCGCCGCGTTGGGCAGCAGCCCGACGATGAAGGTCGACAGGCCCATGATCAGGATGGTGACGAGGAAGGTATATTTGCGGCCGACGATGTCGCCGACGCGTCCGAACACGATGGCGCCGAACGGACGCACCAGGAAGCCCGCGGCGAAGGCCAGCAGCGCGAAGATGTCGCGGGTTGCCGGCGGATAGGCCGAGAAGAACTGCGCGCCGATGATGCCGGCCAGTGAACCGTAGAGATAGAAGTCGTACCACTCGAAGACGGTACCGAGCGAGGAGGCGAGAATGACGAACCGTTCGTCCTTCGTCATCCCTCCCGCGCCTGCTTGAGACACAGCGATTGTCGACATGTTGAGTCGCTCCCCGAAAAATCGTTTCCTCGCGCCCCAGATGTCCGGGCATGCCGGATCAACCTGGGTCTTGACCGCAAAGTAACATCGGCGTGAAACCCGCCCCAATACGACTTTCGGCCTTGCGCACTGACGCGCACCTGAACGTGCGGTATTGGGCGCCGGTGCTGATCCGTAAGGCTGGGTTAACCCCTTTGCTGCAAAGGGATAATGTGTACTTGCATGCCACGGCCGGTCAGGGAAGAATTGACCCGCCGCGGCAGCGACTCGCCGGCTGGTAGCGAACCACAGCAAGAGAACGATGAACGCTCCTTCGACCCATCTCGTCATTGCCGATGATCATCCCCTGTTCCGTGACGCGTTGCGGCAGGCGGTGGCGGGCGTCCTGACCTCGGCCAGGATCGACGAGGCCGGATCGTTCGAGGATCTGACCAAGCTGCTGGAACAGACATCCGACGTCGATCTGATCCTGCTCGACCTCTCGATGCCCGGCATTTCCGGCTTTTCCGGCCTGATCTATCTGCGCGCGCAATATCCTGCGATCCCGGTGGTGATCGTCTCTGCTTCCGACGACGGCGCCACGATCCGCCGCTCGCTCGACTTCGGCGCCTCCGGCTTCATTCCCAAGCGATACGGCGTCGAGACGCTGCGCGACGCCATTCTCAAGGTCATGGACGGCGACGTCTGGGTTCCCGCCGACATCGACCTGACCGCTCCTGCCGATCCCGACATGACCCGCCTGCGCGACCGTCTGGTCACGCTGACGCCGCAGCAGGTGCGGGTCCTGATGATGCTGTCGGAAGGGCTGCTCAACAAGCAGATCGCCTACGAGCTCGGCGTCTCCGAGGCGACCATCAAGGCGCATGTCTCGGCGATCCTGCAAAAGCTCGGTGTCGAGAGCCGCACGCAGGCGGTGATCGCCGCGGCGAAGATCGCCGGCGGGCAATGGAAGCAGGGCACGCCGACGGGGTAGGGCATTTGGTCATTGACTCGCGGACGGCCGCTAGCGAGGTGAAGGCGGAATTGTTCCGCGCGCTCGGAGCGTCCGGTCTTAACCCATAGCGGCATGGTCTCGTTCTTGCTATCGTCTGTAAGCCAAGACCGAGGTTCGCGAACACCAATGCGACTGATTTTGCACGTGCTGGTCGGGTTGCTCGGCGCCTTAGGCGTGATAGCTGCAGGTGTTCTTAGTCACGAAGTGATGCAGCCCTTTTTCTTGATTGTTTGGACGCCAGCGATCTGGCTGGTTCGTTTTTCAAACGTGCTATGCCCACCGGCAGGCGTAAGTTGCTTTCTGGGCTCGATTAGCCAAGGCGCGCATCATCTTTGGTTTGGTCTCTGCCTCCTTGGTTTTTGGTGGATTGTTTTGTCGTGTGCGATCTGGTCGCTTTTACGTTTGCGTCGATCGTCTCTGCCGGAAAAGTAGAAGTCCACGCGCTCAATTTCCATCGCTTTCGAACCGACAAGCCTACCTCGGTGTCATCGTCCGCGCAGGCGGACGATCCAGTATCCCAGAGCCGTCTGTGAGTGAGCCGATGCGCCGCGGCGTACTGGATTCCCGCTTTCGCGGGAATGACAGCGGTGATTGGAGAAACAGTTCGCCGCCTCACGCGCCGTCATTGCGAGCGCAGCGAAGCAATCCAGAATCTTTCCGCGGAGAAACAGTTCGCTGCGCTCGCAATGACGATGGTGGAAGCGCGACTATTCCGCCGCCACCATCTGCTGGGTGCGCCACTGGCCGAGCAGCGCCCGCAGCGAGGCCGGCTTCACCGGCTTGTTGAGTACCGCGATCCTCTCATCGCGCGCGGCGACCTGGACGGCGGGGCTGCGATCGGCGGTGATCAGGATCGCGGGGATGGTGTCGCCGAAGCGGCGGCGGATGTCGCGGATCGCGGCGATGCCGTTGCCGCGGTCGAGATGGTAGTCGACGAGCAGGCCCGTGACGCGGCGGCCGGCGGCCTCCATGGCCGCGATCGCGCCTTCGGGATCCGTGACCGCGATCACCTCGGCGTCCCAGGCTTTCATCAGCGTGCGCATGCCGTCGAGGATCGCGGCGTCGTTCTCGATGCAGACGATCAGGGCGCCCGAGATCGGCGTGCGCGCCAGCGGCGTCGCGCTGGTCACCGCGGCGGTGTGGGTGATTGCCTTTGCCGTCGGCACCGTCACCGAGAAGACCGAGCCGCCGCCTGCGTTGGAGTCGATGGCGATGCCGTGGTTGAGCACGTGCGCCAGCCGCTCGACGATCGACAGCCCGAGCCCGAGCCCGCGCGCGATCCGCGCGCCCTGCTCCAGGCGGTGGAATTCCTTGAAGATCTCGCCGCGCTTGACCAGGGGGATGCCGACGCCGGTGTCGTAGACGCAGATCTTGAGCGAGGGACCCTGGCGGCGGCAGCCGACCAGCACGCGGCCGCGCGGGGTGTATTTGATCGCGTTGGAGATCAGGTTCTGGAGCAGGCGCCGCAGCAGCAGGCGATCGGACTCGACCGGGAGCGAGCAGGGCACGAAAGCGAGCTCCAGATTCTTGGCGCGCGCGATCGGCGCGAACTCGATCTCCAGCGAGCGCATCAGATCGGCCATCTTGAAGCTCGAGATCGAGGTCGTCATCGCGCCGGCGTCGAGCCGGGAGATGTCGAGCAGCGCGCCGAGGATCTCCTCGATCGCCTGCAGCGATTCGTCGATGTTCTCGACCAGCCGCGTCTCCTCGCCGCTGTGCTGGCGCTCGACCAGGCTCGTGACGTAGAGCCGCGCCGCGTTCAGCGGCTGGAGAATGTCGTGGCTGGCGGCGGCGAGGAAGCGCGTCTTGGAGATGCTGGCGTCTTCCGCGGCGCTCTTGGCCAATGCGAGCTCGGAGTTCAGTCGCGTCAGCTCCTCGGTGCGGTCGCGCACGCGCTTTTCCAGCGTCGCATTGGCGCGCTCCAGCGCTTCCGCCGCCTCGAAGGTGGGGGTGACGTCGGTGAAGGTGATGACGAAGCCGCTGCCGGGCATGCGGTTGGTGAGCACCTCGATCACCATGTGGCGTTCCGGCAGGCGTTCGAGATAGGGCTCGCCCTCGGTGGTGTAGGCGGCGAGCCGCCGTTCGATCATCGCCTCGCGCCCGGCCGGATCGTCCGAATCGGTCACGCCCATGAATTCCAGGATCTCGCGCAAGGGCGTGCCGAACTGAATGAAATGCGGGGGCACGTTGAGGAGATCGCCGAACTGCCGGTTGGAGCAGATCAGCTGCAGATCGGCGTCGAACACCGCGATGCCCTGCCGGACGTGGTTGAGCGCGGTCTGGAGGATCTCGCGGTTGAAGTGCAGTGCCGCATGGGAATCGTCGAGCAGTTTCAGCGCGGCTTTCGCCGAGACCGTTCGCTTGCGCAGCAGCAGCGACATCACGAGGCGCGAGGACGCGGCCCCGATCGAGGAAGCGATCAGGTGCTCTGCGTGCTGCAGCAGCTCGAAATCGGCGGGTGCCCCGGGCTCGAGCCGTACGTTGCGTCGCGCCGAGAAGGCCTCGAACGAATGCCGCGCGCGGTCGGGCCCGAGATATTGCGCGACCGTGGTCTGGATGTCCTGCACCGTCACGGTGGTGCGCCAGCGCCGGAAGCTCGGCGAGATCGGCGCGAGCGTGTTGGGCACGAACAGATCGGCCTGCACCAGCTCGATCGACGACGGCCGGCGCGCCAGCGACAACAAGACATAGGTGAGGACGTTGAGCGACAGCGACCAGATCACGCCGTGCATCAGCGGCGGTAGATCGGCGCCGAACAGCGCCTGCGGCCGCAGTGCCTCGATCCCGAACGGGCCGTGCTGGAGCAGCAGGATGCCCGACGTCGAGGTATCCATGAAACTCGGGATAAACAGCGTGTAGAGCCACACCGCGAAGCCGACCAGCATGCCCCCGATGGCGCCGCGCGCAGTCGCCCGCCGCCACAGCAGCCCGCCGAAGAAGCTCGGTGCAAGCTGCGCGATGGCGGCAAAGGAGAGCAGGCCGATCGCGGCAAGCTGGGTGTTGCCGAGCGCGCGGTAGTAGAAATAGGCCATCACCATGATGGCGAAGATCGCAAGCCGTCGCGAGCGCAGCAGGAAGTCGCTGAAATCGGCGCCGCCGGTGCGTCCCTCCGGCCGCCGCTGCAGCACCAGCGGCACCACGAGATCGTTCGAGACCATGATGGAGAGCGCGACGCATTCGACGATCACCATGGCGGTCGCCGCCGACAGGCCGCCGACGAACACGGCGACGCTGAGCAGATCCGCGCCGCCTTCCATCGGCAGCGCCAGAACGTACATGTCGGGATCCGCCGCGCCAAAGGGGAAGCTGACGAGACCGGCGATCGCGATCGGGATCACGAACAGGTTGATGGCAACGAGATAGAGCGGAAACAGCCAGCGCGCGCGGCCGACCTCGGCATCGCTGGAATTCTCGACGACACTGACGTGGAACTGGCGCGGCAGCAGCATGATCGCGCACAGCGACAGCAGCGTCATCGTGAGGAAGTTGCCGATCGACGGCGAATAGTTGATGGCGCGCACCGCTTCCGGCGTCTTCATCGCGCGCTCGATCAGCTCGTGCGGCGAGAACATCCAGAAGGTGACGAAGATGCCGGCGGTGAGGAAGGCGACCAGCTTGATGATGGATTCGGTCGCGACCGCCAGCATCAGGCCGTGCTGGTGCTCGGTGGCGTCGGTCTGCCGGGTGCCGAACAGCACGGCGAAGGCTGCCATCGCCAGCGTCACCATCAGCGCCACGTCGCCGACGATGGGGATGTGGGAGAAGGCCTGGTCCTCGCTCAGGATGGTTTCGAGCGAGGACGCGACCGCCTTGAGCTGGAGCGCGATGTAGGGCACCGAGCCGATGATCGCGATCAGCGCCACGGTCGCCGCCACCGCCTGGCTCTTGCCGTAGCGCGCGCCGATGAAGTCGGCGATCGAGGTGATGTTGTGGGCCTTGGCGAGCTGGATCACGCGGCGGAGCACGCCGGCGCCCAGGCCAATCATCAGGATCGGGCCGACATAGATCGCCAGGAAGTCGGTCGAGGTGCGAGTGGCGAAGCCGACCGAGCCGAAGAAGGTCCAGGAGGTGCAGTAGATCGCCAGCGACAGCGGATAGATCAGCCCGGACGCACGGCCGCGCCCGGCCGGCGAGCGGCGGTCGCCATGGCTCGCCACCAGGAACAGGAAGCCGATATAGCCGAAGGCGGCGGCGATCACGCCCCAGTCGTGCAGCATGGCGAGCGTGCTTCTCCCAAGGCGCGGCAGCGCCCGATCTTTGCCAAGGCGCAACCGCGCCCGCTCTCATTTTCCCTGCAAATCTAGCGCGTTGGGCGCAGGCAAGCGACAGCGAAATGCAGCGCGGAGCGGGGAACTGGGGTTGTCGTTAAGCCGTGGGATGAGCTGCCTGCTCCTACCCTCCCCCTCAAGGGCAGGGTAGAAGCGAGCCTACTCCGCCGCCAGCGACTTCTCGCGGAGCGGCAGGCCGAGGCGGTCCCACACTTGCAGCAGGGCTTCGGCGAGCTGATCGATCAGGCCGTCGTCGTGATAGGGCGAGGGCGTGATGCGCAGTCGTTCGGTGCCCTTGGCGACGGTCGGATAGTTGATCGGCTGGATGTAGATGCCGTGCTCTTCGAGCAGCAGGTCGGAGGCCTGCTTGCACTTCTCGGCATCGCCGATGAACAGCGGCACGATGTGGGTGTCGCTCGACATCACCGGCAGGCCGGCGGCATTGAGGATCGCCTTGACGCGGGCGGCGCGGTCCTGGTGGCGCTCGCGCTCCCAGTTCGAGGTCTTCAGATGCTTGATCGCGGCGGTCGCGGCCGAGCAGATCGCCGGCGGCAGCGCGGTGGTGAAGATGAAGCCCGGCGCATAGGAGCGCACGGCGTCGATGATCTGGCCGTTGGCGGCGATGTAGCCGCCGAGGCAGCCGAACGCCTTTGCCAGCGTGCCTTCGAGAATGTCGATGCGATGCATGACGCCGTCACGCTCGGCGATGCCGCCGCCGCGCGGACCGTACATGCCGACGGCATGAACTTCGTCGACATAGGTCATCGCGTTGTACTTCTCGGCGAGATCGCAGATCTTCGCGAGCGGGGCGACGTCGCCGTCCATGGAATAGAGGCTCTCGCAGGCGATCAGCTTCGGCCGGTTCGGACCGGCAGCTTTCAGCTTCTCCTCGAGATCGGCGAGGTCGTTGTGGCGGAACACGACGCGCTCGCAGCCGGACTGGCGGATGCCTTCGATCATCGAATTGTGGTTGAGCTCGTCCGACACGATCAGGCAGTTCGGAATGAGCTTTGCGATGGTCGCGATGCCGGTCTGGTTCGAGACATAGCCCGAGGTGAACAGCAGCGCGGCTTCCTTGCCGTGGAGATCGGCCAGCTCGGCTTCGAGCTGCACCAGCGGATGATGCGTGCCGGCGATGTTGCGGGTGCCGCCTGCGCCGGTGCCGACGCGCGTCGCGGTCTCGACCATGGCGCCGACCACCTTCGGGTGCTGGCCCATGCCGAGGTAATCGTTCGAGCACCAGATCACGACGTCGCGCTTGCCCTTGGGCGAATGCCAGAGCGCATGCGGAAACCGGCCGGCGATACGTTCGAGGTCGGCGAACACGCGATAGCGCCGTTCGGAATGGAGACGATCGAGGGCGGAATTGAAGAACTGGGCGTAATCCATCGGCAAAACCTGCAACGGAACCGGACCAAGGGGCCGCATCTTTTTAGAGCTTTTCCAGCTCCAATGTCTATGCGCTATCCCACATTTGGCCGTGAGGGGCATTTGGGCAAAATGCCCTATCGTGCGATTTGAAACTTGATCCCGATCAAGTTCGCGCGAGATGCAATGTTGCTCTGCACCATATGCCCGTCCCCCTCTCCGCGTTCCTACGGGGAGAGGGAGGACAGGGCTCAAGTCGTCCTGAACTGCAGCACGCCGTCCTTGGTCTCCGCCGTCAGGCGGCCCTCGACGATCATGTAATTGACATGGGCGACGAGCTCGCCGGCGGCAAAACCCATCTGGTGTTCGTCCAGCACATGCTTGTTGAACACGACGGGCACGAGCGCGCGTGAAGTCTGCGGGACTTCACGGCAGGCTTCCGCGATCAGGCTGCAGCGCTCCTCGTGATGATCGGCGAGCTGCTTGATGCGGGTCTTCAGCCCGTAGAACGGCACGCCGTGGCCGGGCAACACCAGCAGATCATAGGGCAGGGTGGTGGTGAGGCTTGCGAGCGAGGCCAAATATTCGCCGAGCGAGTTCTGGTCGGGCTCGACCGCCCACACGCTGACATTCGGCGAGATCTTGCTGAGCACCTGATCGGCGGAGAGGAACAGCTTGTCGTCGGCGCAATACAGCATCACCTGGTCGAGCGCGTGGCCGCCTCCGGTGATCACCTTGAAGCGGCGCGTGCCGATCACGACCTCGTTGCCGTGCGAGATGCGGCGGTAGGACGGCGGCAGCACCGAGACGCGCTTGAGATAATCCTGACCGCGGCCGAGCAGCTTTTCGGTGAGCGACTCGTCCATGCCATGGCGGCGGAAGAACAGCCGCTGCGCCTCGCGCCGCTCTTCGGTGCCGCGGTTCTGATGATAGACCGATTGCAGATATTCGACCTGCGACATCACCAGCGGGCAGTTGAAGCGGTCGACGATCCAGCCTGCGAGGCCGACATGATCGGGGTGCGAGTGCGTGACGATCAGGCGCGTGATGTTGACGCCCTTCAGCGGCCCCTCGAACAGCCTGGTCCAGGCCTCGATGGTCTCCTCGTTGCCGAAGCCGGCGTCGATCATCGCGTAGCCGTCGCCGTCGGCGAGCAGGTAGATGTTCACGTGGTTGAGGCGGAACGGCAGTTTCAGCCGCGCCCACAACACGCCGGGTCTGATCTCGACGACCTCTTCGGGGCCGGGATGCTGTTCCCAGGGGTAACGCAGGGCCTCGGCCGAGGACTGCGCGGTGTCGGTTTTCGCGTTCATGCTATCGGCTTAAACCCACCGCGCGCGGCGCGCCAGCCGAAAAAGGACGTTGGTATGCCCTCGCATAGCGGACATTCCAGCCGTTTTCCGTAGCCCGGATTGCGCTCCGCTCCGTCCGGGCTACGGGACGGCGTCTTACGCCGCCCGCATGTTGTTGAGGAACGCATCGATCTCCCCGCGCAGCAGGTCGGCTTCGCGGCGGAGTGCGTCGGAGGCGCCCAGCACCTCGCCCGCGGCAGCGCCCGCCTCGGCGGATGCCGTGGAGACGCCCACGATGTTGCTCGAAACCTCGCTGGTGCCGCCGGCGGCATGCTGGATGTTGCGGGCGATCTCGCGGGTGGCCGCGCCCTGTTCCTCGACCGCGGCCGCGATCGTCGTGGTGACATCGTTGATCTCGCCGATGATCCGGCCGATGCCCTGGATGGCGCCGACCGCCGACGTCGTGACCGACTGCATGCTGGCGATCTGGGTGCGGATCTCTTCCGTCGCCTTCGCGGTCTGGCTCGCGAGGCTCTTCACCTCGGACGCGACCACCGCGAAACCGCGGCCGGCCTCGCCCGCGCGCGCCGCCTCGATGGTGGCGTTGAGTGCGAGCAGATTGGTCTGCGAGGCGATGGTCTGGATCAGGTCGACGACGACGCTGATGCGGCTCGCGCCGTCGGCAAGGCTCTGCACCGTGGCGTCGGTCGCGCCGGCCTCGTCGACCGCCTTCTTGGCGATCCCGGCCGAGGTGACCACCTGGCGGCTGATCTCGGCGATCGAGGACGACAATTGCTCGGTGCCGGCCGACACCGTCTGCACGTTGACCGAGGTCTCCTCCGCGGCGGAAGCGACCGCGTTCACCAACGCGTTGGACTGGTCCGCGGTGTTCGACATGGCCTGCGCGGTCGATTGCATCGAATTGGCCGACTGCGCGAGATTGTCGAGCGCGTTGCGCACCGTGCTCTCGAACTCTGCGATCCTGGCTTCCATGCGCGCGGCACGCTCGGCCTTGGCCGCGCGGTCCTTGTCCTGCTCGCTGGACATCGCGCGGGCCTCGATCATGCTCTCGCGGAACACCTGCAGCGTGTTCGCCATCACCGAGATTTCGTCGTTGTGATTCCTGGAGCGGTAGGTCTCGGTCTCGAGGTCGCCGTTCGCGAGCAGCTGCATGGATTGATGCAGCGCGCCGATCCGGCGCAGGATGTTGCGGCCGACATAGAGCCAGACGAACAGCGCCGAGCCGACCAGCATCAAGGCGCCCAGCGCCAGCATCGCGGTGGTGGCGAGCGAGATTTCCTGGCGTGCCTGGAAGGTCGACGCGTTGGTCTCTTTCTGCACGCCGTCGACGAGCTGCTGCACGCTGATGCCGAGGCCGACATTGAGCTTGCGGGTCTCGTCCAGGATGGTCTGGCCGTAGTCGATGGAGTCGAGCTCCTTCTGGCGGATCTTGAACACGCCGGTCTTGCCTTCGCCGAAGGCGAACAGCTTCTGCACGGCGTCACGCATCGCCTGCATCGAGGCCACCTTGGGCAGGTCCTCGAGGTTCGACTTGACGCGGTCGCGCGTCGCCTTGAATTCCTTCTCGATCACTTCCAGCGTGTCGCTGTTGTTGGCCGAGAGCGCGGCCATCATGTCGGCGGCCATCAGATTGCCATTGGCGGAGACCGTCGAGATCTGGGCGACGGTGCGAGCGGCTTCGGTGGCATCGTCAGCGGAGACTTCCGCCGCGCCGAGGATCGCGTTGAGGCGCGTCTGGGCGTCCAGCATCGCCGGACCCGCCGCGCCGACGAAGGCGAGCTGGGCCTTGCGCAGCGCTTCGTATTGCTTGTCGTGCAGTGCGCCGGTGTCGAGCCGTTCGCGGGCCGCCGAGACCAGGCTCTGGGTCGCCTCGTCGATGCTCTTGGCGGTGTCTTGCAGCGCGGTCGCGGTCTGCTTGTCGGCGCCGAGCTCGACGATCTCGCCGAGCTTGGCCATGGCGAGCTGCTGGATGTCCTTCACGCTCTTGGTGCGCTCGTTCAGCGCCTCGTCGGAGGGCGATGCCAGCAGGCCCGGGCCCTGGGCCGCGAGCGTTGCGCTCTGCGAAGCGAGCTGGAGGCTGGCGGAGAGGCGCGGGATGTCGCGGCCGCTCAGATCCATCATGGTCGCGCCGAGATGATTAAACACGAAGCCGGCGCCGGCTGCGATCACGAGGCCCATGCCCGCGATCAAGGCGAAGGCGGCGAACAGGCTGCCGCGCACGCCCCACCTTGGCATTTTGAAACGAGGCTTGAGACGGCCAAGAACACGGCCCAGACGGATCGCCATCGAATTCCCCCACTTGTCTTTATATTTTCGCGGTGGAGTATCCTCAGCTCGGGTTAAAAAATCGCAAGTTGCACAATCGGTTGTATCTGTTCCGCACAGCGAAAAAAGAAAGGGCCGGCAGAATTGCCGGCCCTTGATGATGCAAGAGATTTTCGTCAGGCGCGATCAGTAGCGTGCGACCGCCGAGTTGGCCCAGTTGAAGCGGTAGTTGACGCCCGCCTTGATGGTGTGGTCGTCGGTGGTGAAGTTGCCGGTGCCCGCCAGCGGGCCTCCGGTGAAGTGCGCGTCGCCGAAATTATAGTACTGGTACTCGGCCTTGGCCGACCAGTTCGGGGCGAACATGTATTCGACGCCGGCGCCGACGGTGTAGCCGTTGCGGTGATCGCCGGTGATGACGAAGGCGGTCGGCACGCCGCCGACGGTCACCTTCTCGTTGTTGTCGGAATAGGCGTAGCCGCCCTTCACGTAGAGCAGGCCCGGACCCCAGGTATAGCCGACGCGGCCGGTGATCGAGCCGAGGCCACGCTGGTCGTTGGTGTAGGCGACGCCGCCCGGGAACACCGCGCCGACGCTGCCGGAGAGCCAGGAATACTGGCCTTCGACGCCGACCACGAAATTCGGGTTGAACTGCCAATCCGCACCGACCTGCACGCCGCCGAGGAAACGGCCGTTGCCGTTGTTGCCGGTGGAGAGGCCGTTGAAATTGTTGTCGCTGGAGAACGCACCGCCGAGATGCGCACCGAGGTAGAAGCCGGTCCAGTTGTAGATCGGCGCGGCATAGGCCGGCGCGGGCGCCTTGTAGTAGTTGCGGTTACCGAGATCGGCACCGATCGCCGGCGCAGCGGCGCCCACCACGAGCAGCGCAACGGTCGCAAACAGAATCTTCTTCATCGTCCAAGCTCCAACACTCATGTCCCCGGCAGGCGCGCTGTCCGCGCCGTCGTTGGTTTTGCAGATAGCTTGCTTTTGACGAAAATGCTGTCACATGCATGGCACAGCGGCAGCCAACCTAACTTATTGGGCTGTAAATGATTTTTGTGCTTAACGTCAGCTTAAGAAGTGGTGAAGGAAGGCTTAACCTCGCACGCTTCAGGTAACTTGCGCGCGTCTTGCGTTAACCAAGACGCCGCCGCGCCTCGTCGCGCATCTGCTCGCGGAAAGCCGCGCGCCTCGCCGGCCGGTCTTCCTCGCGCACGTCGTGGCGATCGAAGACGTCGAACTTCTCCATGATCGGATAGCGCTCGCTCGCCATCGCGAGCACGCGCAGCACCTTGGTCGCGGAGGGCGTCGGACCGCTGACCTCCCAGCGCCGGATGGTGTCCGCGCCGCCCCTCTCGGGCAACCCGCACAGTCTGGCCATGTCGGCCGCAGTAAGCTTGCGCGCGAGAGCGTCGGAGAGGTCGTTGCGAAGTTGCTTCAGTTCGGGGCCGGTCATGCGGTGTGCGTCCAGGGAAGTCGCTGAAGGCAATGCACTAGCGCTGATTCGGGTCCATCCGAAGGCGGCCACGACCGTGCTAGTCTTCCGCTGCCGGTTCAGCGTCAGCGAGGGGATATCCCATGCCCGTGTTCAAGCTGCCTTTGTCGGGGGACGTCGTGCAGTCCATCAACCCGATCACGTCGTTCTTCAGTCCTACCGGCGGCCAGTTCGGTCTGATCAACATCACGGTCGGGCAATCCTCGGCGCCTGAGGTCGAGAAGGATCTGCTGTCGGATGTCGGCAGCTATGGCAAGCAGATCGGCCAGATCGGAGATGCGCTGCTGGTGGTCATCGAGCGTCTGGAAGCGCTCGGCGACAGCGCCCTCGGCGATGACAAGGCGGTCGCCGCCTTCAAGGAATTGATGCATTCGGTTGCATCCGTGAAGGAGCGCCATGGCCGTCATGCGTGCCGGCCACGACGACGGTGATCCCGTGCCGTTGTTTCGGCGCATTCGCGCGCGCACGGAGTTATGAACGCGTGCCTATGGAAATCTGCCGAAGGATGAACACTTGGCACGAGGGGCCCTGGCGACGGAGGGATCAGCAGCCATGACAAGCGTCAAACTCGCAATTGCCGTACTCATCACTGCCGGACTGCTTGCTCCCTTCGCGGCCGAAGCGAAGAAGCACCGGTCTGGCCGTTATTACGGCACGCATACGGTGGCCCCGGCCTATGGCGGAGCCGGATCGCTGGCGGCGCAGCCGAGGGCGTCCTACGGATCGTCCGGACAGGCGGTCGGCACCGTTACGGCGCCATCGATCGGAACGTACAATTGGCCGTCGGTGGGCGTGACCAATTCCGTCCCGACCTGGAGCAACACCAATCCGCGATGAGCGATCGCGCCGCGCGTCAGCCTTCCGCGCCGCCCTTCTCGATCCCGAACACGAGGCAGGTCGTCGTCGCATGCGCGAGCAGCCGGCCCTTCGTATCGGTGATGCGCGCTTCGGCGGTGGCGACGCGGCGGCCGGCGTTCAGCACGCGGCCCTCGGTGCGGATCGTGCCGCTGGCCTCGCTCATGCCGCGCACGAACGAGATCTTGAATTCCAGCGTCGTGTAGCCGGTGCCCGCCGGCAGCGTGGTCTGCACCGCAAGCCCCATCGCGGAATCCAGCAGGATCGCGGCATAGCCGCCGTGCACCGATCCGATCGGATTGTAATGACGCAGGCCCGGCACGCTGTGAATCGTGACCACGCCGGGTTCGGCCGTGCAGTCGAACGGGTCGACGGTCTGCATGATCGGCGGCTCCGGCAATTGCCGCGCGAAGATCGCGCGGACGAAGTCGAGCCCCGGCATCGCCGCCATCACCTCGATCGGTACGACGCCATATTCGGTCGCCTGCTTGCCGGATGTGTCGTCAGCCATCGCCACCCCAAATTCTCAATAAGATGATAAAGATCATATTATGAGGGGCGTGGCGGAGTCAAAAGGCTGCTCTCGGCGCGACCCGCCGGATCGCGCGCTGCTTCCGTCGAACGATCTCCAGGCTCAGGCGCCCCTGCCGGTCTGTTGACCGACCACGCAGCGCCATCCGGCCAGGCGCTCGGCCGGATGCTGGTTCATCCACTCGGCGAGCTGCGGCGCGCCCATCAGGCAGGATTGTATCGAAACGCTGGCGAAGTCCGACGTGGTGACGATCTGCTCGTGACAATTCGCTGGCGAGGAAAGACTGCACAGCACCGCGACGATCTTGATCACGCCAGATTTCCCACATCGCCGCCGGCGGCGCGGCCGATTGTCGCCGTGTCCTGCCGCACGTCCGCCGGATCAGCCGGCGGAAAGATGCTGTCATAGATCGCGCGTGCCTCCTGGATGAGGCGAATACGCTCGCGTTCGGACTTCGATACAAACTGAATAACCTGGCCCATGTCGGCTCCAATAGATCGATAGATCCATCATCAAATGACGGAAATCATTCCATGCGGAGGTGGGGTGACGGGGTCTGTTTTTTTAGCTGTGCACGCGGTCACAAGGAATAAAAAACGTGTGACGTGCTGCTGAAGGTGGAGCGATGCGAGGCCGCAGGGGAGCGGTGTGAGGGACGATCAGCTTCCCCACGCGAAAAGCTTGAGGTGTTATATTACCAATAACCAGAACATCGTTCTCATAAACCGTTTTACAACGTTCTATCTATATGTGAACAATGTCGCATGCAGAATCATGAACTCAAATCGGTCCTTGGTGAAATCAAACTCAGCCAGACTGATTTCTCTCGTCTGTTGGGAGTGACACCTAGGGCAGTGACCCTTTGGCTTGCAGGCGAGCGGGCCGTGCCTGGTCCAGTCGATGCGTATTTGCGCTTGTTCCAATTATTGCCGCCGAGCTTGCGGCAAATCGAACTTAACCGCTTGAAAGAGAAAGGACCGACAATGCGAGATGGTATGTACGGAATTACGTTTAGCGGCCAATTTTCGACTGGCGATGGCGTCCTGATTTTCGACAACGGCCGCATCTATGGCAGCGATAGCGCGGGCGTGAGCTATGACGGGGGGTACATTTATGACGCCAGCGCTAATGCCGCCGACGTCAAGGTCAAGGTTACATTCCCGCCCAATGTCCGAGCCGTGTTTGGCATCTCGAATCCCTACGAGTGGTCATTCGACGTAACTACGAGGGTCAGCAGCGTTGCGAAGGCCGGGGCTCTCTCTCTCAAGAGCTCGTTGGGACAGCCGATCGCGGCGAATTTCGTCTATTTGCGAGCCTTGCCAGATGCGGCCTAAGCAGCACGGTTCCCGGCAGCTTATCTCACCACGTTGGCGCGCGAGTCGCGGCAACGTGATGGATTGTTGAGCCCGAGCGTGACCGTGTATCGGCACATTTTCACGCGCGTGGAGTTGTCGGATTGCTCGATGCAGAAAGCGCTAACTCGCGAGCGTTCAGCGAGCGAGTGACCGCCTCGAAAGGATCAGCCATGACGAGAACGAAACGTTCTATTGCCGCACTCATCGCCATCGGATTGGCGGCATCACCGTTCGCCGCAAGCGCGCAGACGTCTGCAACGGGCGCGCAAACCAGCACGCACAGCACCCCGGGAGCGCCGGTACAGCAGGGCACGATTGGAAGTTCCGGGCAGAGGGTCGGGACGACCACGGCGCCGTCGATCGGAACGTCTACTCAGCCGTCGGTCGGCGTCACCAACTCGGTCCCCACCTGGAATAACACGAACCCTCCGCCCAGGTAGCAACCGCGTCCGGACTGCTTCACGCCGCCGGCGCGCGCTCCTTGCGTCCCGGCACCGCGGCCAGCAGCTCGCGCGTGTAGGCGTGCTCCGGCGCGGCGAAGAGCTGCGCAGTCGGCTTCATTTCGACGATGGCGCCGCGCTGCATTACCGCGATGCGGTCGCAGATCTGGGCTGCGACACGCAGATCGTGGGTGATGAACAGCATCGACAGCCCGAGGCGCGCCTTGAGATCTTCGAGCAGCCGCAAGACCTGTGCCTGTACGGAGACGTCGAGCGCGGAGACCGCCTCGTCGGCCACGATGATCTCGGGCTCGAGCGCGAGCGCGCGCGCGCGCGATGCCGATGCGCTGGCGCTGGCCGCCGGAGAATTCGTGCGGATAGCGGTCGAGCGCGCCGGCGTCCAGGCCGACCATCTTCAGGAGATCGCGGGCGCGGTCGAACGCGACTTTCGGATCCGTGCCGGCCGCGATCGGGCCGTCGGCGATGATGTGGCCGACCTTGCGCCGCGGGTTGAGAGAGGCGAACGGGTCCTGGAAGATCATCTGGATGCGATGACGCTCGGCGCGCAGCGCCTTGCCTGAGAGCGAGGTGAGTTCGGTGTCGCCGATCCACACCGTGCCGCGATCGGCCTCGATCAGCCGCATGACGAGGCGCGCGACGGACGATTTGCCGGAGCCGGATTCGCCGACGAGGCCGAGCGTCTCGCCCTTGAGGATGTTGAAGTTGACCTCGCGCGCGGCATCGACGCGGCGGTCCTCGCGAAACCAGCCGCCTGAGGTGACGTAGGTCTTGTCCAGCCCGATCACCTCGACCGCCCTGGCCTGGTCATCGAGCGGCTGGCGTGCCGGTGGGTCCATCGACGGCACGGCGGCGAGCAGCGCTTTGGTGTAGTCGTGCTGCGGGTTGTTGAAGACGGTCGCGGCGGGGCCTTCCTCCACGACCTTGCCATGGCGGAGCACCACGACCTGATCGGCGATGTCGGCGACGACGCCGAAATCGTGGGTGATGAACATCACCGCCATGTTGCGGTTGCGCTGGAGGTTGCGGATCAGCTTGAGGATCTGCGCCTGCGTGGTGACATCGAGCGCGGTGGTCGGCTCGTCCGCGACCAGCACCGCGGGCTCGAGCGCGAGCGCCATCGCGATCATGGCGCGCTGGCGCTGGCCGCCGGAGAGCTGATGCGGATAGGCGCGCACGATGCGCTCGGGGTCGGGCAGACCGACCTCGCGCGCCAGCGACAGCGCTTTCGCGCGCCGCTCCCTCGGCGTCAGCAGGCCGTGCGCCTCGAACATTTCCGCCATCTGGTCGCCGATCCGCATCAACGGATTGAGCGCGGTCATCGGCTCCTGGAAGATCATCGCGAGACGGCGGCCGCGCAGATCGCGCCAGCCGTCCTCGTCGAGCTTGAGCAGGTCGCGGCCCTCGAACATGATCTCGCCGGAGGTGGTGGAGACCGTGTCGGGCAACAGGCCCATCAGCGCATGCGCGCACATCGATTTGCCGGAGCCGGACTCGCCGACGACGCAGACGATCTTG
Organism: Bradyrhizobium betae; assembly: GCF_008932115.1. Taxonomy (NCBI): domain Bacteria; kingdom Pseudomonadati; phylum Pseudomonadota; class Alphaproteobacteria; order Hyphomicrobiales; family Nitrobacteraceae; genus Bradyrhizobium; species Bradyrhizobium betae. The sequence continues at coordinate 4,002,407 of NZ_CP044543.1, forward strand.
CCGGCCTTCAGGTCGAGCGAGATGCCGTCGACCGCGAAGGGACGTTCGGCACCCTTGGGCAGCGCGATCTGCAGGTTCTTGATGGAAACGGTGGCTGGCGCGGTCATGGTCAACGCCCCTCGCGCGACAGGCGCGGATTGAGCGCGTCGTTGAGGCCCTCGCCGATCAGGTTCAGTCCCAGCACCGAAATCAGGATCGCGACGCCGGGAAACACGGTGATCCACCAGGCCTGGCGGATCACGGTGCGGCCGGCGCCGACCATGTAACCCCAGGAGATCAGGTTGGGATCGCCGAGGCCGAGGAAGGCCAGCGAGGATTCCAGCAGGATCGCGGTCGCCACCATCAGCGAGGCCAGCACGATCACCGGCGACAGCGCGTTGGGCAGGATCTCGCGCAGGATGATCCAGGTGTTGCTCTGGCCTGTGACGACGGCGGCCTGGACGTATTCGCGCGTGCGCAGCGACAGCACCTCGCCGCGGACGAGGCGGGCGACCGGCGGCCAGCTCACCACCGCGATCGAAGCCACGATGGAGTAGATCGACGGCTGCAGGATCGCGACCAGCACGATCGCGAGCGCGAAGCTCGGAATGGTCTGGAAGAATTCGGTGAAGCGCATCAAGGCGTCGTCGACCTTGCCGCCGAAATAGCCGGCCATGGCGCCGATCGGCACGCCGACGACCAGCGCGACCAGCGTGGAGACGAGGCCAACCAGCAGCGACACGCGTGCGCCGAAGATCATGCCGGCGAAAACGTCGCGGCCGAGCGCGTCGGTGCCGAGCGGCACGGTCGAGAGCGTGAACGGCGGCAGGAACGGCCGCTGCACCATGCGCCAGGGCGAGTTCGGGAACAGTATCGGCCCGAACACCGCGACCGAGATCGCGAGCAGAAGGATGATGAGCCCGATGACGCCGCTCGGGCTTCGGAGCATCGATTTCCAGAACTGTTTCATGAGGCGAATTCGATACGCGGATCGACCAGTCGATAGACCAGGTCGGTGATGAGGTTGAAGATCAGGACCATGGCCGAGCAGATCACGAACACGCCGAGCAGCAGATTGTAGTCCCGCTGCAGCAATGCGTCGTACATCAGGCGCCCGATGCCGGGCCAGGCGAACACGGTCTCGGTGATGACGGCGCCGCCGATCAGCGTGCCCGAATGCACGCCGGCGAGCGTCACGACGGGCAGCAGCGCGTTGCGCAGCACATGGCGGCGCTGGATCACGGCATCGCTGAGGCCTTTGGCGCGCGCGGTCTTGACGAAGTCGAGCCGCTTCACCTCCAGCATCGAGGCGCGCGTCATGCGGGTGTAGGTCGCCATGAAGAACAGGCCGAGCGTCATCGCCGGCATGATCAGGTGCGCACCGACGTCGAGCGCGTGGGCGAAGCCGGTGAGGTTGGCGCCGACCGTCTCATAGCCGAAGCTCGGCAGCCAATCCATGGTGACCGAGAACAGCAGGATGCCCATCAGCGCCACCCAGAAGATCGGCATGGCGTAGAAGATCAGCGCAAAGACGGTGATGGCGGTGTCGAGAAACGTTCCGGCGAAGCGCGCGGCAAAGGTGCCGAACAGCACGCCGAGCACCAGCGAGATCGCGAACGCGGTCAGCGTCAGCAGCAGCGTCGCCGGCAACCGTTCCAGGATCAGCTTCGCGACCGGCGCTTGCTGACGGAAGGAGAAGCCAAGGTCGAGGGTGACGACGCCCTTGACGTAGATGAAGAGCTGCTCGGGCAACGGCTTGTCGAGACCGAACTTTTCCCGGAGCTGCTTGACGAAGACCTGGTCACTGGCCCCGGCCTCGCCGGCCATCACGACCGCGGGGTCGCCGGGCGCAAGCCGGATCAGGAAGAAATTGAGGACGACGATCGCGAGCAGGACGATCACGCCCTTCACGACACGCTGAGCAACGAAGGAGAGCATCTAGAGGTTCTTATAGGGTAGCGTGACCCTTGGCCACGGGAGCAGTGCGCTCCCTCGCCCCGCTTGCGGGGAGAGGGTTGGGGTGAGGGGGACTCTCCGCGAGGGCGGTGAGAATTGGATTCGTGGAGACTCCCCCTCACCCGAATATGCGCTTTGCGCATATTCGACCTCTCCCCGCAAGCGGGGAGAGGTGAAGAACCAGCTCGTTACTTGTCGAGCCATGCGTCCTTGAAGCCGTCGTTGACGCCGATCCCGGTGGTGATCAGGTTCTTGACCTTGCAGCGCGTGATCGTCGGGAATTGCAGCTCGAGCATCCAGGCCACCGGCACGTCCTCGACCAGGATCTTCTGCGCCTTCTCGTAGATCTCCTTGCGCTTGGAGTCGGGCGTTGCCACCGCGCCGTCGGCGAACAGCTTGTCGATCTCGGGATTGGAGTAGCCTTCGACGTTGTTGAAGACCTGGCCCTTGGCGATGGCGCTGGAGACGTAGTTGCGGCCGACGCCGAGCGCGGGATCGCCGTACTGGTAGAGATAGGTGAAGGCGATGTCGTAGTCCCAGTCGCCGATCTTCTGGTTGCCGCCGGCAACGTCGGTGGCGATGGTCTCGATGTTCATGCCGACGTCGATGAGGTTCTGCTTCACAGCTTCACCCCAGCGCTGCCAGGTCTCGCCATAGGCGAGCGGCAACAGGCGGATCTTCTCGCCCTTGTAGCCGGCTTCCTTCAGCAGGGCCTTGGCCTTGGCCGGGTTGTAGGGATATTTCGGCACGTCGTCGGTGTAGTATTTGATGGTCGAGGCGGACGGGCCGGTCGCGACCTTGCCGAGCCCGTTCCAGATCACGTCCTTGGCGAAGTCACGGTCGATCGCATACATGATCGCCTGCCGTACCCGTTTGTCGGCGAGCGGACCCTGGCGGTTGTTCAGCCACAGCCATGCCAGTGGCGAGAAGAATTCCCAGCCGGCGCCGGTGACGCAGGTGTCCTTCAGCTTCGACAGCCGCGGCACGTCGAAATTCTCCACCGAACCGCCGGGCAGCACGTCGACCTTGCCGGTTTCAAACGCAACCGAGCGCGCAGCGGCGTCGGGGATGATCTGCCAGTAGATCTCGTCGAGATAGGGCTTGCCCTTCTCGTAGTAGTTCGGATTCTTGACCAGGCGGATGAACGAGCCCTTCTGCCATTCCTTGAACATGAAGGGGCCGGTGCCGACCGGTGCATTGTTGTAGGGGTTGGTCTTCCAGTCGGTGCCTTCGTAGAGATGCTTCGGCACCATCGGCATCGAGCCGACCTCGAAGATGCCGAGGAACGGGCCGAACGGCTGCTTCAGCGTGAACACCACCGTGTAATCGTCGGGCGCCTCGACCTTGTCGACCTGCGCGAGGTTGTTGCGGGCGCGCGCATGGGTCTGCTTCAGCATCTCGACCGAGAACAGCACGTCCGCGGCGGTGAAGGGCTTGCCGTCATGCTAGGTGACGCCCTTCCTGAGCTTGAAAGTATAGGTCTTGGCGTCCTCGCTGGCGCTCCAGCTTTCGGCGAGCTCCGGCAGCGGCTCGAGCTTGGGGCTGTAGCGCAGCAGGCCCTCGAAGATGTTGCCCGAGACCATCTGGGTCGGACCGTTCTGGATCATCGCAAGCATCAGGCCGGGCGGCTCGGGCTGGATCACCGCGTTGATCACACCCCCTGTTTTTGGCTCTTGCGCCAGCGCCGAGGCCGTGAGGCCGCAAGCCAGGAGGACACCAAGCAACACTCGTTTCGGCATGTCTTATCTTTCTCAAGCGAGGCCAGCCGCAAACGCTTCGCGAGTCATGGCGTGCAAAGCTACGGCCGGCCCATCCCAGTCCCCATCCGATATCGAGGCTCACACAGTCTCGTTCGGCGCCGCAAGATGAAAGTCTCGACAGCGTTCGCACAAAAAATGTACAGCCCGTCCTGTTTTCACTTGATTCACGATCTTGTCACGGAGACAAGTCGGCCATGGACAATGCCACACGCTCCGAACGGTCCCGCAACGCTGCGCTCGAGGCGGCGATCGCGATCATCGCGCGCGACGGGCCCGGCCGGCTGACGCTCGATGCGATCGCGCGCGAGAGCGGCCTGAGCAAGGGCGGCGTGATGCATCAGTTCCGCACCAAGGAGGCGGTGCTGAAGGCGTTGCTCGATCGGCAAATGGCGCATTTCGAGGAGTTCTCGAACCAGTATCAGGCCAAGGTGGGCGCGACGTCTGCGAACCCCGAGCTCGCCACCCAGCTCGCGACCGTGCGCGAAGCCGCCGGTGCGCCGAATTCCGCGGCGCTGGCTCTGGTCGCCGCCATGGTCGAGAATCCGCAGCTGATGTCGCTGCCGCGCGAGCGCGAGATGAAGCGTGTTGCGGCGATCAAGGCCGAGGCCGCCGATCCGGATCTGGCGCTGTTGCGCTGGGCGGCGGCGAGGGGCCTGCTGCTGAGCGGCCTGTTCGGCATGTCTCCGCTCAGCAAGGCGGAGCATGATCGGCTGTTCGCGCGCTTGCTCGACGACAAGCAGTGGACCGGCCTCGAACAGCCGGCCGACCCGCGCTCCGCAAAATCCGGCGCGGCGAAGGCGGCGCCCCCGCGCAAGCGCAGCTGATTCGTCGTTAACGAAATCCCACCGGCGACTGCCCAAATCCGCGCCTGCGGCCAAATGTGCCACGGCGCCATTTCCGCACTTTACAAACCGTCTAGTCGGTTTTATAAATAGAAACACTGAGACGGCCCGAGGCTTCTGACATGGCCCCGGACGATGCCTTGGGCCGGTGTTGGTGAGCGCCGCAGCCGCGTCTGGTCCCTAAACGCGGTTGCGGTCCCCATCGCCTGTCCCAAACACCGCAAGAGGAGTCTGGAATGGATCGCTCGATCGCCCTGCGCGGTCTGGGAACGCTGCTGCTTTGCGTGGCCTCGGCCGGCTGCGCCTCGGTCGCGCCCGTGCCCTATGCCGAATTGGCGTCCTCGTCCTACATGGTGCCGGACAAGTCCGACGCCTCCGGCCGCGTGCCCTACCGCTACTCCACGCCGGTCGACTGGCGCGCTTATCACAAGGTGATCCTCGATCCGGTCGTGGTCTATCGCGGCAAGGATCATCAGTTCGGCGACATGTCCGACAAGGACAAGGCGGCACTGGCCGCCTACATGCAGAATTGCTTCGCCGAGCGGCTGCGCGGCCGCTTCGCGCTGGTGCGCGAGCGCGGACCGGAGACGCTACGGATCCGGTTGACGCTGACCGGTGCCGTCGCCAACACGCCGGTGCTCGGCACGCTCTCGCGCTTCGACGTCGCCGGCGCCGTCTACAACGGCGTGCAGGCCGCGCGCGATGGCGAAGGCACCATGACCGGCTCGGTCATCTACGGCATCGAGATCTTCGACGCCGCCACCTCGCGGCTGCTCTCCGCCTACGTCACCAAGCAATACCCCGCTGCCTACGACATCAAGGCCAGTGTCGGCGCGCTCGCCGCCGCCAATGCCGGCCTCGACAGGGGCGCCGATGCGCTGATGGCGCAACTGAACTGACGCCGCGATCCAACCAACGAAAGGTGCTGTCGATGAACATTCTCCTTCGCTTCCTGCTGCGTGTCGCGATCACCATCGTGATGACGGTCTTGGGAGGGCGCGCCGGCGTGGGCGCGCCGACCGATCCCAGCGGCACCTGGCTCGTCGAGGACGGCCGCGCCCGCATCCGGCTCGAGCGCTGCGGGCCGTCGCGCGACCGCATCTGCGGCTTCATCGTCTGGATGAAGGAACCGGCCGACAAGCGCGGCCAGCCGCTGCGCGACAAGGAGAATCCCGATCCCGACAAGCGGGCCCGTGCGCTGCTCGGCCATCAGCTGATCATGGGCCTGCAGGCGACGCCCGAGGGGCGCTTTGCCGGCGAAATCTACAATGCCGAGGACGGCAGATCCTATTCGGTTTCGCTGTGGCGCGATTCCACCGACCGGCTCAAGCTCAAGGGTTGCCTGATCAAGCTGCTGTGCCAGACCCAGACCTGGCAGCAGACCCTCGACGTCCAGCCCGGTCAGCTCGTCGGCCTGACCGGCGATCTCAACGGCCCGCGTGCCGACAAGGAATGGGCGGCCGTGCCGGCACCGAAGCCGATACAGGCGAAAGCGAAATAGCGCGCGGCTTCAGGGCGTGCGCAGCGCCCGCTGCAGCTCGGCAAGCGCCTCCGCGAGTTGCTCGCGATGCGCGATGTCGTCCTTGGGGAGGGCCGCGACGCTGCCCGCGAGCTCGCGCAGGATGCCGGCGAGCAGGCCGAAATTGAGGTGCAGGTGCACCGATTTGCGTTCATCGGCCGCGCCCGGATGCTGCAGCACCAGCGCAACGCCGCTGCCGTCGAGACGCGCCTCGAACCGGGATGAATGCTCGAACGTGCCGACATAGAACTTGTCGGGATATTCGAGCGCGATCTCTGCCTTGTCGGGAACCGGCTTGGACATGTCAGCCTCGTCAATATTCGCCATTGTGGCCGGGAATGAGCCGAGCCGCCTTGCGATAGGTCAGAGGCGGATCCGCTGCGAATTTGATCCGGATCAAAGCCAGGCCGCCGCTGCTGCGATCTGATGGTCAAACGCGTCAAGCTTCGCGTTCCCGGTCAAGTGCGAGTGCGTCGGCGATGGATGTCCTTTCCACCCTCCCCGAAACGGATTCAGATTCAGACGACCTCGCCATCCCTCCCGCGGATGAGGCCGCGGCGCGCTGCGCGCAACTGCTTCGCGATGCCGGCCTCCGGCCCACGCGTCATCGTCTGGCGCTCGCCCGGATGCTGCTGCTCGGCGATCACCGTCATGTCACCGCGGAAGGCCTCTATGACGAGGCGATGGCCGCCAATCTGCGGCTGTCGCTTGCGACCGTCTACAACACGCTGAACCAGTTCACCGAGGCTGGTCTGCTGCGCCGGATCGCCGCCGACGGGATCAAGTCGTTCTTCGACACCGATACATCGGTGCATCCGCACTTCTATCTGGAAGGTGAGGATGTGCTGGTCGATGTCGCCGGCGGGCTCGCCTTCACCAAGGTGCCGGCCCCGCTTCCCGGCCACGAGATCACGCGGCTCGACGTCATCGTCCATCTGCGGCGAAAGCGCCTGATGTAGCCGGGACATGACGGTCGTCTACCGCAACCCCGCGCGCCGGAACCCCTCCAGATAGTGCTCGCGATCGGCATCATTGGCCCACGGCAGCTGCGTCGCGATCCAGTGCAGCGAGATGTTGGGCTGGGTGCGACGGAGTTCGCCCAGCGCCGTCTCCGCGAGCAGGCTGTCGCCGGTCATGCCGGCGGACACCGCCAGCACGCGATAGCCGCCGGTGAGGTCGCCGCGGTGGCGGATCGCCTCGCGCGCCAGCGCGATCGCGTCGTGGTAGCGCTGCTCGGTGAAGCGCGCATAGCCGGCGATGCCGTGATAGATCGCCAGCGACGGATCGCGGGGTGAGAGCCGGATCGCCCGTTGCGCCGCCTCGAACGATTCTCCGGATCGTCCGGCATAGGACAGCGCCAGCGCGTAATAGCCCTGCGCCAGCGAGAAATTCGGGTTGAGCGCGAGTGCCTGCTCGAACTCGGAGAGCGCGTCCGCAAGCCTGCGCGTCGAAAAGCAGACGCTGCCGAGCGCGGCATGCGCCCAGGCATCCTCATGGTCGCAGCGCACTGCGGCGAGCGCGGCGGCTTCCGCCACCGGCGCCACCTTGGCAAGCTCGGCCCAGCCGAGATGCACGCCGAACATGTGGTTCGCCGCCAGCACCGCCAGCGCCTGGCCGTAATTCGGATCGATCGCGATGGCGCGCTCCAGCAGCGCCCGCGCGGCTTCGTGATCCTGCCGCGTTACGCGCCAGGTGTGCGAGAGCGCGCGCATCAGCAAGTCCCACGCGTCGAGGCTCGCGGGCGGCTTGCGATGGCTGCGGAAGTTCTCCGCCGCATGGATCTGCGGCTCGATTGCCGCGGCGATCGCGTTGGTGATCTCGTCCTGCACGGCGAAGACGTCGACCAGCTCGCGGTCGTAGCGTTCGGCCCAGAGGTGGCCGCCGGTGGTGGCGTCGTTGAGCTGCGCGGTGATGCGCACGCGGTTGTCGGCCTTGCGCACGCTGCCCTCGACGATGTAGCGCACCCCGAGCTCCTCGGCGATCTGCCTGATGTGGACCGCGCGTCCCTTGTAGGTGAAGGACGAGTTGCGAGCGATCACCATGAACCAGCGCTGCTTCGACAGCGCGGTGAGGATGTCCTCGCTGATGCCGTCGCCGAAATATTCCTGCGCGGGATCGCCGCTCATGTTCTCGAAGGCGAGCACCGCGATTCCCGGTCGCTCCGCCGCGATGCGCGCGGGGGCAGGGGCGGGTTCGGCAGGCGCAAGCGTGCCGGCCGCTTCCTCCCGGACGTCGCCGACGAAGCGAAAGCCCTTGCGCGGGATGGTCTTGATCAGCCGCTGTGTCGCGCCGTCGTCGCCGAGCGCCTTGCGCGCGGCGTTGATCCGGCTGTTCAGCGCCGAATCCGAGACGATGCGGTCGCTCCAGATCTGGCTGATCAGGTCATCCTTGCTGACCACTCGGGCGCGCTGCGCGACGAGATAGAGCAGCAGATCGAACACCTGCGGCTGCAACGGCACGGCTGCGCCGCCGCAGGTGAGCTCTCGCAGGTCGCCGTCGAGCACGTTGTTTTCAAAGACAAATCGCACGTTTCTGTCGTCTCAAGCAAAAATCAAAGTCGTCTCAGGCGAAAATCAACCGTCCGCGAAAGCCTGGGGCACTCCGATCCGGCATGGTGCGAAGACCAAACAGTGCCGATGCCTCGGCACAACGGAGCGTTTTATGACCCAACTTGATCACCATGTTGATTCCATCGGCCCGGAGGTTACGGGCTCACGCATTTTCAAGTTCATCGCCTTTCTGTACGGAATTGCGGCATATCTCGTGTTTTTCGTCACCATTCTCTATGCCATCGGCTTCGTCATGGGGCTGGTGGTGCCGAAGACCATCGACACCGGAACCGACACGCCGGCGGCTGAAGCCGTCATCGTCAATCTGCTGCTGATGACGCTGTTCGCCGTTCAGCACAGCGTGATGGCGCGCCAGCGCTTCAAGGCGTGGTGGACGCAGTTCGTGCCCAAGCCGGTCGAGCGGAGCACCTATGTGCTGTTCGCGAGCCTGTCATTGCTGCTCCTGTTCTGGCAGTGGCGCCCGATGCCCACGGTCATATGGGATGTCGGAAACCCCGATCTCGCCGTGACGCTGGTCACGCTGTCCTTCGCGGGCTGGGTGCTGGTGTTCACCTCGTCCTACATGATCAACCATTTCGAGTTGTTCGGCCTGCATCAGGTGACCAACCATCTCATCGGCAAGGAGGCGGCGCCGACGCGCTTCAAGACGCCGATGCTCTACAATTTCGTGCGTCATCCGATCTATCTCGGATTCATCATCGCGTTCTGGACCGCGCCGGTCATGACCGTGGGCCATCTGCTGTTCGCGGCCGTGACCACGATCTACATCTTCGTCGGCATCGCGCTGGAGGAGCACGACCTCGTCGATCTCTTCGGCGACGAATACCGGCAGTACAGGGAGCGGGTGTCGATGCTGATTCCCTGGCGCAAGTCGGTATAGTTCGCGCGTCTTTCCGTCGCGTCCGCCGAAAGGAGGACGCGCGGCGGCGTTGAGGCGCGTAACTGACCTTGCCGGATTCCTCCTCCATCGTTTCTCGGGGTGATTCCCCCTCACCCCGAAGCCTCTCCCCGCATCCATCTTCGCCGCGATTTCGGCGAACGGGAGCGGGGAGAGGAATTTCAACCTTCATCAACGGAGACGACCAAATGAAACACGTCGGAAACTGCTTCTGTGGCGCGGTCACGATCGAGGTCACCGGCGAGCCGGCGGCGATGGGCTATTGCCATTGCCGTTCCTGCCGTTCGTGGTCGGGCGGACCGGTGAACGCCTTCAGCCTGTGGAAGCCCGAAGCCGTGCGCATCACCGAGGGCGCCCAGCACGTCGAGACCTTCGCCAAGACGCCGCTCAGCCAGCGCAAATACTGCAAGAAGTGCGGCGGTCATCTCATGACCAACCATCCGCCGCTCGACCTGATCGACGTCTTCTCCGCCACCATCCCCACGCTCGCCTTCACGCCCGGCGTCCACGTCAACTATTCCGAGACGGTGCTGCCGATGCGCGACGGCCTGCCCAAGCTGAAGGATTTCCCGGCCGAGTTCGGCGGCAGCGGCGAGATGATGCAGGAGTAGGGGCTTTTTCCTTCTCCCCTTGTGGGAGAAAGTGGCACAGGCGGCCTTGGGCCGCCGTTATTAAGAACGCCGAAGCAAAAGAACGCCGAAGCAAAGCTTCGGCTATGGCGCCGGATGAGGGGTTCTCTCGACTCGCAAGATCGCTCGCGAGGATAGGAACCCCTCACCCGGCTTCGATGCTTCGCATCGAATCCACCCTCTCCCACAAGGGGAGAGGGTGCACCGTCAGTGTGGCGAGCTATCTCATTCCCGCGCGCCGAAACCCTTCGAGATAATGCTCGCGATCCTCGGCGCGCAGCATCGGCAGTTCGCGCCTCAGCCAGGCCAGCGAGAGGCCCGGCTGGGTGCGCTGCAGGCCCTGCAGCGCGGACGCCGCGAGCTCGGAATCGCCCAACATGCCGGCGGCAGCCGTCAGCACGCGATGGGCGCCGACGAAATCGGCGCGCTGCCGCATCGATTCACGTGCCATCTGCACGCTCGCCTCGTAATTGCGGCCGATGAATTGCGCATAGGCCGCAACGCCGCAATAGATCGCCGCCAGCGGATCGCGCGGGCTGAGCCGCAGCGCGCGGCGCGCGGCCACATCGCCGTCCTGCCATTGTCCCGCGTAGCACAGCGTCACGCCATAAAAGGCGTGCGCCATCGCGAAGTTCGGATTGAGCGTCAGCGTCAGCTCGAACTCCGCCAGCGAATCGTCGAAGCGGCGGCGGAATAGATAGGTATAGGCGAGGCCGTGATGCGCCCAGGCGTCCTCGCGGTCGGCCTCCACCGCCGCAAGCGCTGCCCGCTCGGCGACCTGCACGGTCGCGGTCATGTCGGCCCAGCCCATATGCGCGCCGAAGATATGGCTGGTCGCGAGCAGGCCCAGCGCCTTGCCATAGGCCGGATCGATCGCGGTCGCCTGTTCGAGCAATGCCTGCGCGGCGGCATTGTCCTCGCGCGTGATGCGCCAGTAATGCGACAGCGCGCGCATCACCAGGTCCCAGGCATCCAGGCTGCCCGGAGGCTTCTGCTGGGCGCGAAAGCTTTCGGCGGCGTAGAGCTGCGGCTCGATCGCGGCGATGATCGCTTCCGTGATCTCGTCCTGCACGGCAAAGATGTCGGCGAGCTCGCGGTCGTAGCGCTCGGCCCAGAGATGGCTGCCGGTCGAGACGTCGTTGAGCTGGGCCGAGATGCGCACGCGATCGCCGCTCCGCCGCACGCTGCCTTCGAGCACATAGCGGACACCGAGCTCGCGCGCGACCTCGTGGATGTGCACCGCGCGGCCCTTGTAGACGAAGGAGGAGTTGCGCGCGACGACGAAGAACCAGCGCAGCTTCGACAGCGCGGTGATGATGTCCTCGCTGATGCCGTCGGAGAAATAATCCTGCTCGCGGTCGCCGCTCATATTGGTGAAGGGCAGCACCGCGATCGCAGGCCGGTCGGGCAGGGCAAGCGCCTGCGGCGCCTGGGCGAGGCGGCCGAGCTCCGGTGGCACCGCGCCGAGCTGCGTCTGGACATCGCCGACGAAGCGAAAGCCCTTGCGCGCGATGGTGCGGATCAGCGCCTGGTTCGCGCCATTGTCGCCGATCGCCTTGCGCGCCGCGTTGATCCGGCTGGTGAGGGTGGATTCCGAGACGCTGCGGCCGTGCCAGATCTTGTCGATCAGCTCGTCCTTGCTGACCACCCGGTCGCGGTTTTCCATGAGGTGGACGACCAGGTCGAAAACCTGCGGCTCCACGGCCACGGGAACCTGCTCGCGGCTCAGTTCGCGCCGATCGGTATCGAGAAGGTGGTCCCGGAACATGAACTGCACGTCGAAAACTCAGTCCTCACAACGACATCAGGCAATGATGAAATCAAAATGGTCTTTGACTGGAGTCTGTGAGTCCGCCGAGCGGTCGACCCGGTTCACCACGATCGCGTGATGGCAGCCATGCTGTTTTCGGATGAGAATACAACCTCGGTGAGAATGTGAAGGCTTGTGGCGGATTGTCGCGAGCTGCACTGAGCCTGACGCTTGCCGAGCGTACAATCCATCGCCGTCACCCCCGCGCAATCGCGAAGCGATTGTCGCTGGAGGTGGCCGCTTCTTCAGCGGCCCTCGAAGGGCGACGGCCCGGCTGCATCCCAGCCGTTCATCCTTCGAGGCTCCCGGCGCGCCGCCTTTGCGTCGCGCCACTCGCACCTCAGGATGACGGATCAGATAGCTCGAGTCTTGGGCGCGAGATGATCGCGCGTCGCCGAATGTGTGGTCACGTCCGAATGTCCATTGCCGAACACCGCCGCCTGCGTAAGCTGCGCCCACACAAAACGCCAACCATAAAGAAACGCCCATGCCCGCTTTCCCAGCCTCGACCACCGTGCTCGACTCCATGCTGTTCCGCGACGCTTTCGGCACGCCCGGGATGCGCGAGGTGTTTTCCGACGTCGCGCTGGTCGGGCGCTATGCCGAGGTCGAGGTCGCGCTGGCCATGGCGGAAGCAAAGTGTGGTGTGATCCCGCAAGCCGCCGCCGACCAGATTGCGGCGCGGACGGATGTCGCCGCGCTCGATTTCGACCTGTTGCGGCAGGAGACCGACATCGTCGGCTATCCGATCCTTCCTTTGGTGCATCAGATGGTGAAGCAATGCGGCGAGGCCGGCCGCTACGTGCATTGGGGCGCGACCACGCAGGACATCATGGATACCGCCGTGGTCCTGCAATTGCGCGCGGGGCTCGAGCTCGTCGAGCGCGACATCAGCGAGCTGCGAAAGATCCTGGCGGACCTCTCGAAGCGCTACCGCGACACGCCGATGGCCGGCCGCACCCATCTCCAGCAGGCGCTGCCGGTGACCTTCGGTTACAAGACCGCGATCTGGCTAGCGATGTTCGATCGCCATGCCGAGCGTCTGGCGCAATTGAAGCCGCGCGTCCTGGTCGGCCAGTTCGCCGGCGCCGCCGGTACGCTCGCCTCGCTCGGCAACAAGGGGTTCGAGGTGCAGGAGGCGCTGTGCGCCGAGCTGAAGCTCGGCGTTCCCGCCTCGACCTGGCACGTCGCGCGCGACGGCTTCGCCGAAGCGGTCAATTTTCTCGCGCTCGTCACCGGCTCGCTCGGCAAGATCGCGCTCGACATCATGATCATGGCCTCCACCGAGTTCGCCGAGCTCTACGAGCCCTTCGTCAAGGGCCGCGGCGCATCCTCGACCATGCCGCAGAAGCGCAACCCGATCTCCTCGGAGCTGATGCTCGCAGCAAGCAAGGCGGTGCGCCAGCACGCCGGCCTGATGCTGGATGCCATGGTGCAGGATTTCGAGCGCGCCACCGGACCCTGGCACGCCGAATGGATGGCGATCCCCGAAAGTTTCGTGCTCTCCGCCGGCGCGCTGCATCAGGCGAAGTTCGCGCTCGCCGGCCTCATCGTGGACGAGGCGAAGATGAACGACAATCTCGGCATCAGCCGCGGCCTGATCGTGGCCGAAGCGGTCATGATGGGGCTCGCGCCCCAGATCGGGCGGCAGGAGGCGCATGACGTGGTCTACGATGCCTGCCGGCTCGCCAACGAGAAGGGTCTGACGCTGGCGGATGCGCTCTCGTCCGACTCCCGCGTTTCGACCCGCATCGACCGCGCGACGATCGATGCGCTGACTTCACCGAAAAATTACCTCGGCCTTGCGCCTGCCATGGTCGATCGGGTGCTGAAATCGGCAACGCGTTGAAAGCCAACATGCGCGAAATTGCGTATCTTTCATGTGTCGCAGGGCGCTCGCACACTTGTGTCCCGCGATGCTAGACCTAGATTGAACGGACAATTTCGGCAGAGGACCCCGCATGACCGACTACCGCAATTCCGCCACGACCATTGATCCCGTGAAGCTCGACCGGCTGGCCGAGGTGGCGGTGAAGGTGGGCCTGGGCTTGCGGCCAGGACAGGATCTGCTTTTGACGGCGCCCGCGATCGCGCTGCCGCTGGTGCGGCGGATCGCCGTTCATGCCTACAAAGCCGGCGCCGGCATCGTGACGCCGATCCTGTCGGACGAAGAGATGACGCTGGCGCGCTATCGCCACGGCCACGACAACAGCTTCGATCGGGCCGCCAACTGGCTCTACGAGGGCATGGCGAAAGCGTTCTCGGACAATACCGCGCGGCTTGCGATCGTCGGCGACAATCCGATGCTGCTGTCGGGTGAAGATGCGTCCAAGGTCGCGCGTGCCAGCAAGGCAAATTCCATCGCCTACCAGCCGGCGTTGGAAAAAATTGTCAATTTCGACACCAACTGGAACATCATCGCCTATCCGAGCGCAGCGTGGGCCAAGCTGGTGTTTCCTAACGATCAGGAAGAGGTCGCGATCGGCAAGCTCGCGGACGCGATCTTCGCCGCGTCCCGCGTCGATCGCGAGGACGCCACGGCCAATTGGGCGAGTCACAATGCGGCGCTGCGCGAGCGCACCAACTGGCTCAACGGCCAGCGTTTCCGCGCGCTGCAATACTCCGGACCGGGGACCGACCTCACCATCGGGCTCGCCGACGGCCATGAATGGGAAGGCGGCGCTTCGCTGGCCAAGAACGGTATCAGCTGCAACGCCAACATCCCGACCGAAGAGGTCTTCACCACGCCGCATTGCCGGCGTGTCTACGGTCATGTCGTGAGTTCGAAGCCGTTGTCCTACCAGGGCACGCTGATCGACAACATCGCGGTGCGCTTCGAGGACGGCAGGATCGTCGATGCCAAGGCCTCGCGCGGCGCGGAGGTCCTGAACAAGGTGCTCGACACCGACGAGGGCGCGCGGCGGCTCGGCGAAGTGGCGCTGGTGCCGCATTCCTCGCCGATCTCGCAGAGCGGATTGTTGTTCTACAACACTCTGTTCGACGAGAATGCGGCCTCGCACATCGCGCTCGGCCAGTGCTATTCGAAGTGCTTCGTCAACGGCGCCCAGCTGACGCCGCAGCAGATCGCGGCCCAAGGCGGCAACCAGAGCCTGATCCATATCGACTGGATGATCGGCTCGTCCGAGACCGACATCGACGGCATTCTGGCCGACGGCAGCAAGGTGCCGGTGTTCCGCAAGGGCGGGTGGGCGAAGTAACGCTGCTGCTCGTCATGCCCGGGGTTGTCCCGGGCATCCACGGTCTTTGTGCCGCCAGGCGTGGATGGCCGGGACACGCCCGGCCATGACGATCCGGGAAAGTTCAGACTCCCTTCACGCCGCTGCGTTGCGCAGCATCGGATTGTTGTCGACGCTGAAACGGTTGAATAGCGTCGTGAACGGGCAGCCGTCGGTCGCCCGCACGATGGCGTCGGACGCGGCGACCGCCTCGTAGAGGGCACCGACTGGATCGTCCGCCTCCGGCAGGTCGAGCGCCCTGCGGATTTCCTCGCGGGCTTCGTTGACCTCGTCCTCGTCGTCGAGTGTGGCCTCCAGCGCATTCGCTGCGCGGCGCATTTCCTCGAGATCACCGCCGGCGGAGAATTTGAGGATATCCAGCCAATACGGGCGGGCTGCGACGAGTTGAACGAAGGCCTCGAACGTATCGGCGATAATTCCTGCGCGGCCCTCCGATGAGACGTAGAGCACATTCTGCGACGGCAGCAGCACGAACGCACCGCCGGCGCCGTCACCGCCGATCTGCCGGGGGCTCTCGACGCCGTCGATGGTGAACCAGGGCTCGTCGTCCGGCGCGAACGAGACGTCGAGGCTGCCGAGCCGGGCGACGACCTCGCTGTTGGCTGTCAGAACCTCTGGGGTGAGGGGCATCGGCATGGCTCCTTCGATGGTCACTTGCGCGCACTTTGTCGCACCCCGGAAAAGACGGGTTCATGTGCGCGAATTTGCAGGCAAATCCCGACGTTAACCGCTTCGCATCTGCAACTTGCGGCTGATTTTCGGGGCCTGCGTAAGAAAGAATTAAAAACCGGCTACTAGCGTTCCAACATCTTTCGAAACAATCCGGGCCGAGACCCGGTCATTCATATTTTATTCCCTGGGGAAGTAGATGTCGCGCGCATTGATTGAAATCGGTAGTTGCAATGTGGACCTGGAACTGCGGCCGATCGAGCCGTCCTGGATCATCGAGGGCAATCCGGTATCGCGCTCGCACATCCTGTCCACCAGCGATGACGGCACCGCCTCGACCATTATCTGGCATTGCACCGAAGGTCGCTTCAACTGGTACTACGACATCGACGAGACGATCATGATCATGGAAGGATCGATCGTGCTCGAGAGCGACGGCATGCCGCCGAAGCGCTACGGTCCCGGCGACGTCATTTTCTTCCGCGACGGCGCGCATGCCAAGTGGCATGTCGAAGGCCACGTCAAGAAGATCGCTTTCTGCCGCAAGACCAATCCCGTCGTGATCGGCTTCATGATACGCGTCGTCAACAGGCTCAAGCGGATGTTCGTCTCCGCCGGCGAGCGCCGCCCCGCCTCGCTGCTCGGCGCAGGCTAGTCAGTTTTCAGGTTTCAAGGACGCTTCCCAGCGGCCACGACGAAGAGGGGGCGGGATCAACATCCCGGCCCCTTTTCTCGTCATGACGCAGATCTTGTCACGACGGCAAGTCGAGCCGGTAGACATCGATTGCAGTCTGCGAGAACAGCGATGTTTTCTCGGCCTCGCTCAGCGGTGCGGCGATGCGCTTGAAGGCGTTGAAGATCACCTGGTAGCTGCACTGGCCCTTGTCCGGCGGAAAATTGCTTTCAAACATCGCGCGTCCCGGGCCGAAGGCCTTGATGCAGGTCTCGATATAGGGCCGCCAGGCCGCGGCAAGCTGCTCCGATGACGGCGGCGTCTTGCGCAAATGAAAGTCGTAGCCGAGCAGGCACATCGCGAGGCCGCCGAGCTTCACCACCACGTTCTCGCATTTCGCGATCTCCTGGATCGACGCGCGCCACTGCGGAAACACCTCCTCGCGCCGCCCTGCAAAGCGGCCGATTCCGGCCGGGCCGCCGCAATGGTCGAGCACGATTCTGGTGTCCGGGAAGGCGTGCGCGAGCTCGGTCAGCTCGCCGATCTGCGGGTGGAACAGCCAGGCATCGAAGCTGAGATTCAGCGGCGCAAGGCAGGCGAAGCCCTTGCGGAAGGTCGGGTCCTGCAACAGTCCCTTCGGCCGGTTCGCATACATGCCGGCGACGGCAGGGTCCTCGTCCCAGGCCGAGGAATGCCTGATGCCGCGGAAGCGGCCGTTGCCCGCCGCGATCTCCGCCTCCAGCACCGGCCTTGCGGCGTCGCCCAGCAGCAGATTGGCGTGGCTGACGATGCCGGCGCAGATCGCCGCCTTGCCGTAAGCCCCGCTCGCGCTCATCGCGGCAACGCCGTTGGCGAACTCGACCTCGCCGACGGGCCTGAAAGCCTCGGGCCCATGCGCGCGATACATCGAGCGGCAGTCGACATAGACGGTAGCGACGACGTTGTGGCCGGAGGCGATGTCGTCCGCCATCTCCTCGATCAGGTAGCGGTGCCCGCGATTCCAGAGATGGTGATGGGGATCGACGATCGGGCGGGCAGGATCGATGATCTCCTCCTGATGTTGCGCGAGCCAGTCCTCGCGCGGCTCGACGAATAGCCCGCTGGTGTTGGCAGGCAGACCGCTTGCAGCCATCGGTGTTCGCTCCCTCTATGTTTCTTGTAGAGGGAGCCTAGCACCTGATCCCTGCAATCAGCAGCGCGCGTTGCGCAACCGCACCCGTCACCGCGAGCAGGCCACATCTCAGCGGTTCACAGAGGTCGTCATGCCCGGGCTTGTCCCGGGCATCCACGTTCTTTGTCGCCTAAAAGGAAATCCGTGGATGGCCGGGACAAGCCCGGGCATGACGCCAAGGAAGCTTCAGCGCTCCCGCCAGAGCGGAGCGTCTCACACGCCGTCGAGGACGATCACCGTCGGAGTCGTCGGCAGCGCATCGCGCGACATCCGGAAGGAACGCTCGCTGCGGCGGTCGATCTCGAACGGCTGGCCGATGCCGCGCAGGAAATCGTCGAGCGGAGTCGCGAAGCGGTGCATCGGAAGCACTACGGACGCACGCAGCCGCTTGGTGATCTCGGCGACGCCGCCCAGCGACATGGTGTAGGTGCCGTCGATCGGCACCATCACGATGTCGAGCCGCCCGATCTGGGCGAAGTGGCTGTCGTCGAGCTTGTGGTGGAGATGGCCGAGATGACCGATGCAGAGGCCCGCCACCTCGAAGATGAAGATCGAATTGCCGTCGCGGATCATGTCGGCGCCGGCATCGTCGCCGAAATAGCGGCGGATGTCGGTCGTGACATTACGAACGAAGGTGTCGCCGATGCGTTCCGACACGATGGCCGGCTTGCCGTCCTCGCTCCAGCCATGCAGCACATGCGGAATGCGTTTGTCGGGGAATAAAGTGTAGTGGGTGCTGTGCGCGCGGTTCATCGTGGCGACATCGGGCAGCCGGCCGACCTGATAGGCGCCGCTATAGTCGGTGGCGATGCGCAGGCCGCCGGGCGTGTCGATGTAATAGGTGGAATGGCCGGCATAGGTGATTTGGACCTCGGCCGCGGCTGCCGCCTGACGAAACGCCACCGGCATGACGCGAGGCGGGGCGCTCGCCATCGCCAGGCATTCGCTGCGCTGGGGCTGCTGGGCGAGAGCAGGTGAGAGGTGCGCGCCAAGCAGCGCCAGGACCGCCGAAACCAATCGCCACATGAAACCGTCCCCAATGACGCCCAGGGGAAAGTCTAGCGTGCAATGCAGCGCGTGGCCAATAGGGCGTGATCAACGGCGCGTCAGTGTCGCACCTTTCACGCCCGGTCCTCATTCATGCTTTGGGCTGAATTTCCAGGTAACGGCAACGAGGCCAGCCGTGATCAATCCGCTGATCAGGCCGGCGATGGGCATGGTCAGCAGCAGGGCGGCGGTGGCAGCCCAGCCGATCGAGGAGAAGGCCTCGGCAAAGGTCGCGAGCCGCGACGAGGTCTGGCGGCGGCGGAATTGGCTGCGCCGGGCCTGCACCCGGAACCAGAGCTGGATCGCTGTGGCGGAGGCCGCGCTGATGATGACGGCAGCGGCGCTGACGGCGGCCTGGATCGGTGACGCGAAAGCCAGCGCCGCGATCAACGGGCAGAAGATCACGGCGATCGCGAGCAGCACCACCTCGATTTTGGCGCGGATGACGCTGGACGGGGTCAGCGGCGCGGTTGCGACCAGGTCAGGCGCGTCCTCGCCGGAAATTGTCAGCCAGGCGAGCCCGCCGGCGAGCTGTCCCGCCGCCATGACGATAACAGGCGTGATCAGCGTCACCGCCGCGGAGCTGTCGGCAAAGCTTCGCCAGAGCAGCAGCGCCGGCGGCACCAGATAGAGCAACTGCATCAGGGTTTGCGAGATCAGCCAGGGATCGCGCCACAGCAGCGAAAATTCCTTGCGCCGCAGCGCTTGTTGCCGCGATCCGCTCCGGAACGGGCGTTGCTTGGCCCGCTTGCTGCCGGACCGGCCGTAGGCGGCCGCATCGATCGCGGTGTCGGCGAAGTGGCCCGAGAAGATCGCCATGACGCTTCCGAGCAGCATGAGGCTGAGGGCCAGGAGCAGCAACAGCGCCTCGCTGTCGCCCAAGGCCGCTCGCGCCGGCCACCACCAGATACTGTCGACATCGGGAGCGTGTTCGGCAAAGGTGCCCGATGTCAGGATGGTGATGCGCGACAGCGTGCCGTACGACATGATCGCGGCGACCTGCAACGCGATCACGAAGCCGGCGCCGATGATCGCGGCGAGGATCTGGGCCACGAAGCGCGTCCGCGCCGGGCCGATCAGGCGGAACAGCAGGATGGTGACGGCAATCGCGACCGCCGCGGCCGACAGGCCCATGGCGACGACGACGCCGAACGCCGCCAGCCAGCGCGCGCCGCCGCCGAACACGAGCACGTCGATGAAGGGCGTCGAGAACAGCAGCGCCAGCACCGTCACGGTGAGTGCGATCGCAGCGATGCGCACCGAGAACAGATTGGCCAGCGTCGCCGGCGAGGACATGATGAGGTCGAGATCGGCGCGGGCGTAAAACACCCGTGTCACCGATTCGATCGCCTGCGACAGCATCAGGGTCCAGGCGAGGAGAATCGTGGCCGACATCACGATCAGCGAGGATTTGTCGAGCGGTAGTTGCAGATTGGCGAAGCGGCCGATCACGGCCCATGCCGGCAGATGCAGCAGAACCGCGAAGGACAGCAGGCCGATCACGGCGGCGCGCGCCCGCTTGCGCCGGCCGCCGGTCATCATCGCGAACCATTCGCGCCAGGCGAGGCGCAGCTCGTGGCGCGCAAACCAGGAGAGCGCGGTCGCCGAGCTCATGCGGCTTCCTGGAGCGTCACCAGCGCGATGAAAAGATCTTCCAGGCTGGTGTCGGCATGACCGTTCTGCTGGCGTAGTTCGGTGAGCGTTCCTTCCGCGACCAGGCGGCCCGCGGCGATCACGCCGATGCGGTCGGCCATGCGCTCGGCAACCTCGAGAATATGCGTCGTCATGATGATGGTGCAGCCGGCCTGAACGCGCTCGCTGAGGAGGCCCTTCACGTGACGGGCAGAGACCGCATCGAGTCCGGTCAGGGGCTCGTCGAGAATGATGAGGCGGGGATCGTGCACCAGCGCGCCGGCGAGAGCGACCTTCTGGCGCATGCCCTTGGAGAAGCCCTCGCAGCGTTCGTGACGGTGCGGCTCGAGCCCGAGCGAATTTAGCAGCTCCTGCGCGACCGGTTCCGAGATGGATGGCGCGATGTCCCAGAGGCCGGCGACGAATTCGAGATATTCGAGCGGCGTGAGCTTGTCGTAGATCATCGGCTCGTCGGAGACCCACGCCATCACCTGCTTGGCCGCGACGGGGTTTTGGAGCGCATCGATGCCGAAGATCGAGACCCCGCCGTCGTCGGGCCTGAGCAGGCCCGCAACCATGCGCAAAGTGGTGGTCTTGCCGGCGCCGTTGGGGCCGACCAGCGCATAGAATTCGCCGGCATGAATGGTGAGATCGAGGCTATCGACCGCCAAACGGTCGAAACGCTTCGT
Source organism: Bradyrhizobium betae (assembly GCF_008932115.1). Taxonomy (NCBI): domain Bacteria; kingdom Pseudomonadati; phylum Pseudomonadota; class Alphaproteobacteria; order Hyphomicrobiales; family Nitrobacteraceae; genus Bradyrhizobium; species Bradyrhizobium betae. The sequence continues at coordinate 4,023,508 of NZ_CP044543.1, forward strand.
TAACCCTCGGACTTCGAGCGCCGAGCTGTCCGGCTTCATGACGGCCACACCATTCGGTTTTGCATCGGTCGCGACCATGACCTGAAGATGTTTCGGCCCCGTGAATCGCGCCGCTGCAAAATCCGGCATCCACCTTGGACTAAAGGCAAGACACCCTGAAGTCACCGTTTGTTGACAGCGCTTGGCGGTTCAGGCTGAATTGACGCCGGGACAAGTGGCGCTAACGCGGCGAAATGACTGCGTAGCGGCTGGACACAAGATGCGACAAGGCGGTCGTCAAGAACCGCTGGTTGTATCGGGAGGACGCGGCGATGCTGGATTTCGTTCAGCAGCTGGTCAGCGGTGTTGCGCTCGGCTGTGTCTACGGCCTGATCGCACTCGGCTTCGTGCTCGTCTACAAGGCCACCGAAGTCGTCAATTTCGCCCAGGGCGATCTGATGATGCTGGGCGGCTTCTTCGCCTTCACTTTCATCGGCATGATGGGCTTGAACTACTGGATCGGCTTTGCCGGTGCAGTGGCCGCGATGGCGCTGTTCGGCATGCTGGCGGAGCGGATCGTGGTGCGGCCGATCCTCGGCTATCCGCAGTTCTCCATCATCATGGCCACCATCGGGCTCGGCTACTTCCTGCGATCGATCGCCGGCATGATCTGGGGCACCGACGATCTCAAGATCGAGACGCCGTTCAGCCAGGGCGTGCTGCGCATCGGCTCGCTGGTGCTGGCCTACGACAAGCTCTCGGTGATCGCGGCGACGATGATCCTGTGCACGCTGCTCTGGCTGTTCTTCAACAAGACCACGCTCGGCACCGCGATGCGCGCCAGTTCGGAGAACATGCTGGCGGCCTACTACATGGGCATTCCGGTCAAGCGGGTGGTGTCGATCGTCTGGGCGATCAGCGCGGCGGTGGCGACCTGCGCCGGCGTGCTGCTGGCACCGATCACCTTCATCCACTCCAACGTGGGCCTCGTGCTCGGCCTGAAGGCATTCCCGGCCGCCGTGCTCGGCGGCTTCGGCTCGATCCCGGGCGCGGTGGTCGGCGGCGTCCTGATCGGCGTGATCGAGAGCATGGCCGGCTTTTATCTCGCCGAGGGCTGGAAGGACGTCGCACCCTACATCGTGCTGCTCGCCGTGCTCTTGCTCAAGCCCGAAGGCCTGTTCGGCCTTCACGTCCGCAAGAAGGTCTGAACCGCCATGCGCTTCCTGTTCAAGACCGACTATGAGGACGACATCAGGCTGTTTCCGCATTCGGGCTACATCGTCTCCTACGGAGTCCTGCTGGCCGTGCTGCTGATCGCGCCCTATTTGCTCTCCAGCTATCTGATGAGCCAGCTCGTCTTCGTCTGCATCTACGCGACGGTCGGCGTGGCGCTGATGATCCTCACCGGCTTTACGGGGCAGGCTTCGCTGGGTCATGCCGCGTTTCTGGCGATCGGCGCCTACACGGCAGCCTATTTGCAGAAATACAACGTGCCCTTTCCGGTCTATTTCCTTGCCGCAGGCGCCCTGACCGGCCTGATCGGTGCGATGGTCGGTTTCCCCGCGCTCCGGCTCCAGGGCATCTATCTCGTCATCGCCACCATCTCCTTTGCCTTGATCGTCGAGGAGATCCTGGCGCGCTGGGAGAGCGTCACCAACGGCAACGAGGGCATGCGGGTCAAGACGCTGTCGCTGCTCGGCGTCGCGGTGCCGCGCGACAGTCCGACCTTCTATTTCCTCTGCCTTGCCGTGCTGGTGCTGACCATCATCGGCACGCTCAATCTGCTGCGCTCGCCGACGGGCCGCGCCTTCGTCGCGATCCGCGACAGCGAGACGGCCGCGCGCAGCATGGGCGTCAACGTCGCGCTCTACAAGGTCAAGTCCTTTGCGATCTCGGCGGCGATCACCGGCTTTGCCGGCGTGCTGTTCGCGCACAAGCTCTCCTTCATCTCGCCGGAGATGTTCACGCTGCAGCTCTCGATCGAATTCATCATCGTGATCCTGATCGGTGGCTCCTTCAGCCTGCACGGCGCGGTGCTGGGCGCGATCTTCATCGTGATGATCGACCCGTTCCTGACCTATTTAAAGGACGACATGCCCGGCATCATCGCCGGCATCGCGGCGACATTCGGGGCCGGGGTGGCGATCACGGGCAATATCCAGTCCAAGGTCGCGGCCTTCGCCTCGCTCAACGGCCTCAAGGGCGCGATCTACGGCATCATCATCGTCCTGTTCGTGCTGTTCGAGCCGCTCGGGCTCTACGGCCGCTGGCTGAAGATCAAGCTCTTCTTTCAGCTGTTCCCGCTCTACAAGCGCGCCACCTTCAAGCGGCAGAAGATCTACGTGAAGTCGGAGCGGAATAGATGAGCTATTTCCGCGCCGAGAACCTTTCGCTGCATTTCGGAGGCCTCAAGGCGGTCGACGCGGTGTCCTTCGCGGTCGAGCGCGGCGAGATCCTCTCGATCATCGGTCCCAACGGCGCCGGCAAGAGCTCGATCTTCAACCTGATCTCGCGGATCTACCGGCCGACCTCGGGCCGCATCTTCTTCGAGGACCAGGACATCACGGAGCAGCCGCCCTACGACATCGCAAGGCTCGGCATCGCCCGCACCTTCCAGAACATCGAGCTGTTCGAGAATGCCACCGTGCTGTCGAACCTCCTGGTCGGCCGCCACCGGCATTCGACCACGCAGCTCTGGCAGGAGGTGCTGTTCCTGCCCAGCGTGCGCGCCAACGAGAAGATACACCGCCGCCGCGTCGAGCAGGTGATCGAGTTCCTCGATCTCGAAGCTTATCGCGACAAGCTGATCTCGGGCCTTCCCTACGGCGTACGCAAGGTGATCGAGCTCGCGCGCGCGCTGTGCTCGGAGCCGAAGCTGATCCTGCTCGACGAGCCGTCCTCCGGCCTCAATGTCGAGGAGACCAACGACATGTCGTTCTGGATCCGGGACATGAAGAGCGAGCTCGGCGTCACCGTGCTGATGGTCGAGCATGACATGTCGCTCGTGAACCGCGTCTCCGATCGCGTCATCGCGCTGAACTACGGCCGGGTGCTGGCGATGGGCTCGCCCGCCGAAGTCCAGCAGCACCCCGACGTCGTCGCCGCGTATCTGGGAGCCTGACGCATGGACGCCGCGGTGACGCCGGACATCATCCTGAAACTCTCCAACATCGAGAGCTATTACGGGCCGATCATGGCGATCCGCGGCATCTCGCTCGAGGTGCCGCGCGGCCGCATCGTCACGCTGCTCGGCGCCAACGGCGCCGGCAAGACCACGGTGCTGAAGACCGTCTCCGGCATTCTCGATCCGCAGAAGGGCTCGATCGAGTTCATGGGCAAGCCGATCCAGCGCATGGAGGCGGACCGCATCGTGCGCCTCGGCCTCAGCCATGTGCCCGAGGGACGCGAGGTGTTCCCGTTCCTCTCGGTACGCGAGAACCTGATGATGGGGGCCTATCCGCGCAAGGACCGTGACGGCGTCGCGGAGGATCTGGAGCGCGTCTACGGCTATTTCCCGCGGCTGAAGGAGCGTATCAACCAGCCGGCCGGCCAGCTCTCCGGCGGTGAGCAGCAGATGCTCGCGATCGGCCGCGCGCTGATGAACCGGCCGACGCTGCTGCTGCTCGACGAACCCTCGCTCGGTCTGTCGCCGCTGCTGGTGAAGGAGATCTTCACGATCATCCGCCGCGTCAACGAGGAGCAGGGCATGTCGATCCTGCTGGTCGAGCAGAATGCCAAGGTGGCGCTGGAGACGGCGCATTATGGCTATGTGCTCGAGATCGGACGCGTCGTGATGAACGACACCTGCGACCGCTTGATGCATTCCCAGGACATCCAGGAATTCTACCTTGGCGCCAGGGAAGAGGGCGCGCGAGGCGAGCGGCGCTGGAAAAAGAAGAAGACGTGGCGTTGAGAGGACGTGGCGTTGAAGAGGCACTGGCGTAGAATGAACTGACCCGTCCGCAACAATAGACCGCCGGCAAGGCAGGCAGCGGAGGGACAAGCGACAAGGAGGGAATGCGCATGGCCAGACCGGCGGTGCTGACAGTCGCCGACACGATCGCGAAAAGCTTCTTGCGCGCCGCGGAGACGCGGGGCGACAGGCCGGCCATTCGCGAAAAGAAGTTCGGCATCTGGCAGCCGACGAACTGGCGCGAATGGCTGGCGATCTCCAGGGAGATCGCCTACGCGCTCCATGCGACAGGCTTCAGACCGGGCGAGGTCGCCTCCATCGTCGCCAACGCCGTGCCGGAATGGGTCCATACCGACATGGGCATCCTGTGCGCCGGCGGCGTCTCCTCCGGAATCTATCCGACCGATGCATCGTCCCAGGTCGAATATCTCGTCAACGATTCCCGGACGAAGGTGATTTTCGCCGAGGACGAGGAGCAGCTCGACAAGATCCTCGCCTGCCGCGCGCGTTGTCCGTCCCTGCACAAGATCATCGTGTTCGACATGGAGGGTCTCAGCGGCTTCTCCGACGACATGGTGATGTCGCTCGACGAGTTTCGCGCGCTTGGCCGCAACCACATGGTCGGCCGCGAAGCGCTGTGGCAGGAGATGATCGACAGCCGCAGCGCTGAAGATCTTGCCATTCTCGTCTACACCTCGGGCACCACTGGGCCGCCCAAGGGCGCGATGCATGCCAACCGCAGCGTCACGCATCAGATGCGGCACGCCAACGACTTCATCCCCGCGCAAGAGGACGAGGACCGGCTGATCTTCCTGCCGCTCTGCCACGTCGCCGAGCGCATCGGCGGCTATTACATCTCGGTCGCGCTCGGCTCGGTGATGAATTTTGCCGAGAGCCCGGAGACCGTGCCGGATAATCTGCGCGAGGTGCAGCCGACCATCTTCCTCGCAGTGCCGCGCATTTGGGAAAAGTTCTATTCCGCCATCACCATCGCGTTGAGGGACGCAACGCCGCTCCAGCAATGGGTCTACCGCCGCGCCATCCAGGTCGGCTACCGCATGGTCGATTGCCGCATCGAGGGCAGGGCGCCGCCGCTGTCGCTGCGCATCGCCAATGGCATCGCGTACCGGATCGCCTTCCGCAACATCCGCCGCATGATCGGGCTCGACCGCTGCCGCATCGCCTTCACGGGTGCGGCGCCGATCGCACCGGAGCTGATCCGCTGGTATCTCGCGCTCGGCATCGACGTCCACGAGGTCTACGGCCAGACCGAGAATTGCGGCGTCGCGACCATGATGCCGGCGGAGCGGATCAAGCTCGGCTCGGTCGGCACCGCGGTGTCGTGGGGCGAGGTGGCGCTGTCGCCCGACGGGGAGATCCTGATCAAGGGCGACTTCCTGTTCATGGGCTATCTGAACCAGCCGGAGAAGACCGCCGAGACCGTCGACCATCGCGGCTGGCTGCACACCGGCGACGTCGGCACCATCGACAACGAGGGCTTCGTTCGCATCACCGACCGGATGAAGGACATCATCATCACCTCCGGCGGCAAGAACATCACGCCGTCCGAGATTGAGAACCAGCTGAAGTTCTCGCCTTACATTTCGGACGCCGTGGTGATCGGCGACCAGCGGCCGTATCTGACCTGCCTCGTGATGATCGACCAGGAGAACGTCGAGAAGTTCGCCCAGGACCACGACATCCCCTTCACCAATTACGCCAGCCTGTGCCGGGCAACCGAGATCCAGCACCTGATCTGGCGCGAGATCGAAGGCGTCAACGGCAATTTCGCCCGCGTCGAGACCATCAAGCGGTTCTATTTGATCGACCGGCAGCTCACCCCGGAGGACGAGGAGCTGACGCCGACCATGAAGCTGAAGCGCGGTTTCGTGAACAAGCGCTACGCCGCCGAGATCGACGCGATGTATCGCGAGCGTGCGGTGGCGTGAATCATATCGTTTGAAAAGAGCGAAGGAGCGATGGCCCCCGTCCTTCGCACGATACGGGCCCCAAGGAGAGGAGACGTCAATGTCGAGATCGTTCAACGCGTTCGGCCTTGCTATCGGCGCCGTGGCGCTCAGCTGTCTGCCGGCCACAGCGCAAACCAAGGTTACCAATGACGGCATCTCGGCCACCGAGATCGTCATCGGTACCCATCAGGATCTGTCGGGCCCGATCAAGGGCTGGGGCGTGCCGGTGTCCAACGGCATGAAGATGGCGGTCGAGGAGATCAACGCCGCCGGCGGCGTACAGGGGCGCAAGATCAGGCTGGTGGTCGAGGACAGCGGCTACGATCCGAAAAAGGCCGTGCTGGCCTCGCAGAAGCTGATCGAGCGCGACAAGATCTTCGCGATGGTGGGACCGATGGGTTCGCCGACCGTGCTCGCCGCGCAGGATATCCTGCTCGATGCCGGGGTGCTTCAGCTGTTCCCACTGACCGCGGCCGAATTCACCTTCAAGTTCGATCCCGCCAAGCCGCAGGAGCGGCTGAAGTTCAACAATCTGCTGCCTTACGTGGAGAGCACGCGGGCCGCGCTGAAATACATGATGGAGTGGAAGAACTTCAAGAAGCCGTGCATCATGCATCAGGACGATGAGTACGGCAAAAACGTGCTCGACGGCTTCAACCAGCAGCTCGGCGCCATGAAGGTGCAGCCGGCCTCGGTCACGAGTTACAAGCGCGGCGCCTCCGATTTCAGCGCCCAGGTCGCCAAGATGAAGTCCGACGGCTGCGACCTCGTCGTGCTCGGCGCCGTGCTCCGTGAGCCCATCGGCGCGATGACGGAAGCCAGGAAGCTCGGCTGGGACGTCACCTTCCTCGGCGCCACGCCGACCAACGTGATGGAGGTGCCGATGCTCGGCAAGGAAGCCGTCGAGGGCCTCTACGCGGCGTCCGGGTTCGAGATCCCCTATGAGGACACTGCCAAGGGCAAGGTGAAGGACTGGCTGGTCAACTACAAGAAGATGTTCGGCACCGACGCCAACACCCAGGCCATCATCGGCTACAACGCGGTGATGACGTTTGCGTTCTACGCGGACAAGGCGGGCAAGGATCTCACGGGGCAGAAGATGCTCGATTCACTCGAATCGGGCGACAAGTTCCTCGACATCTTCTCCTCGCCGCCGACCAAGTTCTCAAAGACCGACCATCTCGCCAACACCATCACCCAGGTGCAGCAGGTCAAGGGCGGCCGCTGGGTGCTGGTGAAGGACAATCTGATGTTTTGACGGCTTACCCTCCCCTGGAGGGGGAGGGTCGATCGCGCGAAGCGCGAGCGGGGTGGGGTGATCTCTCAACACGGGCAGTGCTCGATGTGGAGAGACTGTCACCCCACCCCGCTACGCATTCCGCTTCGCTACATGCATAGCGACCCTCCCCCTCCAGGGGAGGGTAAGAGTCTACGACCCCCCGCCCGCCGTGCCGGAATTCACCGGCGCCAGCTCGTCTTCCCGGCAGCGCCAGCCGTCGGCGGCTTTCACGAAGGCGAACGTCCGCTGGATCCTGAGGCGGCGCGTGACGTTGAAGGCTTCTCCGGAGCGCTCCCTGCCGCCGATGCCCGGCTGCGGAAGTCCGGTCCTCGGGTCCCAGCAGGTGCCGGTGCAGGAGGATGCGATCTTGCTGCACGTCGTGAAGGGCGCCAGCACGACCATCTCGATCTCGCCGGTGACCTGCGCCTCCTGGTCGGCGATCTGGTTGTCGAGCGCGTAGACGCGGTTGATGCGGAGGAAATTGCCGCAGGAATTGGCGGCGTGAATCCGCGCGGCGCAGAAGTCGACGGCGTCGGTGTCGGGGATGCGGGCCGCGACCTGCCGGCCGAACACTTTCTTCGGATCGCCCTTGGCGGCGGCGATGTCGTTGGTCTTGCGCTTGAGATAGTCGGCAAGACACTCTTCCGCCGACTCGAGCTCGGCAAGCGGCACGTTCTCCTTGCCGACCAGATTGCACTTGCGATCGCGCTCTCGCGTCCACCGTCCGTATTCGGCGAAGGCAAAGCGTGCTGCTGTCGAGTCCAGCTTGCCGATCAGGCCGAGCACCTGGCCATTGAGCTCGGTTTCCGCAAGCGCCAGCGACGGGTCCGCGCAGATCACCGCGCCCGCCGCGGTGTTGGCCGCCAGACAGTCGAAATCCGGATCGCGCAGAATCGCGGCGCGCTCCTCGGTGACCTTGAGCAGGCACGCCTTCACCCGCTCGACATCGTCGGCGCGGATCGCGGTCTGGCCGATGATGCCGCAGCCGAGATTGCGCTGGCGGATCCAGATCGCGTTTTCCTCGATTCCAGGCAGGCGGTCGGGCAGGCGGGCCAGCCGGGCCTCGATCGCCGTGCTCAGCCTGTCGGCGGCGGCGGTCAGCTCGGCATCACCGCAGAACAGTTGATTGCCGGGGTCGCGGATCTGCTGGCAGTTATTTTTGGCGAACAAAGGCAGCTTGTCGGCGATGGCGCGGTCGGATTGCGCGAAGCCTGGTCCCGCGGGCAACGCCAGCAGCGCAAGCACAGTCAGCACGATGAACCGCATTCCAGTCGCCCCCGCATCGGAGGCGCCATGCTAGCGTTCCCGCCCGCGCGGTGGAATGGCTTTGTGGGTGTGAGGGCTACAGGCGGGCTCAGCGAGCCTCGGACATCCGCACGGGCTCGTCGACATATTTCATCACGGCCGACTGGTATAGCACGAACAGCGGCTGGTAGGTCTGTGCGGCCTCGTCCTCGACCATCGCCATGCGGCGGTTGTCGAGCATCAGCCAGTGGCCGTCGAGCTTTGCGGCGGCAACCGCGTGCTCTTCGCCAGCCCTGACATCGCGGACCACGACGATGCGGAGGTCCTCAGCCGCGACGCCCGCGAGCCGCAGCGCGGCCAGCTTGGCGATGGCGTAGTCTTCGCAGTCGCCGGCGCCCCGCGCAAAGGTCGCAAGCGGCGAGCTCCAGATATCGTCGGTGCCGTCATTGGCGGCCCGGATGGCAAGGTTGATGGCGCGGTTGGTCTCGCCCAGCCGCGCGCGGCCGTCGCGGCTGCGAGCTTGGTCGACGATGGCGAGCAGCTTCAGCGCCGCGGGCGAAGCGCAATTGTCCCGGTCGCCGTCGCAGAGCGCCAGCTGCACCATGTCGTCGTCGAGCTTGTGCGTCAGCGCCAGCCATTTCTGCTGCAGGCCGCCGGCGGAGATGGCGAAGGCGAACACGCCGAACGGCTCGGCGGATTTGCGCACGAGCAGGCCTGCGCCCGGCGACAGCAGCGTGCCGGCGCGAAGCTCGGCGGCCGATCCGAGCAGGATCAATCCGCACAGCACAACGATTGCGCGCCAGGCGCGCGAGCGAGCAGCGGTCTCCATCTGACATCCCCTTCCGGCTTCGCCTGGTCCCCCTTCGACCTCGACGTGCCGGGCTTTGTTGCTTTCGCGGAGATAGTGCGAGGCGGGCCGTTTTGTTCTGCTTAACGCGCCCGGCAGGGGGCCCAAAACCGCGGGACAGGCTGAAACGGGCCTGCCCAAATTGCGTAAAATTTTACGATTCGCCGGCTAGGAGGGCTCTGGCGGCCGCGAAATGGAACCGATTGCAGGCGCAGGTTGTGGGGGCGCTGATTCGGCGCTTTATGGCTAACAGCCCGCTATTTCACGGATTCTGTTAGTTAGGTCACAGATTTTGTCCCGTATTTGCCGCAGGGTGCTGCGGGGCGCCACGAACAAAAGATGACACAAGTATCTGCTGCTAAAGCGGTGCCGCTTATGACTTTGGATGACTTGGAATGAGCGAAATTATGCCAAATTCGACCTTGGCTTACTTGAGATATTACTTCATTTCCTCTGGGCGAGTGCCGCCATGTGGGGGGTCCCACGGCCAAGTGACGCGAAATCACACAAGCAATAGATGGTTTCGCTAAGGACTTGGTAATGCTATGCAAGCTTAGGCGGTCGATACTTACTTAGATTTTAACCCTTTTTACGGTGCCCGGTTGAATTACGCTGGCAAATTTGACGCCGCGATTTCCTTGGACGGCCAGGGTTTCCGCTCGCCCGCCGATGGCCCTGTCGATTCCTTTACGGCCAAGCCCATTACTGTAAAGGCGCACGGTCACGTGCCCGATGGCGCGGTCGTGGTTCCCGACCCGAACCTGATCTTCAACGGCGAGTTCAAGCGCGCGGGTCTCGACCTCGTGCTGTCTCACGACGGCCACGAGTTCGTCGTTCACGATTATTTCAGGGGCGACAAGCGCGCGGCGATCGCCTCGCCCGATGGCGCCCACCTCAGCGGCGACATCGTCAACGCGCTTACGGGCCACGTGCAATATGCGCAGGCCGCGGGCGGCATCGCCGCGGCCCAGATCATCGGCCACGTCACCAAGCTGTCCGGTAGCGCGACCGCGGTCCGCAACGGCGTCTCGGTCATCCTGAACAATGGCGACAACGTCGAGAAGGGCGACGTCGTCTCGACCGGCGGCGACTCGACGCTCGGCATCACCTTCATCGACGGCACCGTGTTCGGCCTGTCCTCCAACGCGCGGATGGTGCTGAACGAGATGGTCTACGACCCCAACGGGTCGAGCAATTCCTCGCTGCTCAGCCTGGTGGCCGGCACCATCACCTTCGTCGCCGGCGAGACCGCCAAGCACGGCGACATGAAGATCGACACGCCGGTTGCCACCATGGGCATCCGCGGCACGGCGGTGCTGACCCAGATCAACTTCGTCGTTCCCGCCGGCGGCGGCGATCCGCAGCCGCAGGCGAGCTTCCAGGTGCTGGTCGAGCCGAACGGCACGACCGGCTCCTACATCCTGTTCGACAAGGTCACGCTGCTGCCGATCGCGACGGTCAACCAGGCCGGCCAGATGATCCAGATCAGCGGCGGCAACGTCTCGATCACCAATGCGCTGATGTCGCCCGACATTCAGAAGCTGATCAGCGACGTGTTCACGCTGAAGTTCACCGACAACAACACCAACACCAAGCTGACCACGAACTTCACCGACACGATCACGCCGACCAGTGATGGTCTGATGCTCAAGACCCAGGGCGGCTATAGCGCGACCGCGGTCTACACGAACACCACTCAGCAGGGGTCGGATCCCGGGCATAATCCGGGGACCAGCAACCGCATTCCCGGTCCGCCCGATGCGCGCAGCCTCGATGCCAACGGCAATGTGAGGTCGGCGTTCTCGCTGACCGAGCGCGCCGACAAGACCGGCGACACCGTGGATTCCGACACGGTCTCCGGCCGGATCACCTTCGTTGATCAGAACCTGGGCGACCGGCCGACGGTGAGCGTCAATCTCGCCGGCGCGCCGAACTACGTCTACAAAAGCGCTGGCCAGCAAGACGTCACCGGCTCGCTCACCGATCTGCAGAAGCAGGACATCGCGGCAACGCAGATCCAGATCAGTGTGGTCCCGGACGGTGCCAACGCCAACAATGGATCGGCGGTCTGGACCTACACGATCCCCGACCACGTCTTCGACTTCCTCGCGGCCGGCGAAACCCTGACGCTGACCTACATGGTCCGCGTCGACAACAATTTCTCCGTCAACCCCGAAACCACCTTCATCCCGATCACCATCACGATCACGGGGACCAACGACAAGCCGGTGATCACCACCAGCGTGCCGGTCATCACCTTCGAGGGCGGCACCAGCGTTCCGGGTGGCCCGCTCAACAGCGATGTGCCGACCTCGGGGACGCTGAACTTCGACGACGTCGATCTCACCGACAAGCATACGGTGTCGGTGGCGCTGACCAGCGCGACCCTTCCCGATGGCACGGTGCCGCCGGGCCCGCTCGCGGCGTTCCAGAGCGCGATGTCGGTTGCCATCGCGGCGGGCGCCGACAGCACCGGCGATGGCACCGGCACCATCAACTGGTCGCTGGCCGATCTGCCGGTCTATCTCGCCGACTTCATCCCGAAGAACGCGGTGCTGACGCTGGTCTACACCGTGACGCTCACCGATTCGCAAGGCGCGACCTCGCAGCAGACCATCACCGTCACGATCACGGGCACCGACGCGCCTGCGGTGGTGTGGATCGCGACAGACAAGCCCGGCGTGCCCTCCGGCGGGTTCTGGAAGGATGCGGGCAACTGGGCGACCGGTACGGTCCCGACCATCAATGACGACGTCATCGTCATCACCGATCAGCTGCACGGCCTGACGCCGTCCTATCCGGTGACGATCGACACGGCTGCCTACGCCAAGTCGATCACGATGAACGACTTTGGCGGCCCGCCGCCGAAAGTGATCAACCAGAGCTCGCTGACGATTTCCGGCGCGCTCAACATGAGCGCCGATTCGATCTTTTTCAACGTCGCGTCCGGCACGATGTCGGTTGGCGGCAAGGCCGAGATCCTGAATACGGCCGTCTTCAACAATGCCGGCTATCTGACGCTCCGGGGCGGCGGTGATTTCGCTGTCGGGACGACAATCACTAACTCAGGCACGATCGAGCTGTCCGGCGGCACGCTGAAGACGTTGGCCACGATCCACAATGCCGGCGGCACGCTGAAGGCCGACGCCGGCACGACGTTGATCGTCGATGCCGCGACCGTCGACGGCGGCACCTTGACCGTTCTGGGTACGCTGGAGCTCGATGGCACCAGCTTGATCGAGAACGGCGCGCTGAACAATTCCGGCACAGCCAACGTCAAGGGTGCGGTCGAGTTCGCCCACGAGACCGTCTCCAACACCGCGACCGGTCTGATCAAGGTGCTGGCAAACGGCTGGCTGACGATCCATCAGGGCTCCGGCGTCACCAACACCGGCAACATCACCGTCGATGCCGCCGGCAAGCTGACGGTCAACGGCGCCACGATCAGCGGCGCCGGCACGGTCACGGACAACGGTGAGATCGACCTCACCGGCAATGCGGTGCTCAGCGGCGGGACCCTGAAGAACAACGCGATCTTCAACGTCAGCGGCACCGGCAACGCGCTCCACAACGAGGCGGTCACTAACGCCGCGACGGGCACGATCGAGGTGCTCGCGAACGGCGCGCTGATCATCGATCAGGGCTCGTCCGTCACGAACACCGGCAATGTCACGGTCGATGCCGCCGGCAAGCTGACCGTCAACGGCGCCACGATCAGCGGCGCCGGTACGGTCACGGACAGCGGCGAGATCGACCTCACCGGCAGTGCGGCGCTGAGCGGCGGCACGCTGAATAACAACGCGACCGTCAAGGTCAGCGGCACCGGCAACGCGCTGCATAACGAGGCGGTTACCAACAGCGCGACCGGCACGATCGAGGTGCTCGCTAACGGCGCGCTGGCCATCGACCAAGGCTCGGTGGTCACCAATACGGGCAACCTCACCGTTGATGCCACCGGCACGCTGACGCTTGCCGACGCCACGATCACCGGCGGCACCGTCAATGGCAGCGGCACGATCGACGTCACCGGCGCCAGCAAGATCGACGGCGGCGCGACACTGAGCACGAGCACCGTCATCGTTGATGCCCAGCTGACGCTGGACGGCATGACGGTGTCGGGTTCGACGATCACGGACAAGTCCAGCATCGTGCTGACTAACACCGTTCAGCTCAAGGGCGGCGCGACGATTCAGGGGGCCTCCGCGGCTTTGCTCGGTGCGATCACCAACAACGGCACGCTGGAAATCGCCGGCGCCGCGACGCTGCTCAACGACGTCGTGACCAATGGCGGTACGGTGAAGGTCGACGGCGGCCAGACGCTGACGCTGTCCGGCACGGAGATCAGCGGCGGCGCGATCAACGGCAGCGGCACCATCGACGTCACCGGCGCCAGCAAGATCGACGGCGGCGCGACACTGAGCACGAGCACCGTCATCGTCGATGCCCAGCTGACGCTGGATGGCATGACGGTGTCTGGTTCGACGATCACGGACAAGTCCAGCATCGTGCTTGCCAACACCGTTCAGCTCAAGGGCGGCGCGACGATCCAGGGGGCCTCCGCGGCCTTGCTCGGTGCGATCACCAACAACGGCACGCTGGAAATCGCCGGCGCCGCGACGCTGCTCAACGACGTCGTGACCAATGGCGGCACGGTGAAAATCGACGACGGCCAGACGCTGACGCTCTCCGGCACGGAGATCAGCGGCGGCGCGATCAACGGCGGCGGTACCATCGACGTCACCGGCGCCAGCAAGATCGACGGCGGCGCGACACTGAGCACGAGCACCGTCATCGTCGATGCCCAGCTGACGCTGGATGGCATGACGGTGTCTGGTTCGACGATCACGGACAAGTCCAGCATCGTGCTCGCCAACACCGTTCAGCTCAAGGGCGGCGCGACGATCCAGGGGGCCTCTGCGGCCTTGCTCGGCGCCATCACCAACAACGGTACGCTGGAAATCGCTGGCGCCGCGACGCTGCTGAACGATGTCGTGACCAATACTGGCACGGTGAAGGTCGACGGCGGCCAGACGCTGACGCTGTCCGGCACGGAGATCTCGGGCGGCACTGTCAACATCGCAGGCACGCTGGAGTCGATCGGCACGAACGCCATCGACGACGCGGACATCAATGTTGCTGACACCGGAACGATCTCCGTCACCAGCGGCACGCTGACGATCGATTTGGCGGTAAGCCATACGATCACCAATCACAATCTGATTCAGGTAAGTGACGGCGTGCTCGAGATTTCCGGCGAGTGGATCGTCAACGCCGCGGACCTCAAGGCGGTCGATGACGGTATTCTGAAGCTGACGTCTCTCGCGGTCGACAACGAGGTCGGAACAGTCACGGTCGGTGAAGGCGCAAAGCTCTATCTGTCGGGTGTGACGATCAACGACGGAAGCTTGGACAACTCGGGCAACCTCTATGCCGTCTCCGGCCTCAATACCATAACGGCCGTCGTCGCCAACGCCGGCGTCATCGAGGTTCAGGCCGGCACGCTCGATCTTGCGGGCGGCATTACCGGAGCCGGCGAAGTGATTGTGGACCTCGGCGCCACACTGGAGTTTTCGGGCGCGATCGGATCGGTTCACATCGTCAATTCCGGTTCGATCGTGAGTGCCGGCAGCGGTGCCGCGATCCACATCGAGCAGGCGGCCGGTTCGGTGATCGACAATAACGCCACCATCGGGCCAGCCGTCGGGCAGTTGACCTCCACGACCGACGCGATCGTCGTGGTCGACGGCAGTATCACGATCAACAACTTCGGCCACATCAACGGCAACATCTCGGTCGCCACCGCCACGTTCAACAACAACGCGGGCGGCACATGGACCGTCGCCGGCACCAGCGTGTTCGGCAACGCGTCCACGATCGTCAACCACGGCGATATCGATCTGCATGGGATCGGTCTGAATGTAGCCTCGATTTCCGTAACCGGACTTGGCATCGAGAACGACGCGACCATCAATAGTTGGGGCACCGCGTCGATCACTGGCGACATCACCAATACCGATACCGGCTCGATCGAGGTTCACACCGGCACGCTGACGCTGTTCGGTTCGCTGTCGGGCTCGGCGACGGGTTCGGTCATCGTCGATGCCCTCGCGACGCTCGTAGTGAAGGGCACGGTCGAGCAGACAATCACACTTGCTGGCGACGGCGCTGAGCTTCGGATCGATGCGGGGACCTTCGGCGGATCGATCGCGGAGCTATCCGTGGGCGACAAGATCGACCTATCGAGCATCGTCTATGACGACGGCACATCGGCGACATATAACGCGGCGACTCACGAACTCGTCGTGAGCGATGCCTACAGTCATACGATTACGCTGAGACTCGCCGCTGGCGTCGACTACAGCAATTATCATTTCGCCGGCAGCGATGATGGCACCGGCCACACGCTGATCACGATCAACGCGAACGACGATGCGCCGGTGTTCGACACCGCCACGGCGAAGCTGACCGCGAGCGTCTCCGAACAACCGAACGCCACCGGCGATTCCTTGACGCTCGATCCGACGTCGGCTGCGACCGGCTCGATCGATTTCAGGGACGTGGATTTGACGGACCTGCCGACGGTGACCAACGTCCATCAGGTCACCACCTCGCTGGCTGCGGACAGCACCGACCTCACCACGTCGCTGACGACCGGCGAGATCGCGGCGTTGCAGAGCGCGCTGACTTACCAGCAGACCGGCAAGAACAACGGCGCAGTCACCTGGCACTATTCGATCGCCGACAATGCGCTCGATTTCCTCGCCAAGGGCCAGACCGCGACGGTGGTTTCGACCATCACGCTCGATGACCACCAGGGCCACACCACGACGGCCGACGTCACCGTCACCGTCACCGGCGCCAACGATGCGCCGACGCTGGCGCCGGTGACTACGGGTCCACTCGTGGATACCGCCGTGTCCGACAGCTTCCCGGATATCACGGGGACGCTGGTCGGAGCCGACGCCGACCATGGCGAGACCGCGACGCTCAAATATGCCGTGCTAGATGCGACGAACCATCCGACGACGACTGTTGCGGGGCACTACGGCTCCCTGACGGTCAACGACGACGGTACCTACGACTACGTCCCCGACGCCGCCGCAATCAACGCGCTGTCGGCCGGATCCTATGCCGATACGTTCACGGTCCAGACCACGGACGCGCAGAACGCCGTCGGGACGGCCACGTTCAAGGTGAACGTGACCGGCGCCAACGATGCCCCGACGATCGCTGCCGCGAGTAGCGACAGCGCTGGCGGGACCGCGAACGAGGCCAATGCGGGTCTGGACAAGACCGGCACGCTGACCCTGTCCGATCTCGACGCCACCGATCACGTGAGCGTCTCACTCGACCACGTCACCATTTCGCTCGAGGGTCATCTGCAGGCCGACGGCGTCGGCAGCCTGTCGAATATGGACCTGCTGAACTATTTCACTGTGCCGTCTGGCGAAATCCTGAACGGCACGGCCAATCATGCCCAGTTCGGCTGGGAGTTCAATTCGGGCGATCAGGCCTTTGATTTCCTCGCCGCGGGCCAGACGCTTTCTCTGCAATACACGATCGTTCCGGACGACGGTCATGCCCCGACGGGCACCGGCAACGGCGTGGTCACAATCATCATCAATGGCACCAACGACGCGCCGACGCTCGACAGCACGACGTTGGCGTCTGTCGTCGGCAATGACAGCGATCCGGCTGGAAGCAAAATCAGCGATCTCTTCGCTACCAAGTTCCATGACGTCGACGCCAACGCGAGCCTGAAGGCCATCGGGGTGACGTCGGATGCCGCGACAACCGACCAGGGCGTCTGGCAGTACGAGCTCGGAGGCAGTTGGGTCGATATCGGTTCGGTCAGCGACACCCAGGCGCTGGTGCTGAGCTCTAATACGCTGATCCGGTTTGTCCCCGCGAACGGATTCAGCGGGACGCCCGGCGCGCTCGACGTCCATGCGCTCGACGACACCTATACAGGTACCGTCACTACGACGGCATCGGCTGCCACGATCGACATCACGAATGCAGGCATCGGCCACGGCGGCACCACGCCGGTGTCGGACCTGGCTGCATCGATCGGCATTGAGGTGACCCCTCCGCCAGACATCCTCGTCGCAAACGACGATACGATCGACAATTCTGCCTCGCCCTTGCCGGCAGATGGCTGGGTTCTCGATCCCGCGAACGGGCACTATTATCGCTTTGTTTCAATGGATTCCGTCGAGTACGGGACGGCTGCGACTAACGCCGCAAACGACGGCGCCTATCTGGCGACGATCACCAGCGCGGACGAAAACAGCTTTGTTCACTCAGTGGTGGGGAATCACGTCGGTTGGCTTGGAGGCACGACGGGCAATGCCAATTCGGATGGCAGCAGTGACGGAACAACGGATACCGGCGCGGTCTGGAGCTGGACGTCCGGGCCGGAAAACGGGACGCTGTTCTCCTACACCAATTGGGGTGGAGGCGAACCCAATGGCGGCTTCGGATCGACGTCGGCGGTCGTGCTGTTAAAAGCGGACGGGAGCTGGAATGACGCTCCACCCTGGTGGACCAATGATCAGGGTTACGTCGAGGAGTGGGGCGGGCAGGCCGGCCAGGTTGCGTTCCGGGAGAATACCGGGGCCACGCTGACCACCGCGCAATTGCTGGCGAACGATACCCATTCCGCGAGCAATCCCATCACCGTTACGTCGGTGGGGGGTCTCTCCGCCCACGGCGGAACGGTCGCGCTCAATGGCAACATCATCACCTACTCGCCGGCGACCGACTATTTCGGCGCCGACAGCTTCACCTACACCATCTCGGACGGCGTCAAGACCTCTACCGCGACCGTGTCCTTCACCGTTGACCAATCGCCGGTGATCGACACCTCGCATGTCGTCCATACCCACAACGAGAACAACAGCGACACGTTGACGGGCCTGTCGGTTTCAGGGCCGTCAGACGGGACCTACAGCCTGAGCGCTGTGACCGCCGGCTCCGCCGTTGGCAGCAGTGTCGCTCTCTCGCAAGGGGACGGTCTCTCTCTCAACGATGTCAATACAGACATCGCCAATGTGACCTACACCCCCGGACCGACGCCGCCGGCCAACGACATGATCGCCTTCACCGTGACCGACAGTCACGGCGTCAAGGATACCGTCAACCTGATCTTCAACGTGACCGAACAGAGCGCAGTGACTCTCACGGGCACGACAAGCAAGGATGTGTTCTTCGGCACCAACTACCAGGATCAGTTCGTGTTCGCGGCCAATTCGAACCACGATGTGATCGTAAATTTCACGTCCGGCGAGGACCACATCGACCTGTCGGCCGTCACCACCGCGAATGGCGCGACCTGGCTTGGTCAGCACACGACCCAGGTCGGGAGCGATACGCTGATAACGATCGACGCCCATGACAGCATCCTCTTGAAGAACGTTGCTCAGGTTCAGGCCAGCGACTTCATTTTCCATGCCTGAGAGCGGCGCAAAGGGGGCCGGCCGTCGGGACGTCCGATGTCGCTGCCATTTGCTCGGGCGGCGTGATATCCCACCCCCATGAAAACTCCCAAAATCCTGCGGCGGTGGTTTTCGCGAAAGTTCGGCTTTGCGCGGCTGATGTGTCTGGCGCTGCTGGTGCTGTTTGCCGGCGCGCGGCTGTGGGATCCGCCGCCGATCCAGGAATTGCGGCTGCGCACCTTCGACATGTTTCAGCTGATCGACCCGCGCCAGAAGGCGGCGCGGCCGGTCGTCATCGTCGACATCGACGACAAAAGCCTCGCCAGGCTCGGCCAGTGGCCGTGGCCGCGGACGCGGATCGCGGACCTGATCCAGAATCTCACCAACAACGGCGCGGTGGTGATCGGCTTCGACGTGGTGTTCTCGGAAGCCGACCGGCTCAACCCGGATCTGGTCGCGGGCCAGATGCGCTATCTCGACGACGCCACCCGCGCCAAGCTGCGCGAGCTGCCGAGCAACGACCAGATCCTTGCCGAAGCGATCAAGCGCTCGCGCGTCGTGCTGGGCGAGACCGGGCAGCGGGCCATTTCGTCGGAGATCGACAAGACGCTGCCGCTCACCGGCGTTGCGACCGTCGGAGAGGAGGGCGCCGATAACTTCCTGTACGAATTCCCGGGCCTTCTCCGCAACGTGCCTGCCATCGAGAAAGTCGCCGCCGGCCGCGGCCTGTTCACCATCCGCACCGAACGCGACGGCCTGATCCGCCGGGTGCCGATGGTGATGCGCGCCCAGGGCAACATCATGCCCTCGCTCAGCCTCGAGATCCTGCGGGTCGCGACAGGCACGCCGACCCTGCTGGTGCGCACCGACAAGACCGGCATCCGCGCCGTCCGGCTCAAGGGCGTGGAAATCCCGACCGACCGGAACGGCCAGCTCTGGGTGCACTATGCGCCGCAGGATCCCTCGATCTACGTGTCCGCCGCCGACGTGCTCGACAACACCGTGCCGCCGAACAGGATCGCCGGCAAGCTGGTGCTGGTCGGCACCTCCGCAGTCGGATTGAACGACATCAAGACCACGCCGGTGTCGAGGGCCATGCCCGGTGTCGAGATCCACGCGCAGGTGCTGGAGAGCGTGCTGAGCAGCGCGGTGATCTCGCAGCCCAACTATGCGCTCGGCGTCGAGTTGCTCGCGGCGCTCTTCATCGGCCTGCTCGTCATCATCTTCACGCCGAATCTCGGTCCGGTGAAGCTGGTGCTCGCGGGCGCAGCCTTTGCCGCGGTGCTGGTCGGCGTCTCCTGGTTCTTCTACGCGCAGTACCGCTATCTGATCGACTTCACCTATCCGTTGTTCTCGACCACCGCGATCTACCTGACGCTGATCTTCGCAAGCTTCGTGCGCGAGCAGCGCCAGCGCGTGCAGATCCGTGGCATGTTCGCGCAATACATGTCGCCGGTGCTGGTCGAGCAGCTCGCTCAGTCGCCGGAAAAGCTCGTGCTCGGCGGCGAGGAGCGCGAAATGACGATCATGTTCTCCGACGTGCGCGGCTTCACCACGATCTCGGAGACCTACAAGCACGATCCGCAGGGGCTGATCGCGCTGATGAACCGATTCCTGACGCCGCTCACGGACGTGATCATCGATCAGAAGGGCTACATCGACAAATACATGGGCGACGCCATCATGGCGTTCTGGAACGCGCCGCTCGACGATGCCGCGCACGAGGTCAACGCCTGCGAGGCCGCGATCCAGATGCTGGAGCGGATCGACGCCGTCAACAAGGTGCGCGAGCAGGAGGCCGCCGACGGCGGCCACGTCTACATCCCGCTCAATGTCGGCATCGGCCTCAACACCGGTATCGGCGTGGTCGGCAACATGGGCTCTGACCTGAAGAAGAACTATTCGGTGCTCGGCGACAGCGTGAATCTCGCGTCGCGCCTCGAAGGCCAGTCGAAGGAGTACGGCTTCCCGATCATCGTGGGATCCCGGACCGCGCTCGCGGCCAAGGACAAGTTCGCGATCCTCGAGCTCGACTTCATCATGGTCAAGGGCAAGACCGAGCCGGAGGTGATCTATGCCATCGCCGGCCGCAGCGACGTGATGCAATCGGGACCGTTCCAGCGCCTGCGCAACATCACCATCGAGATGCTCGGCTGCTACCGCAGTCGCGACTGGCAGGGCGCGCTCGACGCCATCGAACGCGGCCGCCGCAGCGAGGATGCCGACACGCTGGAAAAGCTGTTCAAGCTCTACGAGGTCCGCATCAAGGATTTCCAGCTCAACCCGCCGGCCGAGGGCTGGACCGGGGCCTATGCGCTGCTGACGAAGTAGGGCGGGCGAGAAGGCTCCGCTGGCGCCACAACAATGGTGTCGTCCCCGCGAAGGCGGGGACCCATAACCCCAGGGAGCGGTTATAGCGCGAGCTCGCAACTCCGAATCTTCGCCAAATCACTTCCTGTGGCTATGGATCCCGGGTTCGCGACTACGTCGCGCCCCGGGATGACGTCAGTGCTTGACGCGGCAGCTCGTCCCCTCACTCCACCCCGATCGTCGTCAGGTCCTGGAACCAGTGCTGGGCCTGCACGAGCTGCTTGATCTTCGGCGACAGCGCATGCGGGTTGGTGTCGTGCACGACCCACACCAGCGCGGCGTCGTCGACGATCAGCGCGTGGGCCTGGGCCAGCAATTCGTCCTGCTTGGTGGCATCGAAGATCTGCTTGGCTTCGTCGATCAGCGCGTCGACCTTCGGGTTCTTGTAGCCGCCCCAGTTGACGCCGACCGGCGCGATCTGGCCCGAATGAAAGAAGCGGACGATGGCGTAGAGCGGGTCGGAGGTGACGTAGGCGATGTTGTTGGCGGTGATGCCGGCGTTCATCTCGTCGGCCGCGCCCTTGCGCCAATGCGTATAGAGCGTCTCGAGCTCGACGACCTTGAAGTCGATGTCGATGCCGATCTCCTTGAAGCTCTGCTGCAGGAACTCGTTCATCGGCAGCGACAGCATCTGGCCGGTGCCGCCCTGCGCGATGATGAAGGTGGCCTTCAGCGGCTTGGCCTTGGAATATCCGGCTTCCTCGACCAGCTTCTTCGCGGCGGCAAGATCGTATTTCAGCTCGAAGCTCGGCTTGCCGAACCACGGGCTCGACGGATCGACCTGGCCCTTGGCGGGTTTTGCGAGGCCATTCATCAGGCCGACCACGGCCTCGCGATCGATTGCGAGGTTCAGCGCCTTTCGCAGGCGGATATCGGTCCAGGGCGAGCCCGGCAGCACGCTGAGGTGATAATTCCAGACGTGCGGCGTGACGTTGTCGACCAGCTTCATGCCGGCGGCCTTGAGCTGAGGCACGGCGTCCGGCGCCGGCGTCTCGATCAGGTCCACCTGTCCGGCGAGCAGCGCGTTGGTGCGCGTCAGCGCTTCCGGCATCGGCACCAGCACGAGCTTGTCGACCTTGGGAATGCGCTTCTTGTTCCAGTAATCCGGATTCTTCGTCAGCTCGGCGAGCTCGCGCGGCACCAGCTTGGTCAGCTTGAACGGGCCGGTGCCGGAGGGCTGGCTGGCGAACTTGTCCCAGTCCTTGCCGAGCTTCTCGTACTGCGCGGGGCTCGACACCAGGAACCAGAGCATCTGATAGGGGAAGAAGGAATCGACCGTCTTGGTGGTGATCTCCACCGTGGAATCGTCGATCTTGGCGTAGCTCGCGACCGACGGAAGCCGCGTCTTCACCTGTGCGCTCTGCCGCTTGTCGAATTGCGGCGCCTTGTCGTTGAGCACCTTGTCCAGATTCCAGATCACAGCGTCGGCGTTGAACTCGCTGCCGTCGTGGAACTTCACGCCCTGGCGCAAGGTAAAGCGCCACTTCGTTTTGTCCTTGTCGTCCACCTTCCATTCGGTGGCTAGCCCCGGCACCAGCTTGCCCGGCCGGTCGGCGACTTCCATCTCCCAGGCCACCAGCGGATCGTAGATCGTGTAGGCGGTGAACTGATAGGCGCCGGCGCCGCGATCGGGCTGGCCGGTCGTCAGCGGAATGTCCGCCATCGAGATGCCGTAGCGCACCACCGTTTCGGCATGCGCCGAGATTGCAGAAGCCGCCAGCGCAAGCACGGCGAGACAAGTCGATAGTCGGGTACGCATGGCCCAGGGCTCCAGGAGTAAATTGGGGAGAAGTCAGAGCCAAACTTGCAATCTTGATGCCAGAATAGGCAGCGCCGCGGCTTTGCGCCCCGACAATCACAAAGACTTGTCGTCGCAGGGGGAATTTGCAGAAAAAGTTTCTCTTTGGCATAGCCATTGCATACGTTTGCATCAAAATTAATCATCGTAAGCCGGAAAAGGATTGAGGCGATGCTTATCAAGACGACCACACGTGCGGCGCTGATTGCGGCGCTGGCTCTGACGACGGCGGCCGCGTGGCCGCACGTGGCCAGTGCCGAGACCGTGCTGCGCATCGGCATGACCGCTGCCGATATTCCGCGCACGCTGGGCCAGCCCGATCAGGGCTTTGAAGGCAACCGTTTCACCGGCCTCACCATGTATGACGCGCTGACCGGCTGGGACCTCTCGTCCGCCGACAAGGCGAGCACGGTGATCCCCGGCCTCGCCACCGAGTGGAAGGTCGACGACGCCGACAAGACCAAATGGACCTTCAAGCTGCGCCCCGGCGTCACCTTCCATGACGGCTCGCCGTTCAATGCCGACGCCGTGGTGTGGAACGTCGACAAGGTGCTGAAGCAGGATGCGCCGCAGTTCGACGCCAGCCAGGTCGGCGTCACGGCATCGCGCATGCCGACGCTGGCCTCCGCCAGGAAGATCGACGACATGACGGTCGAGCTCACCACCAAGGAGCCCGACAGCTTCCTGCCGATCAACCTCACCAATCTGTTCATGGCGAGCCCGGCGAAGTGGCAGCACTT
The DNA here is from genome assembly GCF_008932115.1 of Bradyrhizobium betae. Classification (NCBI taxonomy): domain Bacteria; kingdom Pseudomonadati; phylum Pseudomonadota; class Alphaproteobacteria; order Hyphomicrobiales; family Nitrobacteraceae; genus Bradyrhizobium; species Bradyrhizobium betae. The sequence continues at coordinate 4,047,086 of NZ_CP044543.1, forward strand.
CTATGAGAAGGCCGAAGGCGCCGATGCCAAGGCGAAGTCGCAGGCCGCCTGGACGGCGTTTGCCAAGGACGCCGCGGGCACCGGCCCGTGGAAGATGGCGAGCTTCACCCCGCGCGAACGGCTCGAGCTGGTGAAGAATGCGAGCTATTGGGACAAGGCGCGCGTGCCCAAGGTCGACAAGATGGTGCTGGTGCCGATGCCGGAAGCGAACGCCCGCACCGCGGCACTGCTCTCCGGTCAGGTCGATTGGGTCGAGGCGCCGGCGCCGGATGCGCTGCCCGAGCTCAAGCAGCGCGGCTTCAAGCTCTACGCCAACGAGCAGCCGCACGTCTGGCCGTGGCAGTTCTCGCGCATCGAAGGCTCGCCGTGGAACGACATCCGCGTGCGCAAGGCCGCAAACCTCTGCGTCGATCGTGAAGGCCTGAGGGACGGCCTGCTCGCCGGCCTGATGGTGCCGGCGACCGGCACCTTCGAGCCCGGCCATCCCTGGCGCGGCAAGCCGACCTTCGAGATCAAGTATGACAAGGCGGCCGCCCAAAAGCTGATGCAGGAGGCCGGCTTCGGCCCGTCCAAGAAGCTGACGGTGAAGATCCAGACGTCGGCGTCGGGATCGGGCCAGATGCAGCCGTTGCCGATGAACGAATATCTCCAGCAGGCGCTCGCCGAATGCTATTTCGACGTGAAGCTCGATGTCATCGAGTGGAACACGCTGTTCACCAACTGGCGCCGCGGCGCCAAGGACCCCAGCGCCAACGGCTCGAACGCGACCAACGTCACCTATGCGGCGATGGACCCGTTCTTCGCGCTGGTGCGCTTCCTGCAGTCGAGCATGGCGCCGCCGGTCTCGAACAATTGGGGTTTCATCAACAATCCCAAGTTCGACGAGCTGGTAAAGAAGGCGCGGCAGACCTTCGATCCCGCCGCGCGTGACGCTGCGCTCGCCGAGCTGCACGCAGCCTCCGTCGACGACGCCGCCTTCCTCTACGTCGCCCATGACGTTGGCCCCCGCGCCATCAGCCCGAAGGTGACCGGCGTCGTGCAACCGAAGAGCTGGTTCATCGACTTCTCGCTGGTGTCGATGCAGTAGCCTATCGCAACGTACTCGGTGCACCCTCTCCCGTTGTGGGAGAGGGTGGCTTCGCTTTAGCGAAGCCGGGTGAGGGGTCTCTCTCCGCGGATGCGGACCTCTCCATCGAAGCAATTTCGTCCGCGGACACAACCCCTCATCCGGCGCTTGCGCGCCACCTTCTCCCACAAGGGGAGAAGGGAAGAAAGAATCCGACGTGCTCGCCTATATCGCCAGACGCATCGTCTACGTCATCCCGATCGTCATCAGCGTGGCGCTGGTGTGCTTTCTGCTCGTGCACATCACGCCGGGCGATCCGCTCGTCGCGGTGCTGCCCGCGGATGCCTCGCAGGAGCTCGCGGCGCAGCTGCGCGCCGCCTATGGTTTCGACCGTCCGCTGCCGGTGCAGTTCGGGCTGTGGCTGCTGCGCGCGCTGCACGGCGATCTCGGCAATTCCATCGCCACCGGGCGTCCCGTGCTCGCCGAGGTCATGCGCGCGGTCGCCAACACCGTCACGCTGGCGATTGCCGCCGCCATCATCGGCTTCACCATGGGCATCCTGCTCGGTCTGATCGCCGGCTATTTCCGCGAGACCTGGATCGACAAGGTCGCGACGTCCTTTGCCATCGCTGGCGTGTCCGTGCCGCATTACTGGCTCGGCATGGTGCTGGTCATCATCTTCTCGGTTCAGCTCAACTGGCTGCCCGCGGTCGGCGCCGGTCCGAACGGCTCCAACTCCTGGGCCTGGGACTGGGCGCACATGAAATATCTGGTGCTGCCGGCAATCACGACCTCGGTGATCCCGATGGGCATCGTCACCCGCACCGTGCGCGCGCTCACCGGCGACATTCTCTCGCAGGACTTCGTCGAGGCCTTGCGCGCGAAGGGCCTGCACGAGACCGGCGTGTTCCGCCACGTCATCAAGAACGCCGCGCCCACCGCGCTCGCAGTGATGGGACTTCAGCTCGGTTACATGCTCGGCGGCTCGATCCTGATCGAGACCGTGTTCTCCTGGCCGGGCTCGGGCTTCCTGCTCAACTCGGCGATCTTCCAGCGCGACCTGCCGCTGCTGCAGGGCACGATCCTGATCCTGGCGCTGTTCTTCGTCTTCCTCAATCTGCTGGTCGACATCGCGCAAGCCGCGATCGATCCGCGCATCAAGCGGGGCTAGCCGATGAGCGAGCTTCCGTTGTCAGCCACCGCCGACGCCGCGCTCCAGGCGGCGCCCGCGACCAAGGCGCGCGGCTATTGGGCCACCGTCGGCCGCCGCATCCGGCGTGACAAGGTCAGCATGGCCTGCGCGCTGGTGCTGCTACTGATCTTCCTCTCCGCGATCCTTGCGCCGTGGCTCGGGCTCGAAGATCCCTACAAGGGCTCGATGATCCGCCGCCTCCGCCACATCGGCACGGTGGGCTATCCGCTCGGCACCGACGAGCTCGGCCGCGACATGCTGGCGCGACTGATCTATGGCGGGCGCCTGTCGCTGGTCATCGGCATTTTGCCTGTGATCCTCGCCTTCTGCATCGGCACATCGCTCGGCCTGGTCGCCGGTTATGTCGGCGGCAAGCTCAACACCGCGATCATGCGTACGATCGACGTATTCTACGCCTTCCCGTCCGTGCTGCTCGCGATCGCGATCTCCGGTGCGCTGGGGGCCGGTATCCTCAACTCCATCGTATCGCTGACCGTCGTGTTCGTGCCGCAGATCACCCGCGTCGCCGAAAGCGTCACCACCGGCGTGCGCAACATGGACTTCGTCGAGGCCGCGCGTGCCTCCGGCGCGGGGCCCTTCACCATCATGCGCGTGCACATTCTCGGCAACGTTCTGGGCTCGATCTTCGTCTATGCCACCAGCCTGATCTCGGTCTCGATGATCCTGGCCGCCGGCCTTTCCTTCCTCGGTCTCGGCACCAAGCCGCCGGAGCCGGAATGGGGACTGATGCTCAACACGTTGCGGACCGCGATCTACGTCAACCCGTGGGTCGCCGCGCTTCCGGGCGCGATGATCTTCGCGGTCTCGATCTGCTTCAATCTGCTCTCGGACGGCCTGCGCAGCGCCATGGACATCAGGAATTAAGATGATGATGCACATGCACACTGGCGTGGCACAGAAGCTCGTCATGCCCGGGCTTGTCCCGGGCATCCACGTTCTTTGTGTCGCGTGTCAAGGCGTGGATGGTCGGGACAAGCCCGGCCATGACGGTGAAGGACGGCGGCCATGAGCGAAACCAACACCCCCGTCGCCATGCTGGAGCCGATCGAAGACCTTGGCGGCGCCGCGCAGCCGCTGCTTCAGGTCAACGGTCTGACAAAACACTTCCCCGTGCGCGGCGGGCTGTTCGCCGCCAAGCGCACCGTCCGCGCCGTCGACAACGTCTCCTTCTCCGTCGCCAAGGGCGAGACGGTCGGCATCGTCGGCGAGTCCGGTTGTGGCAAGTCGACCACCGCCCGTCTCTTGATGCACCTGATGCCGCGCGATGTCGGCGACATCATCTATGACGGCATGACAGTCGGGCAGTCCCTGAGCTTGCGCGAACTTCGCCGCGGCATGCAGATGGTGTTCCAGGACTCCTACGCCTCGCTCAATCCGCGCCTGACGATCGAGGAATCCATCGCCTTCGGCCCGAAGGTGCACGGCATGGCGGAGGGCACGGCGCGTGCCCTGGCGCGCGAGCTGCTCGGCAAGGTGGGCCTGGTCCCTGCAAACTTCGCCAACCGCTACCCGCACGAGATCTCCGGCGGCCAGCGCCAGCGCGTCAATATCGCGCGTGCCCTGGCGCTGTCGCCGCACCTGGTCATCCTCGATGAAGCGGTCTCCGCGCTCGACAAATCGGTCGAGGCGCAGGTGCTCAATCTGCTTGCCGATCTCAAGCGCGAGTTCGGTCTGACCTATCTCTTCATCAGCCACGACCTCAACGTCGTCCGCTACATCTCGGACCGCGTGCTGGTGATGTATCTCGGCGAGGTCGTCGAGCTCGGCCCCGTTGACCAGGTCTGGGACAGCCCCGCGCATCCCTACACGCGCGCACTGCTTGCTGCGATGCCGTCGTCCGACCCGGACCGCCGCACCGAGAAGCCGCCGATCTCGGGCGATCCGCCCAACCCGATCGATCCGCCGCCGGGCTGTCGCTTCCACACCCGCTGCGCGTTTGCGGAGCCGCTCTGCGCAAATGCCGCACCAAAGCTGACGGCCGTCGATACAATGGGCCACGAAGCCGCGTGCTACATGGCGATCCCGGGTTCAGGCCATAGCCGCGCGCCCGCAGAGGAAACCGCATGACGAGACCGACACCCAAAGAGATCAAGCCGATTGCGCAAGTGGCCGGCGTTCCCGTCGACGACGAGATCGCAACCCGCATCTCCAATTCGATCGGGCCGGCCTTCGAAGGTTTTGAAGCCATCGCCGGCACGTTGCCGTTCGACCTCGAGCCCGCGCTCTATCCGATCGCGCAGACGCTGAAGGTGTCGAAATGAGCACTGAGCCAGCCTTGATGACGCTCACCGAGGTCGCGCGTGCGATCGCGATGAAGCAGGTGTCCTCGCACGAGGTGACGCGGGCGCTGCTGCACCGCATCGCGCAGTGGCAGCCGCATCTCAACGCCTTCATGTCGATCGAAGCGGAGGCTGCGTTGAAAGCGGCCGAGGCCGCCGACGCCGAGCTTGCCAAGGGCAATGTCCGCGGTCCGCTGCATGGCGTGCCGCTGGCGCACAAGGATATGTATTACGATGCCGGCAAGGTCTCGACCTGCGGCTCGCTGATCCGCCGCGATTTCGTGCCGACCGTGACCTCCACCGCCCTGCAGCGGCTGAAGGATGCCGGGCAGGTTCGCCTCGGCACGTTGCATCTGGCCGAGTTCGCCTACGGCCCGACCGGGCACAACCATCACTATGGCCCGGTGCGCAATCCCTGGAACGTCGCGCACATCACCGGCGGCTCCTCGTCCGGCTCCGGCTCGTCGGTCGCCGCGCGCCTGACGTTTGCCGCGCTCGGCTCCGACACCGGCGGCTCGATCCGCATGCCCGCGCATTTCTGCGGCGTCACGGGCCTGAAGACCACCGTCGGCCGCGTCAGCCGCGCCGGCGCGATGCCGCTGTCGCAATCGCTCGACACCGTCGGCCCGCTCGCGCGGACCGCGGAGGATTGTGCGCTGCTGCTGGCGTTGATAGCTGGTCTCGATCCCGCGGATTCGACCACCAGCCACGAGCCGCTGTCGGACTATGTCGCGGCGACCAAGGGCTCGCTGAAGGGCCTCAAGATCGGCGTGCCCGCGTCGTTCTATGTCGACGATCTCGACAGCGAGGTCGCGCGCGTGCTCGACGAGACCATCGCGGTGCTCAAGCGCGAAGGCGCCGACATCGTCAAGGTCGAGCTGCCGGACCAGCGGCAATTGTCATCGGCAAGCCAGCTCGTGCTCGCGGCGGAAGCGGCCGCCTTCCACAAGCGCTGGATGATCGAGCGTCCGCAGGATTACGGCCCGCAGGTCCTGATGCGGCTTCAGAACGGTCTCGCCGTGCCCGCCATCACCTATCTCGAAGCGATGCGCTGGCGCGGTCCGGCGCTCGCGGCTCACAATGCGGCCACGGCCGGAGTTGACGCGATCATCGCGCCGGCTTCGCCGGTGCCGGCACCGACGATCGAGGAGAGCGACGTCGGTGGCGGTCCGAACGCGCCGGCCATGGTGCAGCGCCTGACGCTGTTCACCCGTCCGGTGAATTATCTTGGCCTGCCGTCGCTGACCATTCCCTCGGGCTTCACCAAAAGCGGCCTGCCGGTCGGCATGCAGCTGATCGGCCGCTCCTTCGACGAGGCGACCCTGCTCACCATCGGCGCCGCGTTCCAGCGCGTCACCGACTATCACGACCGGATACCCAAGCTGCCGTCATGACAAAGCTCGTCGACATCTCAGGCCTCAACATCCGCTTCACCGGCGAGCGCACGGTCTATGCCGTGAACGACCTCAGTCTCTCGCTGGGCGACGGCGAGGTTCTGGGCCTGCTCGGCGAGTCCGGTTCGGGCAAGAGCGTGACATTGCGTGCGCTGATGCGGCTATTGCCGAAGAAGCGCACGCAGATCAAGGGCAAGGTCAACGTGATGGGCCGCGACGTTCTGGCCATGAACGACGAGGAACTCTCGTCGTTCCGCGGCCAGACGGTGTCGATGATCTTTCAGGAGCCCGCGCTCGCGCTCGACCCGGTCTACACCATCGGCGCGCAGATCGCCGAAAGCGTGGTGCGTCATGAGGGCAAGTCTTACGCAGAGGGCAGGGCGCGTGCACTCGATATGCTCGAGGTCGTGCGAATTCCCTCGGCCAGGCGGCGTCTCGACGCCTATCCGCACGAGATGTCCGGCGGCATGCGCCAGCGCGCGATGATCGCGCTGGCGCTGGCCTGCCGCCCCAAGATCCTGCTCGCGGACGAGCCGACCACCGCGCTCGATGCCACCGTGCAGATCCAGATCCTGCTGCTGTTGCGCGAGCTGCAGCGCGAGTTCGGCATGTCCGTCATCTTCGTCACCCACGACATCGGCGTCGCCATCGAGATCTGCGACCGCGTGGCGGTGATGTATGCCGGCCAGATCGCGGAGCAGGGCACGCTGCGCGACATCGTCCGCAGCCCGGTGCATCCCTACGCCAAGGGCCTGCTCGCCTCGACCATCCACGGCGCCAAGCGGGGGCAGCGCCTCGAAACCATCCCCGGGACCCCGCCCTCGCTGGCGGAGAAGCCGAACAGCTGCTCCTTCGCCCCGCGCTGCAAGCTCGCCGAGCCGCGCTGCCTGGAGCAATTGCCTCCCAATGTGGCGGTCGGACCGGGCCGGGCGGCGCGGTGCGTGCTGGCGGAGCCGGTGGCGGCGACGTAGCCGGTACGCTCCCTCGCCCCGTTCTTACGGGGAGAGGTCAGGAGAATCGCGGGCTACCAAATTCCTCCACGACAACACCGACTTGTCACACTTGGCCGCGCACCAAGCGTCGAACCCGTTTCTACTGTGCATGGGGTTGTTTTCGACATTTTTGTTCCGGCAAGCGCAACCAGGCGGCAGGGAACCGCATTCACACCCCATTCATTCCGGTTCCCGTTCCATGCGAGGCATTCACGCCAGAGGGATCTCACTGATGTACATTTCCAACGAAGGCCTGCTCGTCATCCTGTTCGTCGGCCTGGTGGCCGGCTGGCTGGCCGGAAAGATCGTGCGGGGTGCCGGGTTCGGGATCATCGGCGACATCGTCATCGGCATCTGCGGCGCGCTGGTAGCCAGCCTGTTGTTTCCGAAGCTTGGCATTCGCATCGGCACGGGCCTGGTGTCCGAGATCGTCTATTCCGCCATCGGTGCGGTCATCCTGCTGCTGGTCGTCAGGCTGGTGCGCAGCGGCGGCCGGCTTTAGCAGCTGCCTCGGCTCAATCGGAGCTTTCGCCTCTCCCCGGCTGGGGAGAGGCCGCGATGTCTGCTATAAAAAGCCGCAAAGACTGTGAAATACCTGACTTGCGTGCGAGGCCGTCAGGGGGTGATGTGACCCATCAGGGTCCCGGATTAAATCGGCTGCGCTCGGCGCAGCGGGAAGACCATGTTAATCCGGGTCGATTACCCCTGAACTGCCTGTGAAATCAGGGGCTCCGGCCCCTCACCTGAAAGAGATCAGACTGATGGCAGCCGTACCTGGCGTCCGCCGTTCAGAGCTCGGTGACGCCTTGCGCGCCTGTCGCACCGCGTTCATCGGCGTCGGCTTGATGAGCTGCATGATCAACCTGCTCTATCTGACCGGGTCGATCTTCATGCTCGAGGTCTACGACCGGGTGCTGCCGAGCCGCAGCGTTCCGACCCTTGTCGGCCTGATCGTCCTCGCCAGCTTCCTCTATGCCGCGCAGGGCGTGCTCGACATGATCCGCAACCGGATCCTGGGGCGGATCGGCACCGCGCTCGACGAGGCCCTCAACAAGCGCGTGTTCGACACCATCGTGCGCCTGCCTCTGCTGGTCGGCAACCGCAACGAGGGCCTGCAGCCGCTGCGCGACCTCGACAATGTCCGCTCCTTCCTCGGCGGTATGGGCCCGAGCGCGTTCTTCGATCTGCCCTGGCTGCCGCTCTATCTCGCCATCTGCTTCGCCTTCCACGTCATGATCGGTGTGACCGCCCTGGTCGGCGCCATCATCCTGGTCGGGCTGACGGTGGTCACCGAATTCATGTCCCGCCAGCCGGCGAAGGAGGCGATGGGCCTTGCCGCCCAGCGCAACGACATCGCCCAGTCCAGCCGCCGCAATGCCGAAGTCATGGTGTCGATGGGCATGACCGGCCGGATGAACCAGCGCTGGAGCGAGGCCAACGAAAAATATCTCGACGGCAACCAGCGTGCGAGCGACGTCGCCGGCGGTCTCGGCGCCGTCGCCAAGGTGCTGCGCATGATGCTGCAATCGGCCGTGCTCGCGGTCGGCGCCTATCTCGTCATCCACCAGGAGGCCACCGCCGGTATCATCATCGCCGGCTCGATCCTGTCCGCCCGCGCGCTGGCGCCGGTCGATCTTGCGATTGCGCACTGGAAATCCTTCGTCGCGGCACGCCAGAGCTGGCATCGCCTCACACGCCTTTTGGAGCAGATGCCGGCGCAGACGATGCCGACCCAGTTGCAGGCGCCCACCAGCCGCCTATCGGTCGAGGGCATCGCCATGGTGCCGCCGGGCGACCAGCGCCTCATCGTGCAGGACGTCACTTTCGCGCTCGCCGCCGGCAACGGCCTCGGCGTGATCGGACCGAGCGGCTCCGGCAAATCCTCGCTGATCCGCGCGCTGGTCGGTGTCTGGCAGCCCGTTCGCGGCAAGGTGCGGCTCGACGGCGCGGCGCTCGACCAATGGTCGAGCGACATGCTGGGTCGCCACATCGGTTATCTGCCGCAGGACGTCGAATTGTTCGGCGGCTCCATCGCGCAGAACATCAGCCGGTTCGATCCCGCGGCGACCTCCGACGGCATCATCGCCGCGGCCAAGGAAGCCGGCGTGCACGAGATGATCATCAAGATGCGTGAGGGCTACAACACGCAGGTCGGCGAGCAGGGCACCGCGCTCTCCGCAGGCCAGGCCCAGCGCGTGGCGCTGGCGCGTGCCCTCTACGGCAATCCGTTCCTGATCGTGCTCGACGAGCCCAATTCCAATCTCGACACCGAAGGCGACGAGGCGTTGACCCGCGCGATCCGCGGTGCACGCGACCGCGGCGCCATCGTCATCGTGGTGGCGCACCGACCGATCGGCGTCGAGGCGGTCGACCAGATCCTGGTGCTGCGCGACGGCCGCATGCAGGCCTTCGGACCGAAGGAGCAGGTGCTCGCGCAAGTGCTGCAGCCGCGCGTGACGCCGCCGGCACCGATCAAGATCGTCAGCGAAGGCGGCAAGTCATGAGCACGATGACGATAGGCGGCAAGCCAGCCGCGAAGAGGACCGTGCGGGACTCGATCCGCTTTCACCTGATGCTCGGGCTTGGGATCGTGCTGGTTCTCGTGGTCGGCCTCGGCGGCTGGGCATCGACCGTGCAGATCTCCGGCGCGCTGATCGCGCCGGGCCAGATCGTGGTCGAATCCAACGTCAAGAAGGTGCAGCACCCGACCGGCGGCGTGGTCGGCGAGCTGCGCGCCCGCGACGGCGACGTGGTCAAGGCCGGCGACATCGTGGTGCGACTGGACGATACCGTCACCAAGGCGAACCTCGCCATCGTCACCAAGAATCTCGATGCTGCGCAGGCGCGCGCGGCGCGGCTCCAGGCCGAGCAGCGCGGGATCGACACGATCGACTTCCCGCGATCGCTGCTCGATCGCGGCAACGATCCCGACGTCAAGGCGCTGCTGTCCGCTGAGACGAAATTGTTCGACGTGCGCGTCAACGGCCGTGCCGGCCAGAAGGCGCAGCTGCGCGAACGCATCCAGCAGCTCAACGAAGAGATTGCGGGTCTGTCCGCGCAGGAAAAGGCCAAGGACAAGGAAATCTCGCTGGTGCAGCAGGAGCTGGTCGGCGTGCGCGATCTCTATGAGAAGCATCTGGTGCAGATCTCGCGCCTGACCACGCTGGAGCGCGACAGCGCCCGCCTCAACGGCGAGCGCGCCCAGTACATCGCCTCGCGCGCGCAGGCCAAGGGCAAGATCACCGAGACCGAGCTCCAGATCATCCAGGTCGACAAGGACATGGTCAGCGAGGTCTCCAAGGATCTGCGCGAGACCAACGACAAGATCGGCGAAATGATCGAGCGCAAGGTCGCCGCCGAGGACCAGCTTCGCCGCGTCGACATCCGCGCGCCGCAGGACGGCATGGTGCTGCAATCGACCGTTCATACCGTCGGCGGCGTCGTCACCGCCGGCGACGCCCTGATGCTGATCGTGCCGCAGGCCGACGATCTCCAGGTCGAGGCCAAGGTCAATCCGGTCGACATCGACAAGCTGCAGATCGGCCAGAAGACGCTGCTGCGCCTCTCCGCCTTCAACCAGCGCACCACGCCCGAGCTCAACGGCGTCGTCAGCCGTGTCTCGCCCGACGTGACCACCGACCAGCGCACCGGCCAGAGCTACTACACCATCCGCGTCTCGCTGCCGGCGGACGAGATCGCCCGCCTCGGCGACTCCAGGATGATCCCCGGCATGCCCGTGGAAGCCTTTGTCCAGACCGGCGACCGCACCATGCTGTCCTATCTGATGAAACCCCTGCACGACCAGTTGATGCGGGCATTCAGAGAGAAGTGACGCGCGAAAGCGCGGCATCCCGGAGCGCGCTTAGCGCGCATCCGGGATCTCGTGCGCCGGGCTTGATTTCGTGGGGTGGGTTAGGCGAAGCCGTAACCCACCACTTCTATGTCTGCTGAAGCAGAGGTGGTGGGTTACGCTGCGCTAACCCACCCTACGCGTCCTCGTTCTTTGCTATAGTTCGACTCAAGCTCCAAGCAATCCGGCGGTCGAACCATGCAATCCCCACCCTCCGTCGCCACCAAATCCTTCACCGACGCCGGTCCCGCCGTCGCCCGGCTCGAAGAGATCTACGAGCGCAACACGAAATTCCTGCGTGACAGGTTCGAGGCTTATGTCAGCGGGGAAGCGATCACGGCCCGGGTGCGGGCCTATTATCCCTTCGTGCGCATCACCACCGCGACGCATGCGCGGCTGGACTCGCGCCTCGCTTACGGCTTCGTCGCCGGCCCCGGCGTGCACGAGACCAGCGTGACGCGGCCGGATCTGTTTCGCGCCTACCTGACCGAGCAGATCGGCCTCCTGATCCAGAATCATGGCGTGCCCGTCGAGATCGGCGAGTCCGCCGAGCCGATCCCGATCCACTTCGCATATCGCCGCGACATCAACATCGAGGCCGCCATCACCACCAGCGAGAATTCGCCGGTAGCGCGGTCGCTGCGCGATGCGTTCGACGTGCCGGATCTGGCCACCATGGACGATTCCATCGCCGACGGCACTTTCGAGCTTCAGCCTGGCGCGCCCGAGCCGTTGTCGCTGTTTCGCGCCGCCCGCGTCGATTACTCGCTGCGCCGGCTCTACCACTACACCGGTACCGACCCCGAGCATTTCCAGAACTTCGTGATCTTCACCAACTACCAGTTCTATGTCGATGCTTTCGCGCAAGCCTGCCAGCAGCGGCTGCAGTCCGGCGAGGCCGGTCTCGAAGCCTTCGTTGCGCCCGGCAATGTCGTCATGCGCAGTGGCGGGGCGACCAGCGGCGCAGCGCCGGCGCGCGTGCCGCAGATGCCGGCCTTCCACCTGGTCGCGCCGGGCTATCGCGGCATCACCCTGATCAATATCGGCACCGGTCCGTCCAATGCGCGCAATGTCACCGATCACGTCGCCGTGCTGCGCCCGCATGCCTGGCTGATGCTCGGCCATTGCGCCGGCCTGCGCAACACGCAGCGGCTCGGCGACTACGTGCTCGCCCACGGCTATGTCCGCGAGGACCATGTGCTCGATCGCGAGCTGCCGTTATGGGTGCCGATTCCGGCGCTGGCCGAGATGCAGGTCGCGCTCGAAGAGGCGGTCGAGGACGTCACGGGCCTCGAGGGTTTCGAGCTCAAGCGCCTGATGCGGACCGGGACGGTGGCCAGCGTCGACAACCGCAATTGGGAGATCAGCGGGCCCGAGGTGATCCGCCGCCTGTCGCAGTCGCGCGCGGTCGCGCTCGACATGGAATCGGCCGCGATCGCCGCCAACGGCTACCGCTTCCGCGTCCCCTACGGCACGCTGCTTTGCGTCTCCGACAAGCCGCTGCACGGCGAGATCAAGCTCGCCGGCATGGCCAGCGAATTCTACCGCCGACGTGTCGGCCAGCATCTCGAGATCGGCCTGAGGGCGCTGGAGCGGCTCAAGCAGCAGGAATCCGAGCGGCTGCATTCGCGAAAACTCCGCAGTTTCGCCGAAGTCGCGTTCCAGTAGAGCGCTTCAACCTCTTTGCGGCTGACAAGCCCGGCAATCCCAAGCATTGTCGGCGCGGGGGCCGACCGGACCGCTTTCCATGCCGCTGATGCGTGACAAGATCATTGGCCATGATCTCGAACGACTCGCCTTTCGCTTCACCATGCTGAGCGAGGGCGACATCGTGCAGTGCCAGATCAGCGACGCCGCGATGGACGAGCTGGCGGGCATGCAGGGCACCGAAAGCAGCGCGCGCCAGGCGCAGTTCCTGTCCTTGCGCGAGACCATCGAGCGGATCGCGTCGGATATCTATGACGAGGCGCCGCGGGTGCACGGCTATGTGGTGCGGATTTTCATGCGGCATTTGGGAAGGTGAGGCGTGCGCCATATTCCGCTGTCATCGCCCGGCTTGACCGGGCGATCCAGTACGCCGAGGCCGTCTTGATTGATCGATGGGCCGCGGCGTACTGGATGCCCCGCCTTCGCGTGGCATGACAGCCGTGTTTGTGGCGATGCTCTCCCGAGTCGCGCGAGTCGTCAAAGCAGCTCACTCCTCCAATTTCCTCAGCAACAACTTCAGCGCGGTCGCCGCAAAGACCTGCATATTCGCGAGCCGGTCGCCGCTCCCCGTCTCCAGCGTGATCACCTGCGCCGCGGGGCCGGATACCGCCATGCAGCTATGGCCGGCGGCGTCGCCGTAGCGGTTGCCGGTGGGGCCGGCGGCGCCGGTCTCGGACAGGCCCCAGTCGGCGCTGAACCGGCTGCGCATCTGGTCGGCGAGGAGTTTGGCGTAGGGCTCCGAGGAGGAGCGAAAGCCCTTCATTCCTTCATCCGAAATATCCATCAGCATGCGCCTGGCATCGCGGGTGTAGACCACGGCGCCGCCGAGGTAATAGGCGGAGGCGCCGGGGACCGCGAGCAGGCTCGCCGAGATCAGGCCTCCGGTCGAGGATTCGGCGACCGCAATGGTCTGTTTACGCGCGATCAGTTGGGCCGCGACCTGTTCTGCAATGCCGACGAGCTCTTTCATCCCTTGATCCTCTCATTCCTCGCAACCGAGCTGCGCCTTCCTAGCATATGCCAGTCGCCCTGGCCGAGTTGCGGACGACGGGCAGGCCTGCTTGAATGGCAGGTGCAAGACGGCGCGGTGAAGCGCTGCGCGAAGTAACGTCACGAGGAAACGCAACAAGGAGACGTGATGGCGTCCCTGATCGCCGGCGGGGTGGATTGCGACGTGCATCCGGCCGTGCCGCATCTGACCAGCCTGCTGCCGTACCTGAACGACTATTGGCGCGATCAGGTGACGACGCGCGGTATGGTCGACCTCGTCTCGCAATCCTATCCCGAGCATTCGCCGATCACGGCGCGTCCAGACTGGCGGCCCGAGAGCGGCAAGCCGGGCGAGAGACTGGAGGACATGCAGCGCCACGTGCTCGATCCCTTCCAGCTCGAGCTCGCCATCTGCAATCCGCTCTATGGCGTGCAGATGGTGTTCTCGGAAGATTTGCAGGCCGCCTTCTGCCGCGCGCTGAACGAGTGGCTCGCGAAGGAATGGCTCGATCGCGATCCGCGGCTGCGCGGCTCGATCGTCATTCCCACGCAAAGCGTCGACAAGGCGGTCGCCGAGATCGAGCGCTGCGCGCAGGACAGGCGCTTCGTGCAGGTCCTGATGCTGGTGATGGGCGACACGCTGCTCGGCAAGCGCGCGCTGTGGCCGATCTATGAGGCCGCTGAACGGCTCGACCTCGCCGTCGGCATCCACGCCGGTTCCGCCTATCACAATCCGCCGACTGCGGTGGGGTGGGGGTCCTACCACATCGAGGATTATGTCGGTCAGGCCCAGGCGTTCCAGGCTCAGCTCACCAGCCTGATCGTCGAGGGCGTGTTCGCCAAATATCCGCGGCTGAAAATGGTGATGCTGGAATCCGGCGTGTCCTGGATCTCCCCCTATCTCTGGCGGCTGCACAAATTCTGGCGCGGGGTGCGGATGGAGACGCCCTGGGTCGATCGCGCGCCGCTGGAAATTGTGCGCAGCAACATCCGCTTCTCGTTACAGCCATTTGATGCACCGCCGGAGGCGGAGACATTAATTCGCCTGTTTGATCATATGCAGTCGGACGAATTGGTCCTATTCTCCACGGACTATCCGCACTGGCAGTTCGACGGCCAGGACGCGCTGCCCGAAGGTCTGTCTCCCGATCTCGTGCGCAAGATCATGATCGATAATCCGCATGCGACCTATCCCCGCCTGAAAGAACTCCCTCCCAAGGAGGCAAGGCCATGAACATCCAGTTCCGCGAACAAACGGATTCCGTCGCCCCCCTCACCGTGAAAACCGCGATCGCGGATTGCGACATCCATCCGGCGCGCGCGACCCGTACCGAACTCTATCCTTATCTGGCCAAACGCTGGCAGCATCATCTCGAAGTCTACGGCGTCCACGCCTATCAGGGCATGATGGAAGGCCCGCCCTATCCGAAGGCCCAGCCCAACGCCTCGCGCCGCGACGCCTATCCACCGGAAGGCGGCCCGCAGGGCTCCTCGCTCTCCTTCATGCAGAAGCAGCTGCTCGATCCCAACAATGTGCAGCTCGGGGTGCTCAATCCGCTCAACACCGGGCAGGGCATCCGCAATCACGAGCTTTCGGCTGCGCTGTGCTCGGCGATCAACGACTGGCAGATCGACAAATGGACCAGCAAGGACAAGCGGCTAAAGGCGTCCATCGTCGTCGGCAATGAGGACGGCCTGTCCGCTGCCGCGGAGATCCGCGAGCGCGCCGGCGACAGGAATTTCGTCCAGGTGCTGCTGCTCAGCCGCAATGTCGAGCCGCTTGGCCAGCGCCGCTACTGGCCGATCTATCAGGCTGCGGAAGAGGCGGGCCTGCCCGTCGGCGTCCACGCCTTCGGCTTCGGCGGCAACCCGATCACGCCGTCGGGCTGGCCGTCCTATTACATCGAAGAGATGGTGGGACATTCGCAGTGCCAGCAATCGGCGCTGGCGAGTCTCGTCCTGGAAGGCGTGTTCGAGCGCTTCCCGAAGCTGAAGATGGTGATGATCGAGGCCGGCTTCGGCTGGGCGCCGTCACTGGCCTGGCGGCTCGACAAGGTCTGGCAGCGTCTGCGGAGCGAGGTGCCGCATGTCAAACGGCCGCCGTCGGAATATATCCGCGAGCAGGTGTGGTGGACCACGCAGCCGATGGAAGATCCTGAAAGGCGCGAGGATCTGTTCGACGTCATCAAATGGATCGGCTGGGACCGCCTGCTGTTCGCGACCGACTATCCGCATTGGGACTATGACGAGCCGTCGCGCGTGTTGCCGGCCGGCGTCAGCGAAGCCAATCGCGAGGCGTTCTATCTCGGCAATGCGAAGAAGCTGTACGGAATTGCTTGATGGCGCGTCATGTCATCGCGCCGGTGGATGAGCTTCCACCGGGCACGCGAAAATTCCTGGAGATCGACGGACGGCCGATCGCGGTCTTCAACATCAAGGGCGAATATTTCGGCCTGCTGAATCGCTGCCCGCATCAGGGCGCGGCGCTGTGCGAGGGCCCGTTGATCGGGCTCGCGCAGTCGAGCGATCCCGGCGAGATCGAATACACCAAACTCGGCGAGATCATCCGCTGCCCCTGGCACGGCTGGGAGTTCGACATCCGCACCGGCCAGTCCTACTGCGACCCCCGCCGCTTCCGCGTGAAAGCGTACCCGGCCCACGTCGAGCCGGGCGCGAGCGTTGTGAAGGGGCCGTATGTGGCTGAGACTGTCACGGTGAAGGTCGAGAGCGATTACGTGGTGGTGGAGCTGTAAGCGGTGCCCTTCACCCTCCCCCTCCAGGGGAGGGTGAAAGTCGGCGGCGATCGAAGTGACCATCAATGTCCCGCGACCGGCTCCGCCGCCGTGTCATAAGTTGTCACCGCCCTGCCGCCGCCGCGATAGACGACAAGCGCGGCGATGATGCCGAGCGCGGCCGCGAACATCAGCCAGAGACCGGGCGCGGCCTTGTTGCCGGTGTAGTCGATCAGCAGGGTCGAGGCGAACGGCGTGAAGGTGCCGAACAGCGCAGCCGCAAGCGCGAACGCCAGCGAGAAGCAGGTCGTACGCACATGCGCCGGCACGATCTCGACCAGCGCGCCGAGCATGGTGCCGCTGTACATGCCGAAATAGAACGAGAACATCATCTCGACCGCGAGCAGCTTGCCGAAGGTCGGGGCTGCCACCAGCCAGCTCAGCGCCGGGTAGGCGGTGAGCAGCGCCAGGGTGGCGATGCCGACCAGCACCGGCTTGCGGCCGATCCGGTCCGACAGCGCGCCGCCGACCGGATTCCAGAAGAAGTTGGTGACGGCGACGAGCAGCGTCACCAGCAGCGCATCCTGCGACGACAGCTTCAGCACGGTCTTGCCGAAGGTCGGCGTGTACACGGTGACGAAGTAGAACGTCGTCGTGGTCAGGATCGCGATCATCATGCCGAGCAGCACGATGCGCCAGTTGGCGAGCGCGGAGGCGAACACTTCGTTCGCGCTCGGGTGCTTCTTCATGGCGAGGAAGGCCGGTGTTTCCTCCAGCGTGCGCCGCAGGAAGAAGATCAGGGGAATGATCAGGCAGCCAACGAAGAACGGAATGCGCCAGCCCCAGGCGGCCACGGTGTCGGCCGGCATCACCTCGGAGAGGAGGAAGCCGAGGATCGACGCCACGAAGATCGCGACCTGCTGGCTCGATGACTGGAACGAGGTGTAGAAGCCGCGATTGCCGGGCGTCGAGATCTCCGCGAGATACACCGACACGCCGCCGAGCTCGACTCCGGCGGAGAAGCCCTGCAGCAGGCGGCCGATCAGCACGATGACCGGCGCCGCGATGCCGATGGTCGCATAGCTCGGGCAGAACGCGATCACCACGGTGCCGATGGCCATGATGCCGAGCGTGACGATCAGGCCCTGGCGGCGGCCGATGCGGTCGATATAGGCCCCGAGCACGATCGCGCCGACGGGCCGCATCAGGGCGCCGAGCCAGAACACACCAAACGTATTGAGCAGCGACGCCGTCTCGTTGGTGGAGGGGAAGAACGCCTTGCCGATGGCCGCGGCGTAGAAGCCGAACAGGAAGAAGTCGAACTGCTCGAGGAAATTGCCCGAAGTGGCACGCAGGATCGCGCCGATGCGCGACTTGATTTCGGGCGGATTGGTTGCTGGTCCAGCCATGACGTTACTCCCTGAAGACGCGGCCGGACCGGAACTCATTTCACGGCAAGGCGACAGATTGATGCTGTGACAATCTGTCCTACCCCTCTCGCGCAGGGCGCGGCGAGTCAACCGATTTTGCTAGGGAAGCTGATGATTTCTCAGGCTTTATTCTGCGTTGCCGCAATCATCCAAGCGCGGAACGCGGACAGCTTCGGGGCCTCGCGGCGGCCCTCCGGGGCGACCAGGTAGAAGCCGGCATCGGCCGGCAGCGCGATCTTGAAGGGCACCACGAGCCGGCCCTTGGCGATGTCGTCCTGGACGTAGGAGGTCCGGCCCATCGCCACGCCGATGCCGTCGATCGCGGCCTGGATGGTCATGAAGATCATGTCGAAGGTGATGCCGGGCTGCCTGGCAATATCGACCGGCAGCCCCGCCGCGGTCAGCCACAGCCGCCAATCGTCGCTGTTGGCGTTGGAGGTGTGCAGCAGCGGATAGCCTCGGAGATCCTCGGGCTTCCGCAACGGCTTGTCGCCGCGCAGCAGCGACGGGCTGCACACCGGAAACAGCTCGTCGGCCATCAGCCAGTCGGCGCGCAGGCCCGGCCATTGGCCGCGGCCGTAGCGGATCGCGGCATCGACATTGTCGCGCTGGAAGTCGACCAGGCTGGTCGACGTGGTGATGCGGACGTCGATGCCGGGATGCTGTTCCTGGAAATCGGTCAGCCGCGGCAGCAGCCATTTTGCCGCGAGCGAGGCCAGCGTCGAGACGGTCAACACCTTGTCGTCGTCCTTGCGCAGCAGCCGGTCGGTGGCGAGGCGGAGGTCGTTGAAGGCGGCGCGGACGCCCGGCAGGTAGTCGCGCGCCTCCGGCGTCAACGCCAGTGCGCGGTTCTGCCGGATGAACAGGCGGATGCCGAGCTCTTCCTCGAGCCTGCGGATCTGATGGCTGATCGCGGTCTGCGTCACGTTCAGCTCGCTTGCGGCCAGCGTGAAGCTGAGATGGCGCGCGGCGGCTTCGAAAGCCCGCAATCCGTTCAGGGAGGGCAATCTGGCAGTCATCTGGCAGCAGGATACATGACGTTATTTCATGCGAAAGGGTACAAATTGTCGTTTGTCGCAGTGCACTCAGAGGCAGATATTCGCAGGCAAGTTAGCTCAAGGAGCTGAAAATGTCCATTTTGACCCAGAATTCAGTGACAAATCATCATGCGTCTGGCCTGCTCTCCCAGATCGGGGAGACCCTGCATGTCTGGCACGAGCGCTATCGTAACAGGCGTGAACTGACCCACTGGACGGCCCGCGATCTGCACGACGTCGGCCTGTCCTGGACCGACATTGCCTACGAGGCTGACAAACCCTTCTGGCGGGCCTGATTGGCCGCCAGGCCGGCGCCGCCTGACTGTGGGGGCGCCGGCGGTCCCTTTCTGTCTTGGGCACGTGTCATGAACACTCTCCGCCTGGAAGACCTGAAGCAATATTCGGACACGCTGCATACCAGGGACGGCGGGGCACTCAACGTCCGTTTCGTCGAGCCGCGCGACACCGAGGAGCTTCAGCACTATTTTCGCTCGCTCACGACGCGGTCCCGCTACAACCGCTTCTTCGGCGCGATCAGCGAATTGCCGAAGGGCCTGCTGAGCGAATTCCTGGATGTCGGCGGGCGCGAACGCTTCACCGTGGTTGCGACCAAATTGGTCGACGGCTTCGAGACCATCGTCGCCGAAGCGCGCTATGCCTTCCATGCCGAGACCGCGACGCTGGAGTTCGGCCTGTCGGTCGATGACCGCTGGCAGGGCCACGGCATCGCCACTGCGCTCATGAAGAATCTGGAATGCCGCGCGGCTGCGCTCGGCGCCGAGCATCTGTTCGGCGACACGCTGCGCGCCAACGACACCATGATTTCGCTCGCGCGCAAATCCGGCTTCGCCTTCGTCAATCATCCCGATGACTGGAAGTTGGTGCGCTTCGACAAGGAAATCAGCGTCGCACCGAAAGACATTCCCTGCGCGAGCTGGCGCCTCGCCGCCCTTTCCCGTCAGGCCGAAAGCCCCTCAGCCTCGGCCTGACGCCACTGCGAGCCCGGCCTGGTCATCCAGAGCCGGGCATTTTTTTGCGCTCACACCCCGTCATCCTGAGGTGCGAGACGCGCGGAGCAACGCGCCGCGCGGGGAGCCTCGAAGGATGAGCGGCCCCGCTGCTTCCCTGGCATTCGCATCTCGGCAGCCACAGACGGGCTGTCGCCCTTCGAGGGCCGCTGAAGAAGCGGCTACCTCAGGGTGACGGTCAGCGATTGGCGAATGCCCTACTTCCCCGTGAACACCGCTTTCCGCTTCTCGATGAACGCCTGCACCGCTTCCTTGTGATCGGCGGTCGTGGTCAGGCGGATCAGCCGCTCGGCTTCGTGGTCGCGCGCGGTCTCGAAATCGAACAGCAGGGCTTCGTCGAGATTGTCCTTCATGTAGCGCAGCGCGAGGCGCGGGCCTTCGGCGAGCGACTTTGCCAGGGCGAATGCTTCGGCTTGCAGCTTGTCGTCGGGGACGACGCGGTTGACGAGGCCGATGGTTTCGGCCCGCGCGGCGTCGACGCGATCGCCGGTGAACAGCAGCTCGCGCGCCCGGGCGGTGCCGACCAGGCGCGTCAGCAGCCAGGCGATGCCGTAATCGCCGGAGAGCGCGATGCGGGCATAGCCGGTGGCGACGAAGGCCGATTGCGCGGCGATGCGGATGTCGCAGGCCATCGCGATGGCAAGCCCCGCGCCGACCGCGGGTCCGGGCAGGGCGGCGATGGTCGGCTTGCGTACCGAGACCAGCGCGCCGGTCAGCAGCCGCTGCCGCTCCTGGAGATCGGCGACCTTGTCGTCGAACGACATTTCAAGCTTCTTCGGGTCGCGATGCGCGCCCATGCCCTTGACGTTGCCGCCGGCGCAGAACGCGTCGCCCGCGCCGGTGAGCAGCAGCGCGCCGACATCGGGACTCTCGCCGCAGGTCCGGATCATCGAGCGCAGCGCGGGCGTCAGCGTATCCGACAGCGAGTTACGCGCCTCCGGCCGGTTCAGCGTGATCACCGCGACACGGTCGCGGATGACGCAGAGCAGTTCATTGGTGCCGGTGTCGATGGTCGTTTCCGTGGTCATTGTCGCTCCCTAATCTTGTAGGGTGGGCAAAGCGAAGCGTGCCCACCATTCCTGCTTCCGTGGCGTCAATGGTGGGCACGGCGCTTTGCGCCTTTGCCCACCCTACGGCAGTCACGTCTTAAAACGTCTCCACCCAGGGCCGCAGCTCCAGCTCCCAGCTCCAGGCACTGCGCGGCTGCTGCAGCACGTTCCAATAGCTCTCCGCGATCGCGTCGGGATCGAGCATCGAATCCGGCTTGTCAGGTGCTTCCGTGCGTGTCTCGCTCTTGATGCCGCCGTCGATGACGAAATGCGCGACATGGATGCCTTGCGGCGACAATTCGCGCGCCAGGCTCTGCGCGAGTCCGCGCAACGCGAACTTGCCCATCGCGAAGGAGGCGGATTGCGCGTAGCCCTTGACGCTGGCCGAAGCGCCGGTGAACAGGATCGCGCCAGACTTGTTCGGCAGCATGCGCTTGGCCGCCTGCTGCGCCACCAGGAAGCCGCCATAGGCGCTGATCGCGATCGCCTGGGCCACATCGGCCGGTACGAGGTCGACGAACGGCCCGCGCGTGCGGCCGCTGGCGTTGTAGACGACCAGATCGGGCGTGCCGATCTCGCGCTCGACCAGCCCGAACAGGCGCTCGACCTCCTCCGGTTCGGTGGCGTTGCAGGCATAGGCTTTTGCGTCGGTCTCGCTGCACAGCGCGCCGAGCTTTTCGATCTTGCGAGCGGCCAGCGCGACACGGATGCCCTGGGCGGACAGCAGCCGCGCCAGCGAGGCGCTCAGGCCTGCGCCGGCGCCGACGATGAGTGCGATCTTGTATTTCGGATGGTCCATGACGTGGTCCCTCGAGGATCAGGAGCCGCTGATCTATGCATGCCGCGCGCGAACAGCCAGCGGGGGCATCGAGGAGCATGATCACAATTCCGCAGAGCGAATTGCTCCCTCGCGGCGATCATGCCTCCCTGACAATTTGCGGCTTTATCCAATCTGTCGGCTGGAGCATGATCGACATCATCCCAAGCGGCAAGCGCAAAACAGCGCAAAATGTCCGCAGGGCGCGGAAACGAAGAGGACGATCATGCACAAGCCGGTCACAGCGCAGCCAAACAATGTCGCGGCCGCACCATCCGGCTTGCTGGCGCCCGATACCACTGGCATGAATTTCTATCGCGCCGATCAGGCGCTGACGGATCTGCTGCGTATCCACCTGCCGGAGCCATTATTCCGTCACATCGAGCCGCACCTCGATCGTCTCGGCGAGCTCGCCGGCGGCCGGCTCGATGAGTGCGCGCGGCTGGCCGACCGGCATACGCCGGTGCTGCACCAGCGCGACAAGTTCGGCCGCGACGCGCAGTGGATCGAATATCACCCGGCCTATCGCGAACTGGAGAACGCCGCATTCGGCGAGTTTGGCATCCACGCGCTCTCGATCCGCAAGGGCATCATGGGCTGGCCGGACAAATATCCGGTGGTGGCAAAACACGCCTTCACCTTCCTGTTCAACCAGACCGAGTTCGGCATGGGTTGCCCGATCAACGTCACCGATGGCTGCGCAAAGCTGCTGGCGAATTTCGGCAGCGAGGCGCTGAAGGCGAAATATCTCGATGGCCTCACCCAGACCGACATGAGCAAGCTGACGCAGGGCGGCCAGTTCATGACCGAGAAGGAAGGCGGCTCGGACGTCGGCACGCTCACGACGACGGCCGTGCAGGAGGGCGACCATTGGCGCTTGTACGGCGAAAAATGGTTCTGCTCGAATGCCGATGCGAAAGTGGTGATGCTGCTGGCGCGGCCCGAAGGCGCCGGCCCCGGCACGCGCGGCGTCGGCCTGTTCCTTGTGCCGCGCTTCCTCGACGACGGATCGCAGAACCACTACCGGATCGTGCGCCTCAAGGACAAGCTCGGCACCCGCTCGATGGCTTCGGGAGAGATCAAGCTCGAAGGCGCGATCGCCTATGCGGTCGGCAAGCTCGATCGCGGCTTCGTGCAGATGGCCGAGATGGTGAACTCGTCGCGGCTGTCGAACGGCGTCAAATCCACCGCGCTGATGCGCCGCGCCTATCACGACGCGATGACGGTGGCCAGGAATCGCGTGGTGTTCGGCAGCCGCATCATCGATCTGCCGCTTGGCCGAAGGCAGATGCTGAAGATCATGCTCCCGGTCGAGCAGGCGCTGTCGATGAGTTTTCTCACCGCCGACGCGCTCGACCGCGCCGAAGCGGGCAGTCAGGACGCAGCCGCGCTGCTGCGCATCCTGACGCCGACGCTGAAATTCCGCGCCACGCGCGATGCGCGAAAGGTCTGTGGCGATGCGCTCGAGATGCGCGGCGGCATCGGCTATATCGAGGAATTCGCCACCGCCCGCCTGCTGCGCGACGCGCATCTCGGCTCGGTCTGGGAAGGCACCGGCAACATCGTCGCGATCGATGCGCTCCGGCGCGCGGTCGGCCGGCATGGCGCTGAATCCGCGCTATCGGCCGATCTGCATGCCCGCCTCGACGACAGCGCCTCGGTGCCGCAGGCCTGGCGCGACAATCTGCGCGGCCTCGTCGATCGCGCCGTCGGTTTCGCGCGCGAGGTGGCCGGGACATCCGAGAACGAGGCCGATGCGCGGCGCGCCACCAGCCTGCTCTACCATGTCGCAAGCGCCGTTGCACTCGCCTGGGAAGCGCATCGCATCCACGACATGCGCGGCGATGCGCGCCGGCTGCTGCTGTCGAGGCTGGTCATCGATCATCGCGTGGCGCCGAACGATCCGTTCCGGCTGACGGAAAATGCCGCGCAAGGGAAGATCGCCGCGCTGCTGCTGGGCGATCGCGAGGCCGGCATGAGCGAGGTTGGCGAACTGGTTCTGGCGGCGTAGGCTGTGCTCGCGTTCAAACCAAGAAAAGCGACAGGGAGTGCTCGATGAAGGCCGCCGTCCTCTATGAAGTCAACAAGCCGCTGGTCATCGAGGATGTCAGCCTGCCGAAGCCGGGCCCGCGCGAGGTCCTGATCCGAACGACGGTGGCCGGTCTCTGCCACTCCGATCTCCATTTCATGGAAGGGCTTTATCCGCATCCGCTGCCCGCGGTGCTCGGGCACGAGTCCGCCGGCGTCGTCGAGCAGGTCGGCTCCGACGTGACCTATGTGAAGCCCGGTGACCATGTCGTCACCTGCCTGTCCGTGTTCTGCGGCACCTGCGATAATTGCACCACCGGCCGCACCGTGCTCTGCACCGACACCACCGTAAAGCTGCTGCCGGGCGTCTCCAACCGGATGCAATGGTCGAAGCCCGAAAAGCTGCACCAGTTCCTCAACTTGTCGTCCTTCGCCGAGCAGATGCTCGTGCACGAGAACGCCATCGTCAAAATCCGGAAAGAAATGCCGCTCGATCTCGCCGCGCTGATCGGCTGCGGCGTCATCACCGGATACGGCGCTGTCGTGAACACCGCGAAGGTGACGGCCGGCGAGACCGTGGCGGTGATCGGCTGCGGCGGCGTCGGCATGGCCGCGATCAACGGCGCGCAGATCGCGGGCGCCGGACGCATCATCGCGATCGACACCAATCCGGCAAAACTCCAGCTCGCCACCAAGCTGGGCGCCACCGACATCATCAATCCCGCCGATGGCGACGTGGTCAAGCAGGTGCGCGACCTCACCAATGGCGGCGTGCATCATTCCTTCGAGGTGCTCGGCCGCAAGGAGACCGCCGAGCAGGCGTTCGGTATGCTCGCCTCGGGCGGTACCGCGACCATCGTCGGCATGATCCCGTTCGGCCAGAAGATCGAGCTGCATGGTTTTGACTTCCTGCGTGAGCGTAGGATCCAGGGCTCGTCGATGGGCTCGAACCATTTCCGTGTCGATATGCCGAGGCTGGTCGATTTCTACCTGCGCGGACGGCTGCACCTGGAGGACTGGATCTCGGCCAAGCTGAAACTCAGTGAGATCAACGAGGGCTTTGCCAGCATGAAAGCCGGCAAGACGCTGCGCAGCGTGATCGTGTTCGATAGCTGAAGCAACACAGGTGTCATCGTCCGCGAAGGCGGGCGATCCAGTACGCCGCGACCGGAGTCGTGTAAGCCAACTACCGCCGCAGAGTACTGGATGCCCCGGTCAAGCCGGGGCATGACAGCCAAATGTGGAGCGCAAGGTCCCGCCTTCGCGGAGAGCTTCAATCGTCGAACATCTTCGGCGGCACGAACCCGCCAAATTCGCGCTCGATCAGCTCGGCGAGCTTGAGCGGCGTGCGGTCCTCCAGCCACGGGCCGACGATCTGCACGCCGACGGGCAGTCCATTCGGCGCAAAACTCGTGGGGATCGCGGTCGAAGGCAGGCCGGGCAGCGTTGCGATGCCGGGCCAGACGAGCTGGTCAGTATAGACGTGCTCCTTGCCGTCGATCGTGATCCGGCGCTTTTCCTGGTCCGGTGAATGGTCGTGCGGATAGGCCGCCGTCGGCATCACCGGGCAGATCACGGCGTCGAACGTCCTGAACAGCTCGCGCCATTGCGCGCGCAGCCGCGTGCGGCCGGCGTTCGCCATCTGCCAGTCGCGATGGCTGAGCGCGATGCCGCGCAGCCGCTCGGCGCCGAGGCTGGTGTCGCCTTCCGGCAGCGCCTCGGCCGCCTTCTTCGCGCCGGCATAGACGTCGGGCGGGAAGCCCGCCCCCAGGAACGACAGCAGCATGCGCATATAGAGCCGCGACGAGGCCGCGAAATCCGGCAGCAGCGGGCTGCTGCGCTCGATCCTGACGCCTGATCTGGCGAGGTTGTCGGCGAGCGTGTTGATGGTGCCGCGCACCGCGGTATCGGTCGGCAGCACCGGATCGGTATCGATCACCAGCACACGGAAATCCTTGAATGCCGTGTGTCGTGCGGCCGGCAACTCCAGCCGGTAGGCGAGGCCGGCATCGATCGGATCGGGCCCGGCCATCACGTCGAGCACCAGCGACAGGTCGGCGGCGCTGCGCGCCATCGGGCCGATCACCGAGAGGTCGCGCTCGAACGGCAGGGGCGGCAGCGGCGGCGGGGTGTGGCCCCGCATCGCCACGAGATTGAAGGTCGGCTTGTGTGCATAGACGCCGCAATGAAACGCTGGCACGCGCAGCGAGCCGCCGATGTCGGAGCCGATCGACAGCGGGCCGTAGCCGGCCGCGAGCGCGGCCGACGAGCCGCCCGAGGATCCGCCGGGCGTGCGGTCGAGATCATAGGGGTTGTTGGTGGTGCCGTAGATGTCGTTGTAGCTCTGCCAGTCGCCGAGCCCGAGCGGCACGTTGGTCTTGCCGACAACGACGGTGCCGGCGTCCTTCACTCGCGTCACCGGCAGCGCGTCTTCCTTGGCGATGAAATCCTTCTGCGCCGGAATGCCCCAGGTCGTCGGCAGGCCCGCGACGTTGTAGGATTCCTTCACCGTCATGGGCAGGCCGAGCAGCGGCTTTGTTTCGCCGCGCGCCAGCGCCGCATCCGCCGCGCGTGCGGCGTCGAGCGCACGATCGAAATCCCGCACGCAGATCGCATTGACCTTGCCGTCGTGCCGTTCGATGCGGTCGATCGCATCCTGCGTGAGTTCGACCGACGAGACCTTCTTCGCGGTCAACGCGGCCGACAGCTCGACCGCGCTCTTGTAACTCCATTCCGACTTGGCCACGACATGCTCCTGCGCTTCACTGACGGGATGATGCGCAGTTTGGCGAACGCTGCAACCGCCGTTTGACGGCGGTTGATATGCCGGTGAGGCTCGTCGGGCGGCGGCCAAAACGTCGGTGTCATCGCCCGGCTTGACCGGGCGATCCAGTACTCCGAGACGGTTGTGATTGAATTGAGGGGCCGCAGCGTACTGGATCGCCCGCTTTCGCGGACGATGACAGTGAGTGTGAGGCTGGAGCTACGCCGCCCCGATCAATATCCCCACCGCCAGCACGATGGCGCCGCCGAGCACGATCTGGAACACGGCCTGGAGGAACGGCGTGTCCATGTAGCGCGCGCGGATGAAGGCGATTGCCCACAATTCGAAGAACACGACGACACCGGCGATCGCGGTCGCGATCCAGAACGCATTGGCCCAATGGTCCGGCACGAGATAGGGCAGGGTGTGGCCGAGGCCGCCGAGCGTCGTCATCGCTCCGCAGGTGAGACCGCGCAGCCAGGGCGAGCCGCGGCCGGTCAGCGAGCCGTCGTCCGAGAGCGCTTCCGCAAAGCCCATGCTGATGCCGGCGCCGATCGAGGCGGCGAGGCCCACCAGGAAGGTCTGCCAGTTCTGGTGGGTGGCGAAGGCCGCCGCAAACAGCGGCGCGAGCGTCGAGACCGAGCCGTCCATCAGGCCGGCGAGGCCCGGCTGCACGTATTGCAGCACGAACATGCGGCGGTTGGTGCGATCCTCCTCCGCGCGCACGTCGGGGCTGAGAATCTGGTCCGTCAGCTTTGTGGCCATTTCCTCGTGGCCTTTCTCGGCTTCGGCGAGATCGCCGAGCAACCGACGAACGCCGACGTCCTGCGCCTGCTCGGCCGCCTTGACGTAAAAGCGTTCGGCCTGCATCTCCATCGTCTCGACCTCCCTGCGGATGGTCTCGAGCGACAGGTTTTTGGTGAGCCAGACCGGGCGGCGGCGCAGGAAGCCCTTGACGTCCTCGCGGCGGATGGGGGGCAGATGGGGACCGAAGCGCTGCTCGTAGGTTTCCAGCAGCATGTGGCGATGGCCGCGCTCTTCCTCCGCCATCTGCTCGAAAATCTTGGCGGAATCCGGGTACCGCTCCCTCAGATCCTCGGCGAAAGTCATGTAGATGCGGCTGTCTTCCTCCTCGGAGGAAATCGCGACCGCAAGCACCTCGCGCTCGGTCAAATCGGCAAAATTCTTCATCGGGCCCTACAGTTTAGAATTATTCTAATCTATAGGAGGTCGTTCGCGTCGGGTCAAATTGCTCGGCCGATTTTCAGTCGGGCCCATGGTGGAACCCGACACTGATCCCAGCCGTTCTTGAACCGGGAAATTTCGGCATCGATGGGGCTGTCATGAGCAAGGTAAAATATCGCTTGAACGATCCGCGGCTGGCGCCGCGGCGGACCAAGCTCGAGATTCCGGGCTGGGCCGGCAAGCGTGAGCCGCGTGCGGATGGCTCCCGGGAACAGGTCTGGCACTGCGTCCCGTTCTCGGAGGGCGCGCAGTACGGCATCGAGCTGTTCTATCCCTATGACTTCGAGCTCCACGTCAGCACGAGAGAGAATCGTCTGGTGTTGGAAGCTGATTGGGGCGAACCGCCGGACAGCGGCGTGCAGTGGCCGCCGTTCCGGAATTTCGGGGATGTCTTCTACACCTATCAGATACTGCTCGATCTGAAGGTCGAGAAAGGCATGGCGATCCGGACTGAACCGCACCCGCGGTTCTATACCGATCGGACCGACACGGTGCCGATCGCGGTACCCGCACTGGTGCGAAACTGGTGGCCGATGCTGTTCTTCACCGTCTTCAAGGCCCCGGCCGAGGGGCGTACCCACATCTTCAGGCCGAACGAGCCGTTCGCGCAGATCATCGTGATTCCAGAAGAAGCCAATTTCGAGCTCGAGCAGATGGACGCGGAGGAGGCTTCCGAGCGCGAACTGCAGGCCCGGCGAATCTACCACAGCCGCCCGACCCTATCGGCAGGGACCGAATGGACGTCATCGACGGATACGGTTTTCGATGGAACCTATCGGCATCTGCATCGCGCGGCCAAGGATAAGTCCCGGGAAGAATAGACCCGCCGTTTCCCCCCAACCAACGCTCGGGAGGAAAAACAGGGCCCGTAGGCCCTGGTCTGCTGTGGCGAGCGCGGCTCAATAGTCGCGGCGATAGAAACTGTGGTGGTGATGGTGATGATGGTGGTGATGGCGGAACCGATATCGCGGCACCACGACCACCCGGGGCGCGTAGCGGCGATAGAAGCCGTGATGGTGATGATGGTGGTGGTGATGATGGTGATAAAACTGCGCGAGCTGTACATTCTCGTGCGGCTGTACCGGTGCGGTTTCGTCGATAGCTTGCAGCGTTGCGGCCGCATTGGGAATCGGTTGCAGCAGCTCCGCGAAGGAATTTGCCTGCAGAACGTCCGTCGGGGCAGGCGTGGCTTGGGCGGAACCCACAGCGCCGAGCGCTGCCATGGCGCCCAATAGTCCCGCGATTTTCTTTTCCATAGATGTTCTCCATATCTCCGGACGCAACGCCGGCATCCCGCAACGCCAGCCATTGCCGAATGTTCCCGATAGTGGAGAATGTACGCTTCGATGCGCCGCGCGCGAGGCGCCTATGCTTTTGCACGCGCCAGGAAGTCGAGAAGCAGGCGACTCACCTCGGCCGGCTGCTCCTGCTGCACCCAATGACCGGCACCGTCGATCAAATGGCAGCCGAGCATCCTGGTGCAGGCGCTCGTCTGCATCGCCTCCAGCACGCCTGGGCGCTGATAAATACCCCAATCCTGCCTCCCCGAGATGAAGCAGGAGGGCACGTCGATGCTGCGGCCGGAGAACAGCTGCAACTCGTCGTTGAGCAGGCCTGTCGTGCCGTAGCGGTACCATTGCAGGCCGCCCTGGAATCCAGTCCGGCCATATTCGGCGCTGTAATAAGCGAGGTCGCTATCCGGCAGCCATTGGTTGGCGGCAATCGCGGCCGGCGACGGCATCTCCTTGCCGACCGTCTCGGCCATCGTCTCGCCGGCGTCCATCACGTAATAGGTCGGCAGTTTTGCCAGCTCATTCGCCGACCATGACTCAAGCGGATACGGCCTGTTGTCGGTCCAGTCCGCGCTCTTGTGGTGGTAATAGGCGCGCAGGAAATCATGCACGCCCTGCGGCGCGTGCTGCATGTCGGCGTTGGCCGCGCGTGTCGAATAGTACCACTGATAGTGTTTGCGCGGACGCGGCAGCGCGGCGAGCTCTCGATGCACGGGATCTTCGATCGCGGGTCTTATCGGCGCATCGACGGTGTTGAACGGCAGTGCCGGGGCGCCACCGAACGGTGCGCTCATCAATGTCACCGAACGAAACACGTCGGGCCGGATCAGCGCGCACCAGGCCGCGACCGGGCTGCCGAAATCATGTCCGGCGAGGTCAACCTGCCTGTAGCCGTATGCCGACACCAGAGCGAGCGCGTCACGCACGAGGTTGAGAAGAGAGAACGGCGTGAGATCGCCGTCGTAATCCGCCGTCCATCCCGTGGTGCGGCCATAGCCGCGCTGGTCCGGCGCGATCACGTGATAGCCGGCAGCCGCGAGCGCCGGCATCACCTTGCGCCAGGAGAAGGCGAGCTCCGGAAAGCCGTGCAGCAGCAGGATGCAGGGCCGTCCCCTCGTCTCGAAGCCGGCCTCGAGCACATGCATGCGCAAGCCGTTGATGCCGTCGATGTAGCGCGAGCGGATGCCGGCGGGGAGGGGAATGTCGGGGAGCGCGTTCATCGTTTCCTCCTTATCCTCCCCTGGAGGGGGAGGGTCGATCGCGCGAAGCGCGAGCGGGGTGGGGTGATCTCTCAACACGGGTAGTGTTCGATGCGGAAAGACCTTCACCCCACCTCGGTTCGCATTCCGCTTCGCTCCATGCGACCCGATCCTCCCCCTCCAAGGGAGGATGGGAGTTCGCGGCGCGAACTGCGCTACTTCAGACCGCCGCGCAGACGAAGCCGCTGCCCTTGCGCCGGATCTTCCCCACTGATGGCGAGGGGAAATGCGCGGTGCAGCACAGTGTGTGGGTGTCGCAATAACGCTCCAGGAAGCTGCGGCGGGTGGTGGCCGCCGCGGCCGGATCGACATCGAACTTCACCGACATCTCCGGATAGAGCGCCTGGATCGGCGAGTGCATGAGGTCGCCGCTGAAGACAGCGTCGTCCTTGCCGCGACCGAAAGTGAACGCGACGTGGCCGGGCGTATGTCCCGGCGTCGGCAGGATGCGGACGTGATCGCCGATATGATGGTCGTTGCCGACCGCCTCGTGTCGCCCCGCCTCGACCACCGGCAGCACGCTATCGACGAAGGGCGGCACGGGCGCCTTCGCGTTCTGCTCGGTCCAGTAGTCGAATTCCTGCTTGCCGAACACGTAGCGCGCCTTGGGAAAAGTCGGCACCCAGCGGCCGTTCTCCAGCCGCGTGTTCCAGCCGACGTGATCGACGTGGAGATGCGTGCACATCACGAAATCGATGTCGTCAGGCGAGAAGCCCGCGCTCGCGAGTCCGCGCAAGTACGTGTCGTCGGTCTTCATGTTCCATTTCGGCCGCTGCGGCCGCGGCTTGTCGTTGCCGATGCAGCTGTCGACCAGAATGGTGTGATGCGGCGTCTTGATTACATAGGACTGGAAGCAAAGGATCAGCGTATCCTGCTCGTCCAGAGCCTTCGCCTGCCGCATCCATGCGCGGTTCTCGGCCAGCACCTCCGGCGTCAAACCCGGCAACATCTCGAGCGCCGGCAGGAAGGTCGCCTCCTGCTCGATAATGCGATGGATGGTGAGGTCACCGACCGCGAATGTAAGGCTCATGAGAACTCCAGCTTCTATGCGGCCGGCGGCACCGAGATTTTCACGGAGGGCCGCTCCAGCATCTTCTGGTGGAACGCGTCGAGCTTCGGATAGGCCTTGCGCCAGCCGCAATCTGCGAAGCGGAAGTCGGCATAGCCGAGCACGCAGACGAGACCGATCTGCGAGATGTCGAACGGACCGTTCAGCACGTCAGGCATGTTCTCGAACCGCGCCATGCCTGTCCAGGCCCGGTTCCAATGGTCGTCCGACCACGCCTGCCATTGCAGGCCCTGCGGCCGTACCATCTTCTCGTAGCGGCACAGCAGCATGGAATCGAGCATGCCGTTGATCAGGGAGTGATTGGTCTTGGCCTTCCAGCGCCGCGGACCGTAGTCCGGGATCAGGCTGCCACCGGCCATCTCGTTGAGATATTCGACGATGACATAGGAATCCAGGATGACGTCGCCGTCGTTGGTGATCAGCACCGGCAGCTTCTTCAGCGGCGTGATCTTCGAATAGTCCTCGTTGGCCGTGCCCGGCACCACGGCTGCCGGCGTGAATTCGATCTTGTCGATCAGCCCGAGTTCGATCGCGGCGATGCGCACCTTGCGGGCGAAGGGCGAGGCGGCGGAGAAGGAGAGTTTCATGGCGGACATCCGAAAATGAAAATTGGGGGTCGTCATTGCGAGGAGCGAAGCGACGAAGCAATCCAGAGTGTCTCCGCGGTGGGATTCTGGATTGCTTCGCTACGCTCGCAATGACGGGGAGAGAGCGGGGGCCTTACGCCGCCACGATCTCCTGGCGCTGCTCGCCGAGACCCTCGATGCCGAGCGTGATGACGTCGCCGACATTGAGGAAGGTCGGCGGCTTCATGCCGAGGCCGACGCCGGGCGGGGTGCCGGTGGTGACGATGTCGCCGGGCTCGAGCGTCATGAACTGCGAGACATAGGAGATACACTTGGCCATGGAGAAGATCATGGTCTGGGTCGAGCCGGTCTGGCGGCGCTGGCCGTTGACGTCGAGCCACATCGACAGGTTCTGCACGTCCTTGATCTCGTCCTTGGTGGCGAGCCACGGCCCGACCGGGCCGAACGTGTCGTGCGACTTGCCCTTGGTCCACTGACCCAGGCGCTCGGTCTGGAAGTTGCGCTCGGAGACGTCGTTGCAGACGCAATAGCCGGCGACGTAGTTCAGCGCATCGGCTTCCGAGACGTATTTGGCGCGGGTGCCGATGATGGCGGCGATCTCGACCTCCCAGTCGAGCTTGGTCGAGCCGCGCGGCTTCTCGACGACGTCGTTCGGGCCGGACAGCGACGTGTTGGCCTTCAGGAAAATGATCGGCTCGGTCGGGATCGCAGCGCCGGTTTCCTTGGCGTGGTCGCTGTAGTTGAGGCCGATGGCGACGAATTTCGAGATGCCGGTCACGGGCGCACCGAACCGCGGCTTGCCGGAGACGGCGGGCAGCGAGGCGGGATCAAGGGCTGCCAGCTTCTTCAGCGACTCCGGCGAATAGGCCTCGCCGGTGAGGTCCTTCACATGCGCCGACAGGTCGCGCAACTGGCCGGATTTGTCGATCAGGCCGGGCTTTTCCGCACCCTTTTCGCCGTAACGAACAAGCTTCATTCTCGTTTCTCCCTGGAGATGGACCGATCGGTTAAATAGCTTCATGGAACAGGGCGGCGGGAAATTCAACCGCTCAAAACGGGGCGCATTGCAGCCCTTACTTTGTAGGGTGGGCAAAGGCGCGAAGCGACGTGCCCACCAATGCTTTTGGTCGACTGAGATTGGTGGGCACGCTTCGCTTTGCCCACCCTACGATTGCAGCGCCACAAACTTGAACGCGTCCCCATCCCGCTTGATATGCCCCGCCGAGAAATGCCCGCCGATCACCAGCGTCGGCGTATCGGCAAACCGGCCGAATAGCTCGCGGCGCGTCGCCGCCGACTGTGTCTGGTCGGAATCCGCCGTCGAGGACCAGCCGAGATGCTTCATCTGGCAGGGATGATGGGCGACGTCGCCGGTCAGCAATCCCTGCTCGCCGTCCGACTGGATCAGGATGCTCATATGGCCGGGGCTATGGCCGGGGGTCGGGATCATGCTGATGTCGTCGGACAGACGGTGATCGCTCGGAATCAAATCGGCCCGGCCGGCATCGACGATCGGCTTCACGGAATCGCCAAACACTGCCTGCTTGTCCGGCTCGGTCGAATGGTCGCGCCAATGCTCGTATTCGGTCCTGCCGAAGACATAGCGCGCCTTCGGAAAGGTCGGCACCCATTTGCCGTCGACGAGCTTCGTATTCCAGCCGACATGGTCGACGTGAAGATGGGTGCACAGCACGGTGTCGATGCTGTCGGGGGCAAAGCCCGCCGCCATCATGGTCTCCAGGAACGGCGTGGTCCGGTTATTCCAGGTCGGGACGTTGCGGCCCTGCTTGTCGTTGCCAAGGCCGGTGTCCACCACGATGCGCTGGTTCGGCGTCTCCACCACCAGCGAATGGATCGACATCTTCAGCCGGCCTTCTTCCGTCGCAAAGTGCGGAATCAGCCAGGGCAGCTTCTGGATTTCCTCGTTGCTCGCCAGCGGCAGGATGAAGCGGGTCGAGCCGACCGTCTCCAGCTCCACAATCTTGGTGATTTTGACCTTGCCGACCTTCCACTGCATGCGGTGTGTCCCCATGTTCTCATTTTGACGCCGAAAGATGCGCACTTTCCGTTGCGCAGCGCAATGGATCATCTGTCGTGATCCTGCGTTATCGAGGGAACCCATCGAGATCCAAAGGGGGAGCAGATGCCAGAGCTTTCGATTTCCACCGAGAAGGTGACCTTCATCATCGAGAAGGCGCGCGAATTCGACGTCAAGGAAGCCGCCTCCGATCCGGATTCGGGCTCCAATCCCGCGGACGATGGCGAGACGGACGTGCTGGAGGACACCGCGTCCGATCCGGTCGCCGGCGAGCTTTCGGGCTTCATCCTGGCGATGAACGAAGACGAGCAACTCGACCTCGTCACGCTGATGTGGCTCGGTCGCGGCGACGGTACGGTGGAGGAGTGGGACGATTTGCGCGCCCGCGCCATCGAGGCGCGCGCCGAATACAAGAAGCCCAGGCAAGAGGCGGTGCAATATCTGCTGGGCGAGCCGATGCTCGGCGATCTCCTGGCCGACGGCATGGATGAGCTCGGCATCGACTGGACCGACGAGCGGACCACGCCGGTTGTGTAGGGCTCACCGCGCGCAGTCGACGATCACGGTGCCGAGCTTGTCGCCCTTCTCGACGGCCAGGTGCGCCTGTGCCGTGTCCGACAGCGCGAACTGCGCCGCGACATTGTGAAGCCGCGGCCCCGCCGCCAGCCATTTCGAGATGTCGGCCTGCGCTGCGGCAAGCAACGCCGGCGGCAACGCGAACAGCACCAGCGCGCGCAGCGCGATGCACTTTTCCATCAGTTCGCGCATCGGGATTGTTGGCGTGCGGTTGCCGTTGGTGGCGTAGACCGCGATGGTGGAATTCACCGCCATCAGCTTCAATGTGGTTGCGATGTTGCCGCCGAAATCGACGTCGACGACGTGGTCGACGCCGCGTCCGCCGGTGAAGGCCATCGCCTTGGCGACGACATCATCGTCCCTGTAGTTGATCACGAGATCGGCGCCGGCGCGCCTCGCCTGCTCGCCCTTCATCGCGGAGCTGACCGTCGCGATCACCTGCGCGCCGCCCCATTTGGCGAGCTGCACGGCATAGTGCCCGACTGCGCCGGCACCTCCGGTGACCAGCACGGTCTTGCCGACGATCGGGCCGTCCGCAAACAGCGAGCACCACGCTGTCATCGCGGGGATGCCGAGCGTCGCGCCTTCCGCAAAGGAGAGACGATCCGGCAGCGGCGTCACCAATTGCTCGGCGAGCGCGATATATTCGGCTGCCGTGCCGAAGGCGCGGCCGTTGCGCTGGCCGTTGAACAGCCAGACGCGATCGCCGACCCTGAAGCGCGTCACGCCGTCGCCGACATGGTCGACGAAACCCGCGCCGTCGCTGTTCGGAATGACGCGAGGGTATTCCATAGTCCGGTAGCTGCCGCCACGTCGTCCGACATCGGCCGGATTGACGCCGGAGGCTTCCAGGCGAATGCGCACTTCGCCCGGGCCCGCGACCGGCGTCGGCATCTCACCAAAGGTGAGGACGTCGGCCGCCGGTCCTGTCTGCTCGTACCAGACTGCTCTCACAGCGTTCCCGGGAAGGCGCCACCATCGAGCAGGATGTTCTGCCCAGTGATGAAGCCGGCCTTGGCGCCGCACAGGAACGCACAGGCATAGCCGAACTCGTCGGGCTGGCCGAAGCGGCCGGCCGGGTTGAGCTTGGCGCGCTCGGCCAGGACCTGCTCGGGGGTCGTGCCACGCTTGTCGGCTTCGCCCTTCGCGGTGCTCGTCAGACGATCGGTCTCGAACGGGCCCGGCAGCAGGCCGTTGATCGTGACGTTGTTGATCACGGTCTTGCGCGACAGGCCGGCGATGAAGCCGGTGAGGCCGGCGCGCGCGCCGTTGGAGAGGCCGAGGATGTCGATCGGCGCCTTCACCGCGGCCGAAGTGATGTTGACGATGCGGCCGAACTTGCGCGCCATCATGCCGTCCACAGTCGATTTGATCAGCTCGATCGGCGTGAGCATGTTGGCGTCGATCGCCTTGATCCAGTCGTCACGGGTCCAGTTGCGGAAATCGCCGGGCGGCGGGCCACCGGCATTGTTGATCAGGATGTCCGGCTCGGGGCAGGCCTTCAGAACGGCCTCGCGCCCCGCGGGCGTCGTGATGTCGCCGACGATCTCGGTGACCTTCACGCCCGGATAGAGCTTCCGGATCTCGTCGGCCGTCTTCTTCAAAGCTTCGGCGCCGCGTGCGGTCAGCGTGACGTCAACGCCGGCTTCGGCCAGCGAGAAGGCGCAGGCGCGGCCGAGGCCCTTGCTAGATGCGCAGACGATGGCGCGGCGACCTTTGATCCCAAGATCCACTGTTTCACTCCCGTAATGTCAGGCAGGTTTTAGAGGGCCGCACTCTAGCCAATCGTGGTGCCGCTGATAAGGGAGGGGCCCGCACCAAAATGCATGCTCGCCGGCGCGGCGATGCAAATGCGCCTGATCAGATGCGCCGCTCCTGCTTGAGGCGGTCGATGGCGGCGGCGGCTTCCGGCGGCAGTGTCTTGAAGCCCATCTGTCCCATGGCCGAGAACAGCGGCCGCAGCCGCGAGCCGGCGAGAAATGGCGGCTGGCGGTTGGCCGGCACGATCTGGTCGAACACCAGGACCAGCGTGGTGGCGACGAGGCCGACCCTGATGGCGCCGAGCGCGGCGCCTCCGAGCCGGTCGCCGATGCCGGCCTCGCGGACCGTATCATCCAGCACGAAGCGGCCGATATAACCCAGCAACATGCCGACCACCAGAAAGATGCCGAAGAACCAGATCCAGGTCTGGAGCTGCGGTGAATTCGGATCGCCGGCGATCTGCGGCGCGATCATCGGCATCAGCGAAACCGCGATGGGGGCGGCAAGCAGATAGGCGAGGATAGTCATGGCGCTGCGGAGCAGGCCGGTCCGGAAGCCGAAGCCGACCGTGATGACGAGCGCCGCATAGACCGCGAGATCGAAACTGTTCATGAGCGAGAGCCTGCGATGGAACGAATGAACGTCCCAACGATCATTCCGGTTTCAGATCGCTAAAATCGTCTGTATTGATGGCTGCAAAGTTCGAGGGATTGCGCCCAAGGAAGTGTCAGGGAAATCGTCATGTCAGACCTATTCGACGTCAGTAAAGAAACCATCCTCGTCACGGGCGCAAGCCAGGGATTGGGGCGGCAATTTGCCCGGGTTCTGGCGGCCAACGGCGCGGCCGTCGTGCTTGCGGCGCGGCAAACGGACAAGTTGAAGAGTCTGGAACAGGAAATCCGCGGCAAGGGCGGCCGCGCTGCCGCGGTTGCGCTCGACGTCACCGACATCGCTTCGATCGCCAAGGCAGTCGATACGGCAGAAGCCGCGCTCGGTCCGATCACCGTGCTGATCAACAATGCCGGCATTGCCATCGAGAAGCTCGCGACCGAGCAGACCGAATCCGACTGGGACGCGGTGATCGGCGCCAATCTGAAGGGCGCCTATTTCCTCGCGACCGAGATTGCGCGCCGCATGATCGCGCGCAAGCAGGAGGGCAACATCGTCAACATCGCCTCCGTGCTCGGCACCGGCGTGCTGAAGGCGGTGTCGCCTTACGCGATCTCCAAGGCCGGCATCATCCAGGCGACCAAGGCGATGGCACTGGAGCTCGCCGGGCAGAACATCCGCATCAACGCGCTCGCCCCCGGCTATATCGACACGGAAATGAACCACGCGTTCTGGTCGACGCCGCCAGGCGAGCGGTTGGCAAAACGCATCCCGCAACGCCGCGTCGGCGCCGAGTCCGATCTCGACGGCGCCATCCTGCTGCTGGCCTCGAAGGCGTCGAGGTACATGACGGGGAGCGTCATCACCGTCGATGGCGGGTTTTTGCTGAATTGAGCCCAGCTGTCGTCCCGGGGCGCGCGTAGCGCGAGCCCGGGACCCATACCCACAGGAAGCAATTTGGCGAAGACTCGGAGTGATCATCTCGCGCCGCAACTACTCCCTGTGGTTATGGATCCCCGCGTTCGCGGGGATGACAACGGAGGATGATGCGACAGCTTCACACTACCGCATCTCCCCCCTGATCATATCCGCCGCCTTCTCCCCGATCATGATGGTCGGCGCGTTGGTGTTGCCGCCGATCAGCGTCGGCATGATCGAGGCGTCGACGATGCGCAGGCCTTCGACGCCGTGGACCTTCAGCGTCGGGTCGACCACGGCCATCGCGTCCAGGCCCATCTTGCAGGTGCCGACAGGGTGATAGACGGTGTCGACGCGGCTTCGCAGGATGGCGCGGATGTCGTCGTCGGTGCTGACATCGGACGTGAACATGTCCTTCTTCTGCAACGCGCGCATCGCAGGCGTCTCCATTAGCCGCCGCGTGGTCTTGAAGCCCGCGACCATCGTTTCCAGGTCGGCTTCCTCGCCCAGAAAATTCGGATCGATCATGGGTGAAGCGAGCGGATCGGCGCTTTTCAGCCAGACGCTGCCGCGGCTCTTCGGCCTGAGCAGGCAGACATGGCATGAGAAGCCTGCTTCCTTGTGCTTCTTGCGGCCATGGTCATCGAGCATGGCGATGATGAAGTGCAGCTGAATGTCGGGCACATCGAGATCGGGGCTGGTCTTCAGGAAGCCGCCGCACTCGGCGAAATTGGTGGTCATCAGGCCGCGCCGCTTGCTGCGGTACTGCTGGATGGCGCGAAGCAGGGACGGCAATCGGCCGAGCGACGCGTGAACGAAGTGCGGATAGTCGGAGGCGTAGACGAACACGAAATCCGGATGGTCCTGCAGATTGCGCCCGACGCCCGGCAAATGATGCACGACGCCGATGCCGTGCGCCGCAAGCGCTTCGCCATCGCCGACGCCCGACAGCATCAGCAGTTGCGGTGACTGGAACGCGCCGGAGGCGAGGATCACCTCGCGCCGGGCGCGCAGCTGCTTGGTCTGCTTGCCCTGCAGATATTCGATGCCGACCGCGCGGCCGCCTTCGAACAGGATTTTCGTGGCATGCGCCCCCGTCTCGACGCGCAGATTCGCGCGCTTGTCCATGTGGGGCTGCAGATAGGCGCGTGCCGCGCTCCAGCGCTCGCCATTGTGCTGGGTCACCTGGTAGCTGCCGAGCCCTTCGTGGTCCTCGCCGTTGAAATCCTCGCGGATGCGGAACTGTGCCTCGCGCGCGGCCTGATGGAAGACGTCATGGATCGGATTGTCCGAGCGCAATTTGTTGACATGCAGCGGGCCGCCCTTGCCGTGATACGCGCCGTCGAAATCGCTGTTGTTCTCGGAAGCCTTGAAATAGGGCAGGACGTCGGCGTACGACCAGCCGGCATTGCCGAGCGAGGCCCAGTGGTCGTAGTCCCATTTGTTGCCGCGGATGTAGACCATGGCGTTGATCGCCGAGGAACCGCCGAGGCCCTTGCCGCGCGGTTGATAGCCGATGCGGCCGTTCAATCCCTTCTGCGGCACGGTCTCGAAGGCCCAGTTGGCCGCGCTGTAGGGCAGAGCGAGCCCGAATGGCGTGGTGATCCGCCAATTGTCGTTCCGTCCGCCGGCATCGAGCAGCGCCACGGATGTCGCCGCATCCTCCGACAGCCGCCCGGCGACAGTGCAGCCGCCCGAGCCCGCGCCCACGACGACGAAATCGAATGTGTCAGTCACTGATGTTTCCCCCTGAGAGTCTTTTTGTTTGGTCGTCATTCCGGGGCGCGACGAAATCGCGAGCTATGATGCGCAATTGCGCATCTGAGAATCCATCTCACCACCATTGATGCGGACAAATGGATTCTCAGATGCGTAATTGCGCATCATAGCTCGCGCTACGCGCGCCCCGGAATGACTGATAGCTGCGACATGAACCGCATCAGCTTCTCCAGCCGCGCGATCTTGCCGCCATAGGGCGGGTAGAGATCGGCGAGGCGGTTGAACTTCGAGCGATAGAACACCGGCTTCAGCTTGCTGAACGTCTTGAAACCCCATTCGCCGTGATAGGCGCCGGTGCCGGAGGCGCCGACGCCACCCATCGGCTGGTTGGCCTGCGCGAAGTGGAACAGGCAGTCGTTGATCGTGACCCCGCCGGAGATGGTGCGCGCCAGCACCTCGTCGCGCGCGGCGCGGTCCGTGCCGAACCAGTACAGCGCCAGCGGCCGGTCGCGGGCGTTGACGAAGGCGATCGCGTCGGCCGGCGAGCGCGTGCCGAGCACCGGCAGCACGGGTCCAAAAATCTCCTCCTGCATCACCGCCATGTCTGCGGTCGCACCGACGATCAGCGTCGGCGGAAATTTGCGATGGGATTTCCAGTTGGGATCGTCCGCCTTCGCCGGCTGCAGGATCTTGGCGCCGCGCTGTGCCGCATCGGCGACGAGGCCTTCCAGCCGCGCGTAATGCCGGTCGGAAATGATCGAAGTGTAGTCCTTGTTGGCGGGATCGGTGCCGAACATGCGCCGCATCTGCGCGCGTACTTTTTCGGCGAAGGCCTGCAGCGAGCCCTCCGGCACCAGCACATAATCCGGCGCGATGCAGGTCTGCCCGGCATTGAGCAGCTTGCCATAGGCGATGCGCTCGGCCGCCTCCTCGAGATCGGCGGAGCCATCGATGATCGCAGGCGACTTGCCGCCGAGCTCGAGCGTGACAGGCGTCAGATTGCGCCCTGCGGCTTCCGCGACCAGCCGCCCGACCCGCGTCGAGCCGGTGAAGACGAGATGATCGAACGGCAGCGAGGCAAAGGCTTTTGCAATCTCGTCCTCGATGCCGGTGACGAGCAGCTCGGTTGCGTCGAACCTCGCGGCGACGGTCTCCCTCAGCAGGCCGGCGAAGTGCGGCGCGAGCTCGCTCGGCTTGATGATGACGCGATTGCCGGCGGCGATCGCGCCGATCGCGGGCGCCAGCGTCAGCTGGAGCGGATAATTCCAGGGCGCGATGATGCCGACCACGCCGAGCGGCTGCGGCATCAGCCGGTTGCGCGCGGGCAGGAATTGCAGCGTGGTGGCGATTCGTTGCGGTGCCATCCAGCTCTTCAGCTGCTTGGTCGCATGCCGGATCTCGGAGAACACCATCATCGTCTCGGCAATGGTGGTTTCGACCGCGGAGCGATGGCCGAAATCGGCCGAGATCGCCTGCCGGAAGCGCTCCTCGTTGTCGGCGACCACGGCGCGCAGCCGCGCCAGCCGGTCGAGCCGCTCGGCAAGGTCAGCCGCCGGCTCGGTCCGCGACCGCAAGACCATGGCCTGGAAGGAATCCGCCAGAGCTCCCAGCGGAACGCTCGTCGGGGATCGATCCAAGGCGTTTGACAAGGCGTTGCTCCCTGACATGGCGTTTCCCTTCGCTTTTGTTGCCGCAAGCTGGCCCTTTGTGGAACTTCTGGCAAGAGCGGGCCAAACCGGCCGGAATTCGGCCCACCGCCCTGTCATAAAGTCGAAAAAAACGTCCCCGCAGCCCTTTCCAAAGGCGGTGCGGGTTGGTACATACGCCCCGCACCCAATGGGCTTTGCCCGGGGTTGCCTTCCAAGGAAGCCTTTGGGACGGACCGAGCAAGCCACGCGAACAGCGTCGGCCCTTCATCCACCGTCCCCGGCATTTTCGCGAAGGCACGCAATGGTTTAACGCGGGGTGGAGCAGCCCGGTAGCTCGTCAGGCTCATAACCTGAAGGTCATAGGTTCAAATCCTATCCCCGCAACCAAATTTGGATTTCACCGGATCCGATACGAAAATGGCTCGCATCACGCGGGCCATTTTTGTTTGGGGCGCTGCTCGGTGAAAACGTCAGCGATACCTTCCCGTACATTCGCTGCTACGAGCAAATCCCCTCACTCCGGAAAACTCAAAATCATCTTCAACAATTTCGGAAACCGCGCGTTGATGTCGTCCTCGCGCACGACGTTGCGGTGCTGAACACCCTGCTTCGACGTCCGGATCAGGCCGGCCTCGCGCAGGATGCGGAAATGGTTCGACAGGGTCGATTTCGCCATGTCGGGGCAGGGCGCCGCCTCGGTGCACGACATACAGGCGTTTTCCGCGACGAGGCTCTTGACGATGCGCCGCCGCATCGGATCCGCGAGGGCTGCGAGCACCCCGGCCAGTGTGATCTCGTCCCGCGATGGGTGAACGAACTGCACCATGCCTAAAATATAGCACCTGCCTTGAACTCCTTCAATAGTTCACTAGTATTGAACTATTGAATATCGGCATCCCGCCGAACAACGGAGATATGCGATGACCAGGAGACTCGAAGGCAAAGTTGCGCTCGTGACCGGCGCATCCAAAGGCATCGGTGCCGAAATCGCCACGCGGCTCGCGGCCGAGGGCGCGGCGGTCGCCGTCAACTACAGCGCCAGCAAAGAGGCCGCCGACCGCGTGGTCGCGGCGATTCTCGCCAAGGGTGGCAAGGCCGTCGCGGTCCAGGGCAACCTCGCCGACGCCAACGACGTGAAAAGCGTGGTCGCGGAGACCGTCAAGGCGCTCGGTGCGATCGACATCCTGGTCAACAACGCGGGCGTCTACGAATTCGCTCCGCTCGAGGACATCACGCCGGAGCATTTCCACCGGCATTTCGACCTCAACGTGCTCGGCCTGCTGCTGGTTTCGGGCGAAGCGTCGAAGCACTTCAACGCCAATGGCGGGAGCATCATCAACATCTCCTCCGGCGTCTCGACCATCGCGCCGGCGAACACCGCCGTCTACACCGCGACCAAAGCGTCGGTCGATGCGATCACCGCCGTGCTGGCGAAGGAGCTGGCGCCGCGCAAGATCCGCGTCAACGCCGTCAATCCGGGCATGATCGCCACCGAAGGCGTCGTCTCGGCCGGCCTGCACGAAGGCGACATGCGTAGCTGGATCGAATCCACCACCCCGCTCGGCCGCATCGGCAAGGTCGAGGAGATCGCGGCCGCGGTGGCCTTCTTCGCGTCGGACGATGCGTCCTACGTTACGGGCGAGACGCTTCACGTCACCGGCGGCCTGCGCTGACGGCTGACCTGATTGGACTGTAACGGTCCCGATGGGAAAATGGCCCGCTTCACGCGGGCCATTTTGCTTTGACCGGGCGCAGCAGAGAGAAGGCCTGGCGCAGATCGTCACTTTTGCTGAATGCGACTGAGGTAATCGACGACAGCCAG
This sequence comes from Bradyrhizobium betae, assembly GCF_008932115.1. Lineage (NCBI taxonomy): Bacteria > Pseudomonadati > Pseudomonadota > Alphaproteobacteria > Hyphomicrobiales > Nitrobacteraceae > Bradyrhizobium > Bradyrhizobium betae. The sequence continues at coordinate 4,090,006 of NZ_CP044543.1, forward strand.
GATGCGTTTTTGCACGACGACGTCCGGGTTCTGCTCCGGCCCGGCCATCTTCCAATAGGAGGGATCGACATAATGGGGCAAGTTGACGATGGGATTGAATCGGTCGCCCCAAATCGGCATTTCACGAATGCCGTGAGCGGGAGGTAGTTTCGATCCGTCGATGGCTTTGTAGACAGCGTCCGCGGGAAAGACGCCGTTGTTGTTCCTGGCCAGCATGGTCAAGTCAGCAGGCGCTATCTTGAGCTGGTCGCTGACCGGTCCTTTGCCCCTTGCATCGGCACCGTGACAACTCGCGCACGAAGATTGAAACTCCCCTTTGCCGACGTCGAGGTCTTCAGCCTGGGCGACGACGGCGAACCCGGCGGTCAGGCCGGAAATCATCAACCATTTCACGCCGCATTTGACCATGTCGCGCTCCGACGCCGGCTGGAAAGAACCGGATGGTAGCGGCCTGGCTCTCCGGCAGATTGACGCACGTCAAGACCGCGCACCGCGCACCGCGCGTCGAAGGACGAGAGGCGATTCCCGCCATTCGTGAGTAAATCTTATAAGTTTATGCCGATTTCAGTGTCTAATCGCGTGATCCTCCCTGGCGTAGAGTGCTGCGCAACAATGGAGGTCCATCATGCGCATCACACGCAGCGGGGCGCAGGCTTCGGCGAGCGGCCCTGCCGAATATTTCACCGGGACCGTGCGGATCGATGCGCCGTTCGCCGGTGAAGATCCCGCGCGCATCGGCGGCGCGACCGTCACGTTCGAACCGGGCGCCCGCACGGCCTGGCACACCCACCCGCTCGGCCAGACCCTGATCGTGACGTCGGGGCTCGGCTGGGTGCAGCGCGAGGGCGGCCCGATCGAAGAGATCAGGCCCGGAGACATCGTCTGGTTCGCGCCGGCGGAAAAGCACTGGCACGGCGCCACGCCCGCGACCGCGATGACGCATATCGCCATCGCCGAAAAGCTGAACGGCAGTCCGGTCGACTGGCTGGAGAAGGTGACCGACGCGCAATACGCGGCCGGGACCAAGACCTGAAGAGATCGAGAGGCAAGCTATGTTGGGAACTGTTCTTCACGGCCCCCGCGACATCCGTTGCGAACAGGTGCCGGAGCCGAAAATCCTCAAGCCCACGGACGCCATCATCCGCCTCGCCGCCACCTGCATCTGTGGCTCCGATCTCTGGCCCTACCGCGGCTTGAACGAAACGACCGGGCCCCAGGCGATGGGCCACGAATATTGCGGCATCGTCGAGCAAGTCGGCGGCGCCGTGAAGAACGTGCGGCCGGGGCAGTTCGTTGTCGGCTCATTCTGCCTGTCCGACAACACGTGTCCCCATTGCCGGTTCGGCTTCCAGTCGTCCTGCGAGCAGCGCGAATTCATGACCGGCGCGCAGGCGCCGCTTGCGCGAGTCCCCCTGGCCGACGGCACCCTGGTTGCGACGGCCGAGCTGCCGCCCGCCGATCTGATCCCCAGCCTGCTGGCGACGTCGGACGTGCTCGGTACCGGCTGGTATGCGGCCGACGCGGCGCGCGTGCAGCCGGGATCGACGGTCGTCGTCGTGGGCGACGGTGCCGTAGGCCTGATGGGCGTGCTCGCCGCCAGGCAGATGGGCGCAGCCCGCATCATCGCGATGAGCCGCCACAAAAAGCGGCAGGAGCTCGCGCTCGAATACGGCGCGACGCACATCGTGTCGGAGCGCGGCGAGGAGGGCATCGCCAGGATCAAGCAGCTGACCCAGAATGTCGGCGCCGATTCGGTCCTGGAATGCGTCGGCACCAGGGAATCGATGGACCAGGCGCTGGCATGCGCGCGGCCGGGTTCGATGATCGGCTATGTCGGCGTCCCGCATGGCGTCACGTTCGACGGGCAGCAGCTGTTCTTCTCGCAGCGCGGCCTGATGGGGGGACCGGCTCCGGTGCGCAGATTCCTGCCGCACCTGATGCATTTGGTGCTCCAGCGCAAGATCAATCCCGGCAAGGTGTTCGACCTCGAGCTGCCGCTTGCCGACGTCGCTGAAGGCTACCGCGCCATGGACGAGCGGCGCGCCGTCAAGGTCATGCTGCGCCTGTGATGGCGGGAGGGCGGAAGGTGCGTTGGGGCAGGCGAGGTGCCTGCCTTAAACGCGATCAGCCCCGGCATCATCATGACCTCGCTTGCCAAGGATGAGCTCGCAGGACCCTGGGGCCAGCTACCGGCTCCCATGAAAAACGGCCCGCCTCGCGCGGGCCATTTTTGTTTGGCGACCCGAAGTCCTCACAACTCCGGATCGTCTCCCCGCCAAGGTCAGGATCTGTGCGGGCAGACCATCGTCAGATGAAGCAGCGTCGGCTTGTCCGAGCCCTTCTTGTACTCCCACTCCAGCCGGATCTCGTGCCGGTGGGCATAGGCATCGCTGGCCGCGTGGGTGATGATGTTGGTCTTCATCGGGATCGGCGGCTCCGAATTGAAGCATTTCCGGACGCAGGCATCGAGCAGGTCGCATCGCGTCAGCGGAATCACGCCCGGCTCGTCCCTGGATAGCGGGACCGTGTTCGGCTGCGTGCTGAGATCGAGACGAGCGCGGCCCTTCTCCTTGTGCCAGTACTTGGCGCTTCCCTGCGGCCACTTCGACGGCGGATTCAAAATCAGGTGGTACTGGCCGTATTCCAAGGTGGGCAGGTCGATGTCGTCCGATGCCTTGAGCTTCGCGACGCTCTTTTTCATGTTCGCCAGGGGAAAATAGTTGCTATTCATCAAATCCCTGAAGGCCTTGCCGCCATACGTCCTGCCGCCCATCGCCCTATCCTTCGATATGATCCAATCAATCGGGACAACGTGCAGCCCGGCAAAGCTCGAGGACCACAATAAAAGCCTCGGTGCCCCAGGATGCCGGCCCCATTTTCGCGCGGCGACGACGCTACCACCCGAAAATGTATTTCGTCCAGAGAGCCACCTTTGCCAACACAGGTATGTTTCGCTGCAAGTTCGATTGCCATGCATGTCGCGATAGGTATTCTTACGCTGAGCTCCCCGCGAGTACCGGTCGGCAGAGAACGCCGTCGTGACTTTTGAAGGCACAGGAATGCATTGTGTCGCGTGTCAGTCGACGATCGACCCGAGCGATGGCTGGTGCCCTAAATGCGGGCTAGCCGTGCGACGCTCCGATCCCGATAGCGAACGTCGATTCGTCACGATCCTCCGCGCTGATGTCATCGATTCCACCGGGCTCATTGCCGAGCTGGAGCCGGAGGAGGCGGTCTCGCGGCTGGAACCGGCCTTGGCCGCGATGAGAGGCGCGGTGCGTCGGTTCGGGGGAATCGTCAGCAAGGAACTGGGCGACGGGGTCGCGGCGGTGTTCGGTGCTCCGATCGCGGATGACAACCATGCGCCGCTGGCCTGCCATGCGGCGCTCGAACTCGTCCGGCGCGTCGCAAGCCTTGGCGATGCCGGGCTGCAGGTGCGGGTTGGCCTCCATTCGGGACACGTGGTCGCCTACATGGTCGCCAGCGAGTTTTCTAAGGTCTACGAGATCGGCGGCGCCGCCCAGCATCTGGCAGCCCGGCTGGAGTCAGTGGCCGAGGCGAATCAAATCTACGTGTCGGAAGCCTGCCAGAAGCTCGCGGATGGGCATGTCCGGTTTGAATTCCTGGGTGGCAGGACCTTGCGTGGCTTCAACCAGCCCCTGCCGGTCTATCGAATCGTCGGCGCCAGCGATCTTTCGAGTTGGCGAGTCCGGCGCGCGCGCAGCGTTTCACGGTTCGTCGATCGTGTGACGGAGCGCGCGCTGCTCGGCCGCGCCGCAGACAGCGTGGTTGCGGGTCGGCAGACGGTCCTGCTGCTGGGTGATGCGGGCATCGGCAAGTCGCGGCTGGCGCATGAGTTCGCCCAGGAGCTCAAGGCCAATGGCTGGCGCCTGGTCGATGCCGAGTGTAGCCCGAACCTCCAGGGCGCGCCGTTCAGCACGCTCAAGCGCCTCTTGCTCTCGCTGCTGGAGGCAACCGCAAAGGATCCGGACGGCCCGGGAGACCCAAGAAGCGATCTGCCGCTGATCCAGCAATGTGCCCTCGATGCCGTGCTGGATCTGCCGATCTCGGAGCCGCAGTGGAACGAGCTGGAGCCTCACGCACGAGGACGGGCGATTGCCGATGCGAGCTGCACGATCGTCGCGAGCGCCGCCCGTCGTCACCGCATGGTGCTGCTGCTCGAGGATCTGCACTGGATCGACCGGGCCAGCGATGCGGTCGTGGCGGCAATTGCTTCGTTGCAGGCGCCCGATCTTCTCGTGCTCCTCACCTCCAGGCCGAACGGCATGCCGGTGTGGATCGCACGCTGCCACGCCGAGATCGTCGCAATGCGTCCCCTCGACGACGATTCGGGGCTCGCCATGCTGTCAGACATGCTCGGCCCCTCCGCGGCGAACGCCGATCTGAAGAACCGGATCATTTCGCACACGGCCAATATCCCCTTGTTCATCGAGGAGGTCTGCCGCGGACTGAGGGATAGCGGAACGCTTCGCGGTCAGTGGGGCGATCTCGCGCTCGTACGTCCCATCGATGAACTCGGCATTCCCAGCAGCATCCAGGGCGTGATCGCATCGCGTCTCGATCGCGTGTCGAGGCCGGAACGATCCATCTTGCAGATTGCCGCGGCACTCGGACCGCGATCGAGCGTCGCCATGCTGCGGCAGATCGTCGAGTTGCCCGAAGATGTCCTGCAGGACTGTCTTGCGGCGCTCGATCGTACCGAACTGCTGGTCAGGATCGACAGCGAGTTGCACGACGCACTCGAGTTTCGGCACGAGATGGTTCGCCAGGTCACGTACGACTCGATGGTCGAAAAGGTGCGCGAGGACATTCACGCTCGCATTCTAGCGACGCTTGAGCGCGACGACACGTTTGCCGATGAGCCGGATACGTTGTGCTATCACGCGGTGCGAGCCAAGAATTGGCAGAAGGCTTTTGGTCACGGCAGAAGCGCGGGACAAAAATGTTTGAGCCGGTCGGCATTTGCGGATGCGGCCAACTATTTCGAGATCGCGATGGACGCCCTCGATAGGACGCCTGTGACGGGTCTGCGGGAGGCCGCCGCCATCGATCTTCGGATGGAAGCGCGTTCGGCGTTCATCGCATCCGGTCACGTTGCCGAGTGGCTGGATCTGGGAAAAGAGGCCGAACGGCGCTCCGACGCGATCGATGACATCGGACGCAAGGTCGCCGCGATGACGGTCAGAGCCGGCGCGCAGAACTTCTATGGTGCGCCGGTCGAAGCGGTCGCGGTCAATGAAGAGGTCGTTCGCCTCGCGGAGGGGTGGGGCAATCTGGGGTGGCTCAATCTCGCACGATATGGGCTTGGGCAGGCCTATTTCCTCGCCGGTCGCTACCGTGACGCAGTGCTGACACTGGCACTGGCTCACGACCAATTGGCGAGTGTGGAAGCCAGCGCTCCGATCGGGACGACTCCAAAATACCTGCTCCTCCTCTGCTGCATGATGAAGAGCTTTACCCACACCGTCATGGGCGAGTTCGACGTCGCCGAACAGCTCCAGCAGCAGGCCGCTGCGATCGCGGAGGAGACGGGCCGTCCCTATGACCGCGTCGGAGCCGCCTATAGCGGCGGCTGGCTATTGCTTGGTCGCGGCGATCCGGCGGCGGCCGCCGCCATTCTCGAAGATGGCTTCGTCCTGGCGCAGAAGCACGGCATCCGGTTGTTCGTGCCGGTGCTCGCCTGTCACCTCGGCATCGCCTATCTGGAGCAGGGGCTGTTCGACCGGGCGCGCGGCATGCTGGCCGAGGCGCGGGAGGAGGCGAAGGCGGTCGGTTATACCTCGGCGGTGCTGCGCAGCTCGATCTACCTCGCGCTCGCCACCAGCGAGCTCGGCGACGTCCAGGCGGCGCAGAACATGCTGCGCGAGGCGCGCAACACCGCCCGCCAGCAGGGCTTCGCCGGTCTCGAGGCCGAGGCCCTGTTCGGCGTAGCCGTCGTGACGCCGGCCGCCGGCGCGGCGAACCAGGCGGCCAATCTCGCTGCCCTGCGCGCCGCCATCGCGATCGCTTCCGAGAGCGGCGCACGGCCGCTGCAGCACAAGGCCGAGGCGATGCTGAACGAGGCGCTCGCCCGGGGCGACGAGTTCACCTGAGCTTCGGGTCGAGGCTTGCGATCGTCCCGTCGTGGCGATGTTCCTGCCCGACGGGTTGATTGGATTTTGTAACTAATACAACGGCTTGGCTACTGTGCATGGGGTTGTTTTCGGCGTGTTTCGAGGAGAGGCCCCTGCGGTCGTTGTGACCAACCCCCTTGCACGAACGCCAAGGTCGGCTACCGTCGGCACCAGCCGCAAGGCTAGGCGACTTTTGTTTTACATTTTTTAGCATCCCATTTTGCCGGCGCCGCACAGGCGTGACGCCCATCGCGGAAGAGGCGGGGTCATGATCACACGGGACCAGTCAGCTCTGTTGGCGCCGGTCGAGCGCGATTTGCGGCTCGATCTCTTCCGCGGCATCGGCCTGTGGATGATCTTCCTCGACCACATCCCGCACGACGTCGTCGCCTGGCTGACGCTGCGCAATTACGGCTTCAGCGACGCCGCCGAGTTCTTCGTCTTCATCTCCGGTTATCTGGTCGGCTGGATCTACGGGCCGATCATCGCCGGCGGCTGGTTCATCGCTGCGCTGAAGCGGCTGTGGCGGCGTGCGGCCGAGCTCTACGTCGCCCACATCATGCTGTTCCTGCTGTTCACCGCGCAGATCGCCCGCACGGTCAGGCGGTTCGACAACCCGATGTATGCGGACGAGTTCAACGTTCACAACTTTCTCGACCATCCGGACATCCTGATCGGTCAGGCGCTCTCGCTGCGCTACAAGCCGGTCAATCTCGACGTGCTGCCGCTCTACATCACGCTGGTGCTCGCCGCGCCCTTCATCGTGTGGGGCCTGTCGCGCCGGCCGAACCTGACGCTCGCCGCCTCCGTGGTGCTCTACGTGCTGTCGCGCCGGTTCGACTGGAACATCGCCTCCTATCCGCCCGGCACGACCTGGTACTTCAACCCGTTTTGCTGGCAGCTGATGTTCGTGTTCGCGGCCTGGTGCGGCATCGGCCAGATCGGGAAGATCGCGACCTGGGTGTGGTCGAAGACGGTGATGGGCCTTGCCGCGGCGTGGATCGCCTTCGCCCTCCTGATCGTGATGACTTGGCACATCCACGCGCTCGAGGCGATGATCCCGAAATGGATGATCAAGGCGATCTACCCGATCGACAAGACCGACCTCGACATGCTGCGCTTCACGCACTTCCTGGCGCTGGCGATCTGGGTGATCCATTTCGTTCCCCGCCACTGGAGGGCGCTGCATTCGAAATGGCTGCGGCCGGTCATCCTCTGCGGCCAGCATTCCCTGCCGCTCTTCTGTCTCGGCGTGTTCCTGTCATTCTCCGCGCACTGGATCCTGACGCAATACACCGGGGGCGTCTGGGAGCAGCTCGCCGTGTCCTTCGCCGGCATCATGATTCAGATCGGTGCCGCGTGGCTGCTCGACCGCGCGCGCCAGGTGCCGGAGCTGTTCGTGAAGGTGACGGAGGAGGAGGAGCCTGACGAGGTCACGCCGCACAGCACGCCGGCGGCAACTGCCGCCATGGCGCCCGCCAGCCGTTGAAGAAACGCGTCGCCCGCCTTCTCGTGGAGAGTTTCATGTCCAGACGTTTGTTGACGATCGCCGGCGTCCTCCTGCTTCTCGCCGGCGGCGCGTCCGCCGAGCCGCCGTCGCGGGAGGCGATGACCGCGGCGCGCAAGCTCGTGGTCACGCTGAGGATCGCCGACCAGTACCGCACGGCGCTTCCGCAGCTTCTGCTCAAGCTGCGGCCCGTGGTCGCGCAGGACCGACCGGAGATCGAGCGCGACTATGACGCGATGACAGCGCCCGGCGCCGAGATTTACGCCCCCTACGTCGCCGCGATGATCGACCAGATCGCCTCCGTTTATGCCGCGACCTTCACGACGGAAGAATTGCGCCAGATCGAGGCGTTCTATGCCCTGCCTGCCGGGCAGAAATATCTGGAGAAGGCGGATGCCCTGGCGGTGGCCAGCGCGCAGATCGGCCAGGATGTCAGCCAGAAGGCCGCCGACGAGCTGAAGCTGCGCCTCATCGAGGCGCTGCGCCAGAAGGGACGCAAGCCCTAGAGCATGATCCGGAAAAGTGCGCAGCGGTTTTCCGAAAAGATCATGCTCAAACAATATTCTAAAGCGCGATGAGGATTCATCCTAATCTCATCGCGCTTTAGGCCAGAAACGCGCGGAACCGGCGCAGCGCGATCAGGAAGAAGACGACGCCGATCAGCGTGAGCGCGACCAGCTGCGGCCATACGGCCTCGAGCCCCGCGCCGCGGAACAGGATGGCTTGCGCGAGCATCACGAAATGCGTGTTGGGCGCCGCCAGCATGATGTCCTGGACGAATTGCGGCATGCTCTCCCGCGGCGTCATGCTGCCGGACAAGGTCTGCAACGGCAGCAGGATCATGATCAGCAGCAGCCCGAATTGCGGCATCGAGCCGGCGACGGTGGCGAGGAAGATGCCCATGCTGGTGGTGGCAAAGAGGTGCAGCGCCGCGCCGACGAGGAACAGCGCCACCGAGCCGTCGATCGTCACCGCCAGCCATCCCTTGACCACGAAGATGATCGATAGGGCGGAGGCGACCAGCACCACGGCTCCCATCGACCAGACCTTGCTCACCATGATCTCCAGCGGCGTGACCGGCATCACCAGCAGGTGCTCGATCGTGCCGTGCTCGCGCTCCCTGATCAGCGCCGCGCCGGTCAGGATGATCGAGAGCATCGTGATCGACATGATGAGGTGGTCGATCGCGCCGAACCAGGACCTCTTCAGCTCCGGATTGAAGCGGGCGCGCAGCGCGAGATCGATCTGCGGCGTCTGCGCCTGCCTGCTGCGCGCCAGGAATTCCGCGATCTCGGCGCTGACGATCTGTTCGACATAGCCGCTGCCGTTGAAGGCCTGCGAGATCCGCGTCGCGTCGACGTTGAGCTGGATGGTCGGCGCCTTGCGCGCCAGCAGGTCGCGCTGGAAGTCCGGCGGGATGTCGAGCGCGAAGGTGTCGAGACCGGCATCCATCCGCTGGTCCATCTCGTATTGCGAGATCAGCCGGGGGTGGAGAAGTAGGGCTCGGTGAACGCCATCCCGATCCGGGTCGAGATCGGCGAATGGTCCTCATCGACGATGGCGATCGCAGCGCGATTCAACGTCTCCGGCAGCGTGTTGGCGCCCTCATAGACCGCGAGCGTGAAGGAGTAGGCGATCAGCACGAGCAGCACCGGGTCGCGCGAGAGGCCCCGCAATTCCTTGATGCCGAGCTGGAAGAGGTTGCCGAGGCGCATGGTCAGCGGGCCTGTTTTTTCAGGAGCAGCGCGCCGGCGGCGAGCAGCACCGGGATCGTGACGGCGAGCGCAAGCAGGTCGTTGTGAAGCGTTGCGAAGCCGAGACCCTTCGAGAACGCGCCGCGCGAGATGGTCACGAAATGGCTGGTCGGGTAGATGAGCCCGATCAGCCTGCCCGCTCCCTGCAGTGAGGAGACCGGATCGATCAGGCCGGAATATTGGATCGCCGGAATCAGTGTGATCAGCACGGTGCCGAACAGTGCGGCGATCTGGCTCTTCATGAAGGCCGAGATCACCAGCCCCATGGCGGTCGTTGCCGTGACGTAGAGCAGCGCGGCGAGCGCGTAGGCCGGAAAGCTGCCTGTGAAGGGCACGCCGAAGACGGCGAGCGCGAAGGCGACGAGGAGGAGGAAGTTTCCGAATGCCAGCACGACGTAAGGCAGCTGCGTGCCGAGCAAGAACTCCAGCCGCGTCACCGGCGTGACGTAGAAATTGACGATCGAGCCGAGCTCCTTCTCGCGCACCACCGCAAGCGCCGCGAGCACAGCGGGGATCATGATCAGGAGCAGCGGGATGATGCCGGGCGCCATCGCGACGACGCTTCGCACGTCCGGATTGTAGCGATAGCGCATCGCGAGCTGATAGGTGCCGGCGATCGCCGTCTCGCCATAAAGCTCGCGGCCCTTTTGCGCGAGCCAGGTCGCGTGGATGGCCTGGGCATAGGAGCGCAGCGTCTCGGCGCGGGTCGGGTTCGCGCCGTCGACCCAGGCGCCGATTTCGACATGCCGGCCGTGACTGACGTCCCGGCCGAAGCCGGGCGGCAGTTCGATGGCGAGGCCAATCTCGCCGGCACGCATGCGGCGGTCGAGATCGGCATAATCCGTGATCGGGGATTTTTCGGTGAAGTAGCGCGAGCCTGCGATCTGGAGGCTGTAGTCGCGGCTGATCGCGCTGTCGTCGCGGTCGAGCACGGCGAAGGTCAGGTTCTCGACGTCCATGCTGATGCCGTAGCCGAGCACGAACAGGAGCAGCACGCTGCCGAGGACCGCGAGCGTGGCGCGGATCGGGTCGCGGCGCAGCTCCAGCGTCTCGCGCCGGGAATAGGCGAACATGCGGGTCGGATTGAACGTCGCGCTGCGCCTGCGCGGAGGCGCGGCCGTCGCAGCCGGCTCGGGCGATGCGGCCTCCGGCTGGCTGGTTTCATCCGCCGCGTCCGCACCGGCCTGTTCCAGGCAGGCGATGAAGGCCTGCTCCAGCGTGGCGGCGCCGTGCGCGGCGATGATCGCGGCAGGCGTGTCCGACGTCAGCACCTTGCCGGCATGCATCAGCGAAATGCGATCGCAGCGCTCGGCTTCGTTCATGAAATGGGTCGAGACGAAGATGGTGACGTTGTCCTTGCGCGCGAGCTCGGCCAGACTCTGCCAGAAGCGGTCGCGTGCGACCGGGTCAACGCCGGAGGTCGGCTCGTCGAGGATGAGGATGTCGGGCGCATGGATCATGGCGACCGCCAGCGACAGCCGCTGCCGCAGGCCGAGCGGCAGCGCATCGGGCATGGCATCGGCCACGTCGGCAAGATCGAACCTCGTGATCATCTCGTCGATTCGCGCGGCGATAGTCTCCGCCGGCAATTCGAACAGCCTTGCATGCAGATCGAGATTCTGGACGACAGTGAGCTCCGAATAGAGCGAGAAGCCCTGCGACATGTAGCCGATGCGCCGGCGCACGGACATGTCGCCGGCATCGATCGCCTTGCCGAAGAGCCGAGCGCTGCCTTCGCTCACGGGCAACAGGCCAGTGAGCATCTTCATGGTCGTGGTCTTGCCGCATCCGTTCGAGCCGAGGAAGCCGAAGATCTCGCCCTTGCTGATGCGGAAGCTCACATCGTCGACGGCGACGAAGCCATTGAACCGCCGGCTCAGGTGGTCGGCCTCGATCGCAATCTCGTCGTGGTCGCCGCTGCGCGGCGGGATGACGACGCCGGTATGGCTGCCGCGATCTGCCTCCGGCAAGAGCCGGATGAAGGCGTCATCGAGCGTGTCGGTGCCGGTCTGGCTCTTGAGTGAGGCGGGCGTTCCGGTCGCCAGCACGCGTCCCGCGTTCATCGCGATCAGGAAGTCGAACTGCGCGGCCTCTTCCATATAGGCGGTCGAGACGATCACGCTCATGCCGGGCCGGCCGCCTCGGATCGAGGCGATCAACTCCCAGAACTGGCGCCGCGACAACGGATCGACGCCGGTCGTCGGCTCGTCGAGAATCAGCAGCTCGGGATCGTGGATCAGGGCGCAGCAAAGGCCCAGCTTCTGCTTCATGCCGCCGGAGAGCTTGGCCGCCGGGCGGTCGGCGAAGGGGGTGAGTCCCGTGTCGCGCAACAGGCCCGCGATCCGCCGCGTTCGTTCCGCCTTCCCGTGTCCGAACAGGCGGCCGAAGAAGTCGATGTTCTCGAACACCGACAGCGTCGGATACAGGTTCTTGCCGAGCCCCTGTGGCATAAAGGCGATGTCGGGACACACGGCGCGGCGATGGCGCGAGCTCGCCATGTCGCCGCCGAGCACATGGACATGTCCTTCCTGAATCTCGCGCGCGCCGGCGATCAGCGCGAGCAGGCTGGATTTGCCGACGCCGTCAGGGCCGATCAATCCGACCATGCAGCCGGACGGCAGGTCGAGGGTAATGGCGTCGAGCGCCCGGGTCTTGCCGTAGCTCAGGCCCACGCCTTCCAGATGCACCACGCTGCCGGGCCCGGCCGGTGCGTCGGCTGCGGCAGTCGAGCTCATCGGGTCAGCTTGATCTTGAGATTGTCGGGCCATGGCGCGGCCGGATCGAGTTGCACATAGGCCATGCCGGGCAGGCCGGTCTTCACGTGCTCGACGTGCTGGCGCAGCAGCTCCGGCGCGATATGCGCCTTGATGCGGAACATCAGCTTCTGGCGCTCCTCCTCGGTCTCGACGGTCTTGGGCGTGAATTGCGCGACGTCGGCGACGAAGGTGGCCTTGGCCGGGATCACATATTGCGGAATAGCGTCGAGCACGAGGCGGACCTCGGATCCGATCGCAACGCGGCCGGCAGCGGCCGTCGGCAGGAAGAACGTCATGTAGACGTCGCCGAGATCGACCATGTTGAGGACGCGGCCGCCGGCCGCGAGCACCTCGCCCGGCTGCGACACCCGATATTGCACCCGGCCTTCGCGCGGCGCCTTCAGTACGCTGTCGTTGAGGTCGGCGTTGATGCTTTCGATCGCAGCCTTGGTGGCGTCGACCGAGGCGCCGGCATCGATCACCATGGCGCGGGAGGAGCTGATCGCGGCCTCGGATGCGGCGACCTGCGCCTGGGCAGCGGCAAGCGCCGCCTTCGCCGTGGCATTGGCCGAGCGGTCGTCGTCCAGCACCTGCTGCGACACCGCGTTCGTCCTGATCAACTGCTCGGAACGATCCAGCTTGCGGCTCGCGCTGTCGAGCTGCGCGATGCGCTGATCAACCACGGCCTCGGCAGCCCTGCGCTCGGCCTCGCGCTGGTTCACCAGGCTCTTTGCGGTCTCGACATTGATCGAAGCGCGCTGGAGTTGCGCTTCGGCCTGGCGGCGCTGCGCCTGCAATTGATCGGTGTCCATCCGCGCCAGAACCTGGCCGGCTTTCACGAAATCGCCTTCGTTGACCAGGATCTCGCGAATCCGGCCGGGTGTCTTGGTAGCGATATCGATCTCGACCGCTTCAATGCGGCCGTTGCCGCGGGCGAAGCCTGCCGGCAGCGGGTTGGAATCGCGGTGCAGCCAGTAGTAATAGCCGCCGCCCGCGACGAGGATGGCGATCGCCGCGGCGATGCGACCCGGTGTGAAGTTCATCTATTCATAACGCCGCCAGCGGCGCCCACATGTTGAGACACAAACGCCCGGCCGCAGCTGATACCTCTAGGGTGCAAGCTGCGCAGCCGGAACCGGCCCAACATTGCAGGGATTTTTGCGGCGCAACTTGATGCAGATCAGACTGCGCGACCGTCGCCTCTGCTCAAGGTTCAAGCAGCCTCCTGGCCTGGAAAGCTCCGGAAGCGCCTAGTGGATCGCCGCGTACATGATCCTTTCCTCCGTCGCGTCCAGCGCGGAGAATTCCTCCACGACCTTGCCCTGGCGCGAGACCAGGATGCGGTCGGAGAGAGCCATGATCTCGGGCAGGTAGGATGAGATGACCACGACCGCCTTGCCCTCGTCGGCGAGCTGGTTGATCAACTCGTGGATCTCGACGATGGCGCCCACGTCGACGCCGCGCGTCGGCTCGTCGAAGATGATCAGGTCCGGCTCCTGCACCAGCGATTTTGCGATCACGACCTTTTGCTGATTACCTCCCGAGAGCTCGACCACCTTGCCGTGGTCGCCGATGGCGCGAACCCTGAGCTTCTGGATCCAGGTCTTGCCAACCGCATCGGTTTCCCGCCGCGACAGGATCATGCGTCCCTTGGGAAATTTCGACAGCAGGCCGAGATAGATGTTGCGCGCGATCGAGGACGTCTCGAAGAAGCCTTCGACCTTGCGATCCTCGGTGACATAGGCGATGCCGGCCTTGACGGCCGGCGCCGGCACCCGGTAGCGCACCGGCTTGTCGTGCAGCAGGATTTCGCCGCCGTGGAAGAAGTCGAGCTTGAGCACGCCCGAGACGATCTTGAACGTCTCGGTGCGGCCCGCGCCGACCAGGCCGAACACGCCGGTGATCTGGCCTGCAAACACTGACAGCGAATTGTTCTTCACCATCGGCGCCATCTTCAAATTCTGCACCGTGAGCACGCGCGCGCCGGCCGACCGCACGGTGCTCTTTCGGGCGCCGTAGAGCGTGTTGGAGAGGTCGCGGCCGACCATCGCTTGAATGATGGCGGCGCGATCGAATTTGGCGGCATCGTCGGTCACGACATGCTTGCCGTCACGCAGCACCGTGATGCGGTCGGCCAGCAGCAGGGCCTCTTCCAGGGCGTGCGAGATGAAGACGATGGACACGCCGCGCTTCTTGAGATCGCGGACGAGGTCGAAGAAGTATTTCTTCTCCTCAGGCGTCAGCGCTTGATCGTTGGCCTCGCGCTCAGCCGGTCCATCGACAACTTCCTGTCGCCGGCGAGCTTCGCCGACACCGCGCGGCAGGCCGGAGAGATCGGTTTCATCGCGCTCGGGCTTGCGCTGGTCGTCATCGTCGGCGGTATCGATCTGTCCGTCGGCTCGAGCCTCATCGAAGTTCAGAAACCCTCCGGGCAGGTGACCATCCGCGCCGATCACCAAGATCGTCTTGAGCGATGGGACGCGCTGCGCGACGTTGGCCGCCTTGGTCCAGATCGCGCGATCGGCCGCTTCGGCTGGGATCACCAGCACAGTCGCGTTCTGCGCCTCGAGCAGGTCGGCGATCGCGTCTTCGTTGAGGAGATAGTTGATCGAACTCGCAACACCGGCGATCTGGGCACCTAGCAAAGCCGGAAACAGTGGCGGCAGGATCGGGCAGAGAAACGCGGCTGTTCCGCCGCTCTTGCCGATCCCGTGCGACCTGAACAGATTGGCAGCGCGAATGATGTCCGCAAGCAACTGACGATGCGTCAGCGTCACGTCATCAGGCTCGCGCGAGCCCCTGGTCAGCACCGTCAGCGCGGGACGGTCGGGATGCAGGCGTGCCGTGGCTTTGAACAGGTGCAGGAGATTGCGGGCAGGGATGAGGGAGTCGTACTGCCGCTGCTCCAGCGCCTCGATATCGGCGATGGTCCTGACCGGCTGCGTGAACCGCGTTGTGATTTGCGGCGACAAGGCGCTGCTCACGGGCATCGCCATTCGGGCGGCACGGCAAGCTGTGCAGCAGTTGACTGGACCTGACGCAAGCGAACGTTTCCCGCCTATTTTGTGGACTGCTTTTTGTTCTTCATAGGCCACATGCCGGAACGCGGCTTGCTCCGGAGCGCAAAGCTTTTGCTTCTCCGCGCAAACCGGTCTTGCGTGTAGGCGGCGGCCATCTAGAATCTCGATGCTTGGCCGACTTGTGCGATGCACAAACGACGTTCATCATGGCCTTGCAAGTGATGGGCGGACGATGAACCTGGTATTTTCGACGGACGATCTGGAGCCAGCCAAACGCTACGCTGCGTGGCAAGGCGCGATCTGCGATGTCTACGTCCATGTCGACGTGAATGCCGAGGAGCGGTCCGACTATCACGGCTTCATTCGCGAGGCCCGGTTCGGCGCCGTCACGATGACGGATGTCCTGCTGTCGGAGCAGCGCATCTCGCGCCGCGAGCGCCACATCGCAAAACTCGACAAGGATTGCTACTACGTCGAATTCGTCCAGCAGGGCCGGGTCAACGTGCTGCAGGCGGGCCAGACCTTGCTGTCGAATCCCGGCATGGGGGCGATCTTTTCGGCCTCCGAGGCCTACGATCTCGAATGTATCGGCAAAGTGCGATCGCTGTATCTCGAGATCCCGCGCAAGGAGTTTTCCGCGCGCCTCAGTGACGGGCGCCTGCCTGTCGTCACGACGATGGCGACGGGCCGCGGCCTTGGGCGGATCGCCGCCGAGTTCTGCGCGACGCTCGCCGCGGAAGGTGCGTCGCTGGACGAGGCCGCGAGGACGCGGCTCGGCGCCGAGCTGATGGACGTGCTGGCGCTCGCGCTCGACATGGGCGAGCGGGACGAATTCTCGGAAGATGCGAGCGCGCAGCAGGCGCGCCTGCGCTCGGTCAAGGCCTGGATCGAGGCGCATCTCACCGACGCGGATTTGTCGCTGGAGCAGATCGCGAAGAGCAACGGCGTCTCGCTCAGGCATCTGCACTATCTGTTCCGGCTCACCGATGTGTCGGCGTCCGAATGGCTCCTGGATCGCCGGCTGCAGCGCTGTTACGACCTGCTGACCCGCCCGGAGCTGCGGTCGCTGTCGATCACTGAAGTCGCCTATCAACTGGGCTTCAGCAGCTCGTCGTATTTCAGCACGGCGTTCCGCAGGAAGTTCGGCCACAGCCCGTCCGACTTGCGGCGGCGCTAGAGGACCTGCACCGCGCGGCGATGCAGGTCCGTCATCGGCGGCGTTACTTCACCAGCGGACAGCCGCCGTCCTTCAGCGGCCGGAAGGCCTGGTCGGCGGGGACTTCGGCAAGCAGCTTGTAATAGTCCCACGGGCCCTTCGACTCCTCGGGCTTCTTCACCTGGAACAGGAACATGCTGTGCACCATGCGTCCGTCCTCTCGCAGGATGCCGTTGTCGGTGAATGCATCCTTCACCGGCAGCTCGCGCATCTTTGCCATCACCGTCTTGGTGTCCTTGGTGCCGGCGGCCTGCACGGCCTTGAGGTAATGCAGCGTCGCGCTGTAGGTGGCGGCCTGGTTCATCGTCGGCATGCGCTTCACGCGCTCCATGAAACGCTTGCCGAAGGCGCGGGTCTTGTCGTTGAGGTCCCAGTAATAGGCCTCCGTGATGATCAGGCCCTGCGCCAGCTTCAGCCCCAGGCTGTGCACGTCGGAGATGAACATCACGATCGCCGCCAGGTTCTGGCCGCCGGCGACGATACCGAACTCGCCGGCCTGCTTGATCGCGTTGATGGTGTCGCCGCCGCCATTGGCAAGCCCGATGATCTTGGCCTTGGAGGCCTGGGCTTGCAGCAGGAAGGACGAGAAATCGGCCGTGTTGAGCGGGTGCTTGACGCTGCCGAGCACCTTGCCGCCGGCCGCCCTCACCACGTCGCCGGTGTCGCGCTCGATCGAATGGCCGAACACATAGTCCGCCGTGAGGAAGAACCATGTGTCGCCGCCGTTCTTGACGATGGCGCTGCCGACGGTGTGGGCGTTGGAATAGGTGTCGTAGGTCCAGTGTGCGGTGTAGGGCGAGCACGACTTTCCGGTGATGTCGGAGCTCGCCGCATCGGTCACGATCATGATCTTCTCATACTGCTTCGACAGCTCCATCACCGCGAGCGCGGTGGCGGAAGTCGGCAGGTCGATGATCATGTCGACGCCTTCGGTCTCCCACCATTTGCGGGCAATGGTCGAGGCGACGTCGGGCTTGTTCAGCACGTCGGCAGAGACCATGTCGATCGGCTTGCCGAACATCTGCCCGCCGAAATCCTCGATCGCCATCTTGGTGGCCTCGACATTCCCCTGGCCGCCGATGTCGGAATAGACCGAGGAGAAGTCGGAGAGCACGCCGATCTTCAGCGGCGTCTGCTGAGCCAGAGCCGGGTCGATGGCGAACCCGGCAAGCAGTCCGGCCGCAAAAGCGGCGCGCGCAATTCGATACATGTATACTTCCCCCCGTTTTTATATTTTGGTGCGCGAGCCTAGAGTTGACTCTCTGAGGCGTCAATTCTTGCGTGACGGCGCCGCGCCTCCGCATGATTTGACGCGGCAGGTTGCGCCGACTACGCTTTGGGCAAACGCGACATTCGTAAGCGCAATGGCCTGAGATGCGTCCAGGTCGGCCTTCACGCAGACTGAAATTCCCGGGGGACGGAAATGCCGAACGATACCGCAGCCACCATCTCGAAAGCGCGCGAGCACTCCATCGGCGATCTCCTGCGCCGCTCGGCAGGCCGCGAGCCGAACAAGCTTGCGGTGAGCTGCGGCCATGTGAGCTGGACCTTTGCCGAGATGGATGCGATCTGCAACCGGCTCGGCCGCGGCCTGCTCGGCCTCGGCGTCGGGAAGGGTGATCGCGTCGCCGTGCTCTCGCGCAATTCGCATGCCTTCGCGGCGCTGCGTTTCGCGCTGGCGCGGATCGGCGCGGTGCTGGTGCCGATCAACTTCATGCTCAATCCGGACGAGATCAATTTCATCCTCAAGAGCTCCGGTGCAAAGCTGCTCGCGACCGGCCCCGATTTCGTCGAGCCCGCGAAGGCCGCAAGCGCCAGGGATTGCGCGGTCGAGAAGATGATCTGGCTGCCGGGCGAAGAACCCGCGGCGCCGCCGGCGGGACTGACCACCTTCGACGATCTCCTCGACCCCGATGGCTCGTTCCTGGAAGCGTCCGTCGACAGCCGCGACCTCGCGCAGATCGTCTACACCAGCGGCACGGAGTCGCTGCCCAAGGGCGCGATGCTGACCCATGAAGCGGTGATGTGGCAATATGTCAGCTGCGTCATCGATGGCGGCATGAGCGTGGACGACAAGTTCCTGCACGCGCTGCCGCTCTATCATTGCGCCCAGCTCGACGTCTTCCTGGGGCCACAGATTTATCTTGGCGCCTCCGGCGTCATCACCGGCAAGCCGACCGCCGACAACGTCCTGGCGCTGATCCAGGCGCACAAGATCACCTCGTTCTTCGCGCCGCCGACAATCTGGATCGCGATGCTCCGCTCGCCGTCTTTCGACAAGACCGATCTGTCGACGCTGCAGAAGGGCTATTACGGCGCCTCGATCATGCCGGTGGAAGTGTTGCTCGAGTTGCAGCGCCGCCTGCCCAACGTCAAATTCTGGAACTTCTACGGCCAGACCGAGATCGCGCCGCTCGCGACCGTGCTGCGCCCGGAGGACCAGCTGCGCAAGGCCGGCTCGGCCGGCAAGCCCGTGCTCAATGTCGAGACGCGCGTGGTCAACACGGCGATGGAAGATGTGAAGGTCGGGGAAGTCGGCGAGATCGTGCATCGCTCGCCGCATCTCCTGTCCGGTTACTACAATGACCCGGTGAAGACCGCGGCCGCCTTCACCGGCGGCTGGTTTCACTCCGGCGATCTCGCCACCGTCGACGACGAGGGCCACATCACCGTGGTCGACCGCGTCAAGGACATGATCAAGACCGGCGGCGAGAATGTCGCCAGCCGCGAGGTCGAGGAGATGGTCTATCGCATCCCCGGGGTTTCCGAGGTTGCCGTCGTTGGCCTGCCCGATCCGCGCTGGATCGAGGCGGTGACCGCGATCGTCGTGGTCAAGACCGGCGAGAAGCTCGACGAAGAGTCCGTCATCAAGCATTGCGCCGGCCAGATGGCGCATTTCAAGGTGCCCAAGCGCGTGATCTTCGTCGATGCCTTGCCGAAGAATCCGAGCGGCAAGCTGCTCAAGCGCGAGCTGCGCCAGCGCTTCGTCGGCGGCGAGACGCTCGACAAGGCGGTCCAGAAGAGCTTCGGCACCTGAGATGGAGCGATCGGCATGAGAGCCTGGCAGGTCGCGCGCGACTGGTCGATCGAGGGGATGGAGCTGGCCGACCTGCCGGAGCCCGCCCCCGGTCCGGGCCAGGTTACCGTGCGGATGAAGGCGGCGTCGCTGAACTACCGCGATCTGCTCACGATTCAGGGCAAGGGCGGTGTCACTCGGTTGCCGCTGATCCCGTTCTCGGATGGCGCGGGCGAGGTGATCGCGCTCGGCGAGGGCGTCACCCGAGTCGCGGTCGGTGACCGAGTCTGTCCGATGTTCTTCCAGTCCTGGATCGACGGGAAGGTGTCGGCGACCAGCCGCCGCTATGCGCTCGGCGGCACGCGGCCGGGTGTGCTGCAGGAGGTGATGCTGCTCGACGCCGAGGGCGTCAGCCGCATTCCGTCGCATCTCTCGTTCCAGGAGGCTGCGACGCTGCCCTGCGCCGGGCTCACGGCATGGCGCGCCTTGTTCGAGGAGGCCAACGTGCGGCCCGGCGATACCGTGCTGGTGCAGGGCACCGGCGGGGTGTCGATCTTCGCGCTGCAGTTCGCAAAGCTCGCCGGCGCGAGCGTGATCGTGACGTCGTCGAGTGACGCGAAGCTCGAACGCGCGCGTGCGCTCGGCGCCGACCACACCATCAACTATCGTTCGGTGCCGGAATGGGGCAAGGCGGCTTCGGAGTGGACCGGCGGCGGCGTCGACCATGTCGTCGAGGTCGGCGGCAAGGACACCTTCTCGCAATCGCTCGAGGCCGCGCGGGTCGGTGGCAACATCCTGGTGATCGGCGTGCTCTCCGGCTTCTCGCAGCAGATCGCGATCCCCACCCTGTTTTCCAAGAACCTGCACGTCACCGGCCTGTCGGTCGGCAGCCGCCGCATGTTCGAGGGGATGACAGCAGCGGTCGGCCGCAACGCCATGAGGCCGGTGATCGACCGCGTGTTCGGCTTCGACGCAGTGCCCGATGCGCTCCGGCTGATGCAGCAGGGCGGGCACTTCGGCAAGATCGTGGTGGAGTTTCCGTAGCAGGTGCTCGGTCAGTCGGGGGCGCTCCACACGTTTCCCACCGTCATTGCGAGCGCAGGGAACCATCTCTCCGCGGAAAGATCCCGGTTGCTCGTTGCATCGATCTAATAACTGTACTATATGTACATTATTAAATGCGACGCAACGATGCGTTTGCTGGACCGGCACGATCGATGCATCGTTGTCTCGGCGGGCGCATTTTGTGGCCGCGTGAGCGGGGTTGATCGATGACGGCACAGCGCGACTACGAAATCTTCGAGGCCGGCGATGTCGCGCTCCAGTCCGGCGCTGTCTTCCCCGCGCTGAAGCTCGCCTACCAGACCTACGGCACGCTCAGCCCGGCCAAAGACAACGTCATTCTCTATCCGACTTCCTTCAGCGCCCAGCACTTCGACACCGAATGGCTGATCGGTCCCGACGGCGTGCTCGATCCCACGCGCTACTTCATCATCATCCCGAACCTGTTCGGCAACGGGCTGTCGTCCTCGCCGTCGAACTCGGCCGTGCCTTTCCCGCAACTGACCTATCACGACGCCATCGCGGTTCAGCATCGGCTGCTCATCGAGCGCTTTGGCATCACAAAGCTCGCGCTGGTCTATGGCTGGTCGATGGGCGGCATGCAGGCCTATCACTGGGCGGCGCTGCACCCTGACATGGTCGCGCATGCGGCGGTGGTCTGCGGCAGTGCGCGCTGTGCGCCTTACAACTACGTCTTCCTCGAAAGCGTGAAGGCCGCCTTGACCGGCGACCCCGCCTTTCGCGATGGCCGCTTCGTCGAGAAGCCCGTGGCGGGCTATCGCGCGATGGGGCGCGTCTATGCCGGCTGGGCGATGTCGCACGGGTTCTATCGCGACGAAATCTGGCGCGAGGCCGGCTTCACCTCGCTGGAGGACTATCTCGTTCGTGCATGGGATGCCGCGTTCGCGCGGCGCGACGCCAACGACTTGCTGGCGCAGGTCGGCATCTGGCAAGGCGGTGACATCAGCCGCTGCGCCGCCTTCGGCGGCGATCTCGACCGCGCGCTCGCGGCGATCAAGGCGCACATGCTGCTGATGCCGGGCGCCACCGACCGCTACTTCGACGTCCGCGACAACGAGGACGAGCTCGGCAAGCTGGTCAACGCGAAATCGGCCGTGCTGCATCCGATCCCGTCGCTGCACGGCCATCGTGCCGGCAATCCCGTCAACAATCCGCCCGACCAGGCTTTCATCAAGGCCGAGATCGCAGCGCTTCTCAGCAAATAGGTCAGGCATCCGATCATGAGCGACGCGACCGTTTCAGAGCCCGGCCACCGCCTCAAGCCGCTGACGCCGGCGATGCTGCGCGAATTGTCGGTGCGCTCGAATCTCAGGGGTGCCGCCCAAAGCCTCGGCCATTACGGCATGATCATTCTGGTCGGTGTGCTGATCTGGAAGGTGACGTCGAGCTACGGCGTGCTCCGGGCGCTGCCGCTGATGGCGGTGCAAGGCTATCTCGTCGCCTTCCTGTTCATGGCGGTGCACGAGACCGCGCACAAGACCGCGTTCAAAAGCCGTGGCCTCAATCTCGCGGTCGGCAATCTCTCGGCCTTCATCATCGGATTGCCGTATGAATATTACTGCCTGTTTCACTGGGATCATCACCGCTACACCCAGGATGCGGACAAGGACCCGGAGCTGATCGTCGGCGTGAAGCCGGCCACCGATACGCAGCTCGCGATCGCCTATAGCGGCCTGCTTCAGGTCGCCGGCCGGCTCCGGCTGATGCTCGGCCATGCCGTCACCGGCAAGGTCGTCGTGCCCTGGATTCCCGAAGGCAAGCGCGCCACCATCGTGACCGAAGCGCGGGCCTATGTCGCGCTCTATGCGCTGCTGTTCGCGCTGTCGCTATGGTTCGGATCGGCGCTGCTGCTCTGGGTCTGGATCGTGCCGCTGATCATCGGGCAGCTCTTCCTGCGGCCCTATCTCTATGCCGAGCATACCGGCTGCGACACCACGCGCAGCGCGTTCCAGAACACCCGCACCACCTATACCGGCGCGATCGTCAAATGGTTCGCGTGGAACATGCCCTATCACGTCGAGCACCACGCCTATCCCTCGATCCCGTTTCATGCGTTGCCGAAGCTGAACGAGATCGTTGACGGCGAGATCCTCTATCGCGGCCAGGGCTACATCAGAACGACACGCGAGACCTGGGCGTGGTTTCGCCGGCATCGGCAGGCGAGCTAGTCAGCCAGCAGCGTGGATGCGCTTGCCGTGCGGTGTTTGCCGTACCCGTAGAAATGCGGTTATCGCAATCCGAGCTTTTGCGTGTTTCCGATAAAGGACTTTACGCCGCGCTAAGCGCAAATTTCGATCGATTTGCGCACTTGGATACCTTGCCTGTCCGGAAGCGTCGGTGGCCAAAAGTAATTCAATCGCATCAATGGGTTGGAGGGCGCTCAGGCACGCCAGCGCCGCTGGTTAGCGATGTCTTACAGAGACGGGCGACTTTTAGCAAAAGGCTTTCACTACAAGTCTAGCCATCCTGCCTAGCGTCTCTGCCGGGAGACGACATGTCCAACGCCACGTCCAAAACGCAGCGCCCAGGCTTCAGGCGAATCGACCGGCTTGCGCGCCAGGTCGGTCGCTACGGCAGCGCGCTGTTCGGCGTCGCTGCGATCGGACTCGTCTGGATCATGATCTTCTACATATTCGCCGGAGACAAGGCGCGCACCGAGCAGGCGGTGCAGCAGAACGGAACAAATCTGGCGCGGACTTTCGAAGAGCAAATCGTTCGCTCGATCCGGGCCGCCGATCAGACCCTGCTCTACGTCCGGGACAGTTACGCGAGAGACCCGGATAATTTCGACTTCTCGCTCTGGATCAAGAACAGCCAGTTCCTGTCGGACTTCTCGTTCCAGGTCGTCATCATCGACAAGACGGGGATCATGTTGATGAGCAATATCGATCCGAGCATCAAGGGCCTCGATCTGCGCGACAGGGAGCACTTCCGCATCCACGCCGACGGCAAGGACGATGTCCTGTTCATCAGCAAGCCGATTTTTGGGCGGGTTTCGAACAAATGGTCGATCCAGCTGACCCGGCGGATCATCGCGAGGGACGGCGGTTTCGGCGGCGTGGTCGTGGTGTCGCTCGATCCGGAATATCTCTCGCGCTTCTACAATTCGATCGACATCGGCAGAAAGGGCTCGGCGTCGCTGGTGGGACTCGACGGCATCGTTCGCGCGCGCGGTGCGAGCGGTCCCTCGCTCATTGGTGAATCCGTTCGCGAGGCGCCGTTACTCGGGTATCTCTCGCATCGCTCGAGCGGGTCCTATGTCGCCCGCAGCACGCTGGACGGAGTGGAGCGCATCTTCTCCTTTCGAAAGGTCGACGGATACCCGCTGGCCGTCGTCATTGGGCAGGCCAAGGAGGAAGTCTTCGCAAACTACCGCCGCGAACGGGACAGGGACATCATCGCGGGTACATTGCTGAGCCTCGTGTTCGGCGTCGTCACCGTTCTCATCATCCGCTACCAGCGGGGTCTGGCGAAATCGCGGGATGCGGCGGAAGCCGGCTCGCGCGCCAGGTCAGAATTCCTGGCGATGATGAGCCACGAGATCCGGACGCCCATGAACGGCGTCATCGGCATGGCCGACATCCTGCTAACCACCGAGCTGTCTGCCGATCAGAAGCAGATCGCGGCGACATTGCGGGATTCGGCCGACTATCTCCTGCAGATTCTCAACGACGTTCTCGACTTTTCCAAGCTCGATGCCGACCGGCTCGAGCTCGAGCACATCGCGTTCGACATTCGCAGATCAGTGTCGGCGGTGGTCGACCTGCTCGCCTTGCGCGCCCAGGAGAAGGGCCTGCGGCTGTCCTGCACGGTCGGAGAAGCGGTTCCGCCGATGATCGTGGGCGACCCCGCGCGCATCCGGCAGGTGCTGTTCAATCTGGTCGGAAACGCCATCAAGTTTACCGAAACCGGCAGTGTCGAGGTGACCGTGAACGCTGTACCCGCCGGGCCGGGGCGATCGAGGCTGGAATTCGCCGTTCGCGATACCGGTGTTGGAATTCCCGCGGACGCCATCGGGTTGCTGTTCATGGAATTCTCCCAGCTCGACAGCTCCATCTCCCGCCGTTTCGGCGGCACCGGACTGGGACTTGCGATCTGCAAACGCCTTGTGACCTTCATGGGCGGCGAGATCTCGGTCCGGAGCACTCCCGGCGGAGGTAGCACGTTCGCATTCTCGGTCGAGGTCGCAGTCGGCAGCGGAGCCGCCACTTCCATGCGCCTTGACATGGAACAGTCCACACCAGGCCGGGCCGGGGGCGCGGACCTTGGATCGCTGCGTGTGCTGGTCGCGGAAGACAACATCACGAACCAGTTCGTGATCCGCAAGCTTCTCGAAAAGCTTGGTTCGAAGCCCGACGTCGTCGACACCGGCCTGAAGGCGGTGGCGGCCGTCGAAGGAGGCGCTTACGACCTGGTGCTCATGGACATGATGATGCCGGAGATGGACGGCCTCACCGCCGCTCGCGCGATCCGCCAGCTGCCGCCGCCGGCAAGAGACGTCCACATCATCGCGCTGACCGCCAATGCGACGCGGCAGGATGAGCTGGCCTGTGTGGCCGCCGGAATGAATGATTTCGTCACCAAGCCGGTGACGCGCGAACAACTCGGCGCGGCATTGCAGCGCAAGTTCGTCGCCGAGGAGAGGAAATGTATCGCATGACGACGTGCCCGGCCTTTGAAAAGGACACGCTTCGCCTTTTGGTTTCCGAGCTGGGACCGGAGGACACGGCGGAGGTTCTGCAGGCGTTTCTCGACGACACCGGCCGCAAGATCGGCGCGCTCGCTGCGATCCCTCCTGATCCGGCGCTGTTCCGGCGCGAGGCGCATTCCATCAAGAGCTCCGCCGGGACGTTCGGCTTCCTCGAACTGTCCGGTCTTGCGCTGAGCGTCGAGCAGGATGCGCTGCGCATGACGCCGGACCAGCTCGCGCGCGCTGCTGCGGCGTTGGGCGAAGTTTTCGAACGGACTGCTGATTTTGCAAGGTCGGTGCTGCTGGCCTCGAACATGGAGATTGCGCGATGAGAGAATTTTCCCGCGAGACGGACGAATCGCTGGGACGGCTACTGGTCGTCGACGATGATCTCGTGCAGCGGACAGTCGTCGGAAAGATCGGCGCGAAGACCGGCTATGATTGTCTGGTCGTGCCTTCGCTCGAGCTGAGCGAGTCGGCCCTGTCGAAAGAAGCGTTCGACGTCATGGCGGTCGATCTCTCTCTTGGCGAGCGCGACGGAATCGAGTTGCTTCGGTTCGTCGCGGAGCGAGACCTCCGCGACATGTCGATCGTGGTCATCAGCGGCTGCGATGGCCGCGTTCTGAAATCGACGAGGCGCGTGGCGGAAAGCCTTGGATTGTCGGTGATCGGCGTCCTCAGCAAGCCGCTCAACCTGGACGAACTGAAGGACCTGCTGCAGTTGCCGCGACGGAAGCGAGCTTCGGCGGATCTGCGGTCCGCGACGGTCGATGTCTCGCCGGAGCGCATCGCGGCGGGCATCCGGCAGGGCGAGTTTCTGGTCGAGTTTCAGCCGAAGGTGGAGCTGGAGAGCGGACGGGTCGTCGGGGCCGAGGCGCTTGCGCGCTGGCGCACCTCCGAATTCGGCATCATTTCTCCGGTGACGTTCATACCCATCGCCGAGCAGTGCGGCCTGATGCCCGAGCTCACCGACACGTTGCTCACCTCGGCGATGTCGCAGGGGCGCAAGCTGATCAATCGATATCCAGACTTCACGATCGCCGTGAACGTGTCCGGATCGTTGTTGTCGGATCTGACCTTGCCGGAACGAATCGAAGAGGTGCTGCGCAAGGAGCAGGTGCCGCCGCATTGCCTGATCGTGGAAATCACCGAAACGACCGCAATGGCGGATGTCGATCGCGCCACCGACGTTCTGGTGCGGTTGCGCCTGAAGAATATCGGAACCGCGATCGACGATTTCGGAACCGGCTATTCGTCGCTCGCGGCATTGGCAAAGCTGCCGTTCAGCGAGCTCAAGATCGACGGGTCTTTCATCAACGGCTGCGAAGCGGACGAAGATATGGCGAAGATCGTCGAGGCATCGGTCGGTCTGGGGCGCGCCTTCAACATGAAGGTGGTCGCCGAAGGCGTCGAGACCCCGGAGACGCTGGCACGAATCCGGCGTGCGGGATGCGACATCGGCCAGGGTTACTTCTTCAGCCCGTCCTTGCGGCTTGCCCGGGCTGAAAGTTGGGTGTCGCAGCGCAACGAATTCGTGAGCCAGCGCATAAACTGGCTGAACCACCGCTCGCAGGTCGCGCCCGACGGTGACGCTGCAGCGACCAGAATTGCCTAGATACGGAGATCGGAACGGAGCTGGGCTCGAGTCCGCAAAGCCCCGATCGCGGCGCGATCGGGGCTTTGTCGGACACGCCTGAAATCAGTAGATCCCGTACGCGCAGACATTCACAACGCGGACGCGCAGGCCGTGGCGGGTGCGGACGACGCGCTCCTGGTAGCAGTTGTTGAGGCCGGTGTTGACGTAGATGCCGCCAAAGCCCCAGCCGGGACCCCAGTGATGGTGGAAGCCGTGCGCCGAGGCGGCGGTGGGCGCCAGAGCAGCAGCGCCGAGCGAAGCGGCGGCGATCAGACCAAGTGCGAGCTTACGAAACATTGTCATTCTCCAGTGTGGCGCGGGGCCGTTGTTGTGTCCCTGCATCTCGGTCGAGCCCAAGCGCGAACGCGTTCATGGGGGAGTGGAGAATCGTGTTTCAGGATTGTTTCGTGGGCCTCGGCGACATGCGCCGATATCAGGCTTTTCGCGCCGCCCGCTTCGCGGCATGCGTCGATGCGCGATAGCGCGCGGCCATGGCCTGCGTCAGCTCCGCCATCTTCTCGCGCAGATCGGCCGGCTCCAGCACTTCGGCCTCGGGCCCAAGCCGCAGCAATTCGGCCGCTGCGTGCCATG
The DNA here is from genome assembly GCF_008932115.1 of Bradyrhizobium betae. NCBI lineage: Bacteria > Pseudomonadati > Pseudomonadota > Alphaproteobacteria > Hyphomicrobiales > Nitrobacteraceae > Bradyrhizobium > Bradyrhizobium betae. The sequence continues at coordinate 4,117,409 of NZ_CP044543.1, forward strand.
ACGTCTTGCCGGTCGGCACTCTGGCGATACGCCAGCCGTCAGCGTCAGCGGTCTCTTCAAGCTGCGTGCGCGCCTTGACGTAAGGCTGGCTCAGCGCATCGAGCAGCTTGACGCCGAACGGGGACAGCCGGACGATCGCGACATTGGGATGCATCTCGGCCTTGAGGCGGAGCGTCGCGGCCTGCCAATAGGCGGCGAGATCGAAATCGGCGGGGCGATCGAAGCGATCGTCGAGCGCGGTGCAGTCGAGCACACGCGCGATGCGATAGGTGCGCACGCTGCCGTCGACGAGACCCGCGATATACCAGCTGCCGCCCTTGAGCACGAGGCCGAGCGGCGCGACGCGGCGCTGCTTCTCGGCGCGCCAGCTCTGGTAACGAATCTGGATCAGTGTTCCGCGCAGAGCCGCGCCGGCGATGGTGCGCAGATATCTGGGTTCTTCCGCCTCGCCGAACCAGCCGGGCGCATCGAGGTGAAAACGCTCCTGCATCCGCCCGGCATCTTCGCGCAAGTTCGCAGGCAGTGCAGCCATCAGCTTGTTCTGCGCGGCGATCATCGCGGCATCCAGCCCGAGCGCGGCGGCCGGGCCCGGAAGTCCTGTAAGGAACAGCGCGCCCGCTTCGCTCTGCGACAGACCGTTCAACCGCACACGATAGCCGTCGAGCAGGCGATAGCCGCCCTCGGCGCCGCGATCGGCATAGACGGGAACGCCGGACGCCGCGAGCGCGTCGATGTCGCGATAGATCGTGCGCACCGACACCTCGCAAGCTTCCGCGAGCTCGGGCGCGGTGACCTGCCCCCTGGCCTGGAGGGTGGTGAGGATCGACAGCATCCGGCTCGCGCGCATGATCGCTTAAACCATACCTGACACAGGATGTCAGGTATGGTCCGCTACAACCGCCATCGCCAACCGGCCAGATGGAGACCTGCCATGACCGATTCCCGCCGCATCACCCTGTATTATTCGCCGCAAAGCCGCGCCACCGGCACGCGGGTGCTGCTGGAGGAGCTGGGGGCGCCCTATGATCTCCATGTCCTCAACATGAAGGCCGGCGAGCAGCGCCAGAGCGGTTATCTGGCCATCAACCCGCTCGGCAAGGTGCCGGCGATTCGCCATGGCGAGGCGCTCGTGACCGAGCAGGTCGCCATCACCATCTATCTCGCCGATCTGTTTCCGCAGGCGGGTCTGACGCCTGCGCTGGATGATCCGCTGCGCGGTCCCTATTTGCGCTGGATCGCCTATTACGGTTCGTCCTTCGAGCCGGCCCTGATCGACAAGTTCATGCAGCGCGAGCCGGCGCCGATCACGCAATCGCCCTATGCAGATTACGACACCATGCTGGGCGCGCTGGAGACGCAACTGTCGAAGGGGCCGTATCTGCTCGGCGAGCGCATGACCGCCGCCGACGTCCTGTGGGGTATCGCGTTCAGCTGGACCATGATGTTCGGCATCGTGCCGAAGAAGGACGTCTTCGTCCGCTATGCCGAGCGCATGACGTCAAGGCCCGCGTTCCAGCAGATCAATGCGGCCGATGACGAGATGGCGGCCCAGCATGCGGCGGCGATTGGGGCCTGAGCGCGCTCCTCAATCTCTGCTGTCGTCCCGGGGCGCGACGAAGTCGCGAGCCCGGGACCCATAGCCACAGGAAGGAGTCTTGCGAAGACTCGAAGTTACCAGCTTGCCGCCATAACCACTCCCTGTGGCTATGGGTCCCGGGCTCGCGCTTTGCGCGCCCCGGGATGACAGCGAGGATGAGGCGCGCCTTCACGCTCCCTGACACCCCTCTTCAAAACCGCGGCGCCCGCTTCTCTCCAAACGCCTTGATGCCTTCCTTGATCTCGTCGCCGCGCATGCTGTCGCGGTGGCGCTGGTCGGCGGCGCGTTCGTCGAGCTCGCCGCGGGCGAATTCGTTGATGGCGCGCTTCATGCCGCGCATCGCCTGCGGTGCGTTGCCGGCGAGGATGCCTGCGAGCTTGTCGACTTCCTCGTCGAGCGTCTCCTCCGGCACCATGGCGGTGAGATAGCCGATCCGCAGCATCTCCGGCGCGCTGATCTTCTGCGCCGTGAGGAACAGCTTCTTCGCGTTGTCGACGCCGAGCCGCGTCACGTAGCGCTTGATGCCGCTCCTGTAATAATGCAGTCCGAGCCGCGCCGCCGGCATGAACATCTCGGCGGTGTCGACCCCGATGCGGAAATCGCAGGCGAGCGCGAGGTCGGTCGAACCGCCATAGACGCCGCCATTGAGCCGGCAGATCGTCGGCACGCCCAGATCCTCCAGCCGGTTGACGACCACTTCGAACGCGGAGCCCGCGCTCTGCTGCTCGTTCGCGCTCACCGCGCGTTCGGCAACCGAGTTGAGGTCGTAGCCGGCGGAGAATGCACGGCCGGTGCCGGTCAGCACCAGCACGCGGATGTCGGGATCGGCCTCGATCCGGTCGAACAGCTTGACCAGGTCGCCGAGATCCTCGGCCTGAAGCCGGTTGAGATGCTTCGGCCTGTTGAGACGGATGGTGGCGCGCGCGCCGCTGATGTCGAGCACGGGGCCGGAGGCCGCGTCGGCGGTATCGGACATTGTTGTCTCCATTTACTTGTTTTCGAGCGTGCGGCGCCTGGCTTCCGCATCGATGGTCTCGGCGAGATCCGGATGCCGCGCCATCAGCACGCGGAAATCGACGAGGTCCAGCACCAGCAGCCGCGACACCTTCGTGGTCGAGACATTTGCGCCGCGCGAATTGTTGCCGAGCAGCGCCATCTCGCCGAAGAAGGCGCCCTCGCCGAGCTGGACCTTCTTGCCCGGCAGGTCGACCTCGACCTCGCCGGCGGCGATGAAATACATGCAGTCGCCCTGCGCGCCCTTGCGAATGATCATGGTGCGCGCCGGCAGCTCCATGGTGCGCAGCATGTGGGTGACGTCGGCGATGGCCGAAGGCCCGAGCGCTGCGAAGAACGGCACCTTGCTGACGGATTCCCAGGTCTTGAGGAAGTTGTCGCGGCGGGTCTCGGCGGCAAAGCCGGTCGCCAGAATACCGGTCCACAGGCCGAACACGCCGAGGCCGGAGATCATCACCAGCGCCGCCACCATGCGTCCGAGCGGCGTTACCGGCACGACGTCGCCATAGCCGGTCGTCGTCAACGTCGTCACCGCCCACCACAGCGCGGCGGGGACGCTGCCAAAGGTCTGCGGCTGCACGTCCCGCTCCAGGAAATATTCGGCGACGGAGGCGAGGAAGACCACCATCAGGAAGATCACGAGCACGCTCACCAGCGGTCCCGATTCCAGCACCAGCACCCGGCGAAGCTGCCGCAGGCCGGGAATGCCGGGCACCACTTTCAGGACCCAGAGCACGCTGAGCAGCCAGGCTGTCTTGGGCTCGACGCCGAGAAGCAGTGCGACCGGTACGGCCAGGGCGCCGACGGCATCGACCAGCCCGGCGGAAGAGGACATGTAGAGCGACAGGCGTCCCGTGCGCGCCATGTGACGCAGCCGGACCACCCATTCGAACACGAAGTAGACGAGGCAGGCCCAGAGCAGGGCATCGACCCAGCGGTGCGCCGTCTCATAGGCCGGGCTGACGGTCAGCAGCACCATGCCGAGCACGCCGACACCGACCGCCACATAAGCCGCCTTGGTCATGTTGCGGCCGGCCGTGGCGGCCACGAACTGGGCCAGAGCGGGGATCAGCGGCTTGGACATGCGGGGAGGCGGGCTCGGTCGTGGATTTTTGCGGTCCCGATCGGGACCTCGACGCCAAAGTGCCCGCCCGGGGAGGGGCCGTCAACGACGCGCTGGCCGCCGCAATCTCGTTGAACGGGGGGCGCGGACCCCAAGCCGCAGCGGACCGGGCCGCTATCTGAAATGCGGCGGCTCGTCGTAGCCGCGGCGACTGCTGAAGAACAGCAGCATCATCAGGCCGATGCCGACGACGACGAAAAACCCCGCTCCCAGCGCCAATGTCACATAGCCCCCGGCGGGATCGGATCACCCTCGATCGTCATCGCGAATAGGCGAAGTAGCCAACCGCCGTCAGCATTCCCAGAAGGATGACGATGAGGAGTGCACGCATGCTGCGTTCTCCGGTTGTATCTGGAAACCAACGGCTGTGGAAGGTGACGGTTCCCGCGCTTTGGCCGGTGATCACCGGAAATGCCGGCGTACCGCGGTCTCGAGCTCTCCGATCGATAGGTCAGGCACTCTGAGCCGTCTTCACCACCACGACATTGGTGTCGTCGTGCGGGGGAGGAGCCGTATCCTGGGCGACCTTGTCGGCCTCTCCGGCATGGCGCTTGAGGTAGTCGCGGCGCATGCCGATTTCGTCGCGGACGAATTCGTAGCCGAGCTTGAAGGTGTCGAGCCCGTCGGTGCTGATCGTGCCGTCCCTGAGGCCGATGACGGCGCCGCGCAAGATGCCCTCGAGCTCGTCCTGGAGACATTCGAGCTGATCGAGCGAATGGGCGTGCTCGATGCGTTCGCCGATGTCGAGAATGGCGGTGGAGAGCTCGCTGGCCTTCTCCGGCGCGATCCGGGTGATCTTGGCGTAGATCGCAGCGAAGATCGAGCCGATGACGCTGAGCGCGGCGGCGCCCAGATACATCAGGTCGCTGTACTTATCCATGAACGACTTGGTGTCGTCGTTGATGTAGTCGGCCGCCCCCTGATGCGCCATCACGAAGGCGTCCTTCTCGACGGAGGCCGGCTCGATCCTGCTGGCGAAGCCGTTGTCGAGGCGGAGCGCGGACTTGTTCTCGTAGATGGTGCGTGCGAGGTCGCCCGCCGTGCTCGCGGACATCCTGGATTGCGCGACCAGCAGCCATTCCAGCCCGATCGTGTCGAGGTCGTCGTCGGGGATCTCGGGAGAGGCCGACAGCGTGCCGGCTGTCAGCGTCTCGTTCGAGAGGCCGGGGAATTTGCGCGCCAGTGCCTTGGCCTCGTCGATGGCGTTCAGCGTGAAGCCGCCGCGTTTTGCGACCTGCTCATAGGCCTTGTCGCGCACCGCCCTGGAGGCGTGGACGATGGCGATCACCGCGCCGAAACCGCTCGACGGTGCAAACAGCTTGTCGAGCGTTGCGCCCTGCGGCGCCATCTGGACCCTGGCGGCATCAGGACCGTCGGGGATGTCGAGGATGCTGCGCACGAAGGCGAGCGAGGATTCGTTCTCGGCGACGACCGCGACCTTCTTCTTCTTCAGCTCGGCAAGTGACTTGATCTTCTTGTTGCCGGGACCGAGCAGGAGCACGAGATCGTGCTCGAGGATCGCGAGCGTGCGAGCTCGCAGCGGCACCTTGGCGTCGGTGCGCAGCACGGCGAGGTCGGCCTGCTTGCGGTCGAACTGTGCGAGCGCCTTGGCGTTATCGCCGTTGTTGACGATCTTGATCCGAAAGCGCGAGGCGTTGTTCTTCAGGACGGTGGCGAGCTTGGCGGCGAACAGCGCTTCGTCGCTGTTGGGGCCGCCGACGGCAAAGGTCAGCGTCTCCGAATTGTGCAGCAAGGCGCGTCCGCCCCAGACGGTCGCGAGCGACAAAAGCAGGGTCAAAACGACGTAGAGAAACACCTGCTGCTGATTGGTCTTGATCACCTTGGGGCGCCGCGGCGGCGGCTCTGTTGGTGACGTCGTGGGGCCTTCAGCACTCATGGCAGCACTCTGGCCTTATGTCTGGATGGCGGTGGCTCGCGGGATGCGATCGCGGCGGGCGCCCTATAATTCCTAAACGTCTGAAAAAAGAACGATATTATCTATCTTCAATGATAGCTCGCCGATGCCGGAAAGCAAATTTCGAGCCGAAGGTAACCTTACTCAACTCAGGCGCGGCGATTGGTCATCCTATCACCAGTTAGCCACAGTTGGCGATTTTCCGGTTCCCCCCGGCTGCAATCCGCCGCGGGAGATGTCATAAATCAGAGGTCCCGGCGATTTGACCGGTCCAAGAAGAAGTTGCGCTGAACGCTCCAATTTTTCTTGTCACCTCAATGAGGGCGTCAGCTTGTCGTTTCCACCCATGTCATCGGCGATTCCGGTCGAAGCGCTCATTGGCTGGATGTTGTTGCTCACCTTCAAGCACATCATCGCCGATTTCGTCCTGCAAACCGCGTGGATGGCGCACGGCAAGGATCAGAAGCACGGCTGGGCGCTGCCGCTGCTCGTGCACTGCCTGATTCACCTCGCGGTTGCGCTACCCCTGATCCTGATCGTGGCGCCCAAATTCTGGTTCGTGGCGCTGATCGACTTCGTGATCCACATCACGATCGACCGCGCCAAGGGACTCGTCTCGGCCAATTTCGGCGTCGACCTGCAGCATCCCTGGTTCTGGACCCTGATCGGCGTCGACCAGGCGCTGCATCATTTGACCGGCTTCGGCCTCTCCATCTTCATGGCGTCGAACTGAGGCTCTTTGCGGTTGAGCCTCGGCGATAGCATTCACGAGAGGTCGTCATGCCCGGGTTTGTCCCGGGCATCCACGTTCATCGTGCCGTGCGGCCAGGCGTGGATGGCCGGGACAAGCCCGGCCATGACGCCGGGAGAGCATTGTGCCCCACTGATTCGCGGCCGGCGCGCAAGCACCCCGGGTGACTACCGGCGAGGTTGGTTAACCTTTCATTAGAGAATTGCGCTGCATCTTCCCCACACGAGGGAGAACTGCAATGTTTTCAAGCCGCGACGCCTTTGAAAGCGATTTCTGCCCGGTTCAGGACGAACTCCTTGGCGAGATGTATCGCGCCAGCGAGAGTGGCCTGCCGAGGCTGGTTGAGAGTGTTTCCCCAGACGCACGCGCGAAGCTGGCGCTGTTCTGCTACCGCCGCAGCCATCTGCACTCGCTGGCTGTTGCGATCGCAGGCAGCTGCAATGAGCGCGACCTGATCGAGAACGGCGGCCGTGTCGGCTCGACGCTCTACGCGCTGTCACGCGAAAGCTCGGCAAAGGCATCGCCGTCGCTGTCGGGCGGCCGCAAGCCGATCACGCTGTCGACCAAGCCGCTCTCGGTGCTCGCGCCGCTCGATGACGAGCTCGACGACGAGATCGGCGAAGCGGTCCCCGCTTAGACGGCTTCGATCACCGGCAGCCCGAACTTCCGCCGCGCCATCGCGCATTCGGCATCGCCCGGCATGCAGGTGCGGCACACTTCCGGCCGCACGTCATAAATGCCGCAGGCCGTCTGCTTTCCGATCTCTCCCTTGAGCGCCGAACAGCGATCGCCCTCGCAGCGCATGCCGGATTGGCGGGCGTTGACGAACGCTTCCGGGATTGCCGCAAGCTCCTCGTCGCTCTCGATCGAGAAGCGCGGCCAGTTCTCCGAATAGCCGCAGCAGGCGCCGCAATTCTGGCAGCAGGTCGACAGGTCGATGGGGGAGGTCTCTTCCATCGTCGTCACGTGTCCTTTGGCGGGCCCCAGACCAGGCTCTGCCGCCATCTTGCGCGCAGCACGTCGCGCCTTTCCGGATATTTGTCGTCGAGATAGGTTGCGTCCACCACGCGGTCGGTGCGGAAGCTGCGGAAGTCGCTGCGCAGCTCGCACCAGGCCGCGAGCAGGCGCACGGCTTCGAGATAGCCGACCGAGATCGGCCAGATCATGCGCTCGCTGGGGCGGCCCTGTTCGTCGCGATAGCGCAGCATGATCTTCTTGCCTTCGTGGATCTGGGCGCGCGTGCGCGCCATGTCCAGGCGGTCCGGCTCCCTGTTCCAGCTTGGCCGCGCGCGGCTCGCGGGCTCCAGCACAAACGGGCGCAGCCGTTCTGGCACGGTGTCGGCAATCTTGGCCATCAGATCTTCGGCCGCGCGTGCCAGCGTGGAATCGGCATGGCCTGCGACCCACTGCGCGCCCAGCACCGCCGCCTCGATCTCGTCGGGTGTCAGCATCAAGGGCGGCAGGTCGAATCCCTTCTCCAGGATGTAGCCCATGCCGGCTTCGCCGCGGATCGGCACGCGCTGGCCCATCAAGGTCGCGATGTCGCGATAGATGGTGCGCTTCGAGGTCTCGAGCTCGGCCGCGATCGCATCCGCGGTCAGCGGCTTCCGCGTGCGCCTCAGCACCTGGATGATCTGAAACAGCCGGTCGGCGCGTCTCATGATGATTCTCTCATCGGGGGCGGATCAGACAACAGCGCGTGGATGCTGACAGGATGTTGGCAGCAGGGGAGTTCTATACCGGGACAACACATCGACTGAAGAGGATTTGTCCATGATCATTCCAACCCATGTCGGCTCGGCGGCGCCGCTGTGGCGAGCGCAGCTGTGGCACGCCCGTGCGTTCGGCCGCCTCGTCTCGCTTGATCTCATGGCCGTCGACCTCCGATTTGCAGTCGCAAGCGTGGTTGCACGCTCGCTGGCCCAGGCCGCGGACGCGCTGGTTCGCCATGTGATGGGCCGCGCCTGGCGGGGAGCCCGTTTCGCAGAAGATATCACGGCTGCTGCCACCATGGTGGCAGCAGCCCGGCACTAGGTTCCGTCAACTCTTTCGGTCGTTCAGGAGAGCTTTCATGATCACGCTTTATGGCTTTGGCGCCGGCTTCGGCCTGCCGGAAATCAGCCCCTTCGTCACCAAGACCGAGGTGCAGCTGAAAATGGCGGGACTGCCCTACCGGAAGGACCGAGCGATGCCCCCGGCCTCGCCCAAGGGGCAATTGCCGTTCATCGACGACGGCGGCGAGGCGGTGGCCGATTCCACCTTCATTCGCGCCCATATCGAGCGCCGCTACGGCTTCGATTTCGACGCCGGCCTGTCGCTGGCCGAGCGCGCGCAGGCCTGGGCGTTCGAGCGCATGATCGAGCATCACGTCTATTGGGCGCTGGTCGGCGCGCGCTGGGTCGATCCGGTCAATTTCGCCAAGGGCCCGGCGCATTTCTTCGACGGCGCACCGGAGCACAATCGCGAGAAGCTGCGCGAGGACGCGCAATTCCGTGTCGCCGAGAACTATCTGCTCTCCGGCCTCGGCCGCCACGGGCCGGACGACGATGTCGATCTCGCGGTGCGCTCGCTGTTCGCGCTGTCGGTGCAGCTCGGTAACAAATCCTACCTGATGGGCAACAAGCCCTGCGGCGTCGATGCCACTGCCTTCGGCGCGCTCGCGGGAATTCTCACGCCGTTCTTCGAATCCGGACTGCGCCAGCGGGCCGAGGGATTTCCGAACCTCACCGCCTATGTCGACCGCATGATGGACGCGTACTATCCGGAGTTCGCCTGGGCCCCGCTGCGGCAGGCGGCCTGAGAAACAAAAAGAGCCGGCCCATCGGGCCGGCTCTCGTCATCTCAAACCTGTCGCTGCGTCTACTTCACCAGCGAGTACTTTCCGTTCTTCACGGTGAGCAGGATGCGTGAGCGCTCGTCGAGGCCGTAGCGGTCCTTCTCGGTGAAATTGTAGACGCCCTGGCTCGCGGCCATTTCCTTTTCCGACAGCAGCGCCTGACGGATCGCTTCGCGGAATTCCGGCGTGCCGGGTTTTGCCGTCTTCAGTGCCGCCGGGATCACGCGCTTGAGGATCTCGAACGCATCGTAGGAGTGACCGGCGAACTGGCTGCGGCTGTTCGGGCCGTACTTGCCTTCATACGCCGTGTTGAGCGCGAGGCCCGGCTTCTTGGTGGCGGCCTCGTCCGGCTGGTCTTCGGGATCCATCACCGGACCCGACGCCATCAACACGCCTTCGGCTGCCTTGCCGGCGATGCGGATGAAATCCATGCTGGCCGCGCCATGGGTCTGATAGATCAGGCCCTGATAGCCGCGCTCGCGCAGCTCGGTCTGCGGCAGTGCGGCCGCGGTGCCGGAAGCGCCGACCAGGATCGCGTCGGGATTGGCGGCGACGAGCTTGAGCACCTGTCCGGTTACGGACGTGTCGGGGCGGGCGAAGCGCTCTTCGTCGGCGATGGTCATGCCCATCGGCCCGGTCTGGGCCTTCAGATCGTTGAACCAGAGGTCGCCATAGGAGTCGGAATAGCCGATGTAGCCGATCGTCTTCACGCCCTTGGACTTCATGTGATCATACAGCACCTTGCCCACGATCGGGATCGGCTGCGGCATCGCCACCGACCACTTCATGCGCTCCGGCGTGATCGGGAATGGCGCGAGGCCGAAATGCGGAATGCCGGCTTCATTGGCGACGTTGGAGACCGCGATGGTCGGCGGCGTCAGCGCCGAGCCCATGATGATGTCGGCCTTGGATTCGGTGACGAAGCGGCGGGCGTTGGTGGTCGCGGTGGTGGGATCGCCGCCGTCGTCGAGCACGATCACCTTCAGCGGCACGCCGCCGATTTCCTTCGGCACGAATTCCAGCGCGTTGCGCTCGGGAATGCCGAGTGCGGCGCCGGGGCCGGTCGTGGTGGTGGTGATGCCGATGGTGACTTCGGCGGTCTGGGCCAGTGCGGGCAGGGCCGGCAGGGCAAGCGTCGCCGCGGCGATGGCGGCGGTCAGGTAAAAGCGTTTCATTTATTCCTCCCTTTACGTTGTTTCTTTGAAAGCAGAAATCGGGGGGTAATTCAGCCCCTCTTTTGGCGATGCGGCGATTTAGCTCCGGACCTCACTCCCCGTGAATTTGGCTACCATTTCCGCAGGAAATGGAGCCGATTTCAGCTTGTCGGGGTTAACGGGGTCGCGACCGACCAGCACGCGGGTCTCAAACCCCTCGATCGCCAGCGCCTCGCCCTTGTAGACGTTGTGCTTCACCTCGAAGCTCGAGCGCTTGATGCTCTCGATTTTGGTTTCGATGGTGATCCAGTCGCCATAGGTCGAGGGGATGTAGAATTTGGACCGCGTGTCGACCATGGGGATGCCCACCAGGCCGTATTTGCGGACCAGATCCTGCTTGGAGAATCCGGCGACCTCGAACAGGGTCGACGTCGAATCGTCGAACATCGCGAAATAGCGCGGGTAATAGACGATGTTGGCGGGGTCGCAGTCACCCCACTGAATCTGGACGTCGCGCCGGTTCACGAACATGTAGAGGGCCTTACTTCGGCGCCATGCGCAGCGAGCCGTCGAGACGCACCACTTCGCCGTTCAGGTACGAGTTCTCGACCATGTGCAGGGCAAGGGCCGCGAACTCGTCGGCATTGCCGAGCCGGCGCGGGAACGGGATCGCGGAGGCGAGCGAGTCCTGGGCCTCCTGCGGCAGGTTGGCGAGCAGCGGCGTGAGGAACAGGCCGGGCGCGATGGTGAGCACGCGGACGCCGAACTGCGCCAGCTCGCGCGCGATCGGCAGTGTCATGCCGACGATGCCGCCCTTGGAGGCCGAATAGGCCGACTGGCCGATCTGGCCGTCATAGGCGGCGACGGAGGCGGTGTTGATGATGACGCCGCGTTCGCCGGTCGCCTGCGGCTCGAGCTTGGACATCTCGGTCGCGGCAAGGCGCAGCATGTTGAAGGTGCCGATCAAATTGACCTTGATCACCTTGTCGAAATCGGCGAGCGCCATCGGGCCGTCGCGGCCGACGACGCGCTTGGCAACGCCGATGCCGGCGCAATTGACCAGCACGCGCGGCGCGCCGAGGGCCTTGGTCGCCTGCGCGATCGCAGCTTCCGCGGAGGCGGCGTCGGAGACGTCGCAGGTCACGGCGACGCCCTTGATCTCGGCCGCAACGGTTTCCGCGAGCTTGGTATTGAGGTCGAAGACCGCGACCTTGGCGCCCTGCGCGGCCAGTCTTCGCGCAGTCGCGGCGCCCAGTCCCGATGCGCCGCCGGTGACGATGGCTGCCTGATCTTTCAACAACATGGCGTTCTCCTATAATGATGGTTTCTTAGCCGACCGATATCACACGGTCCGAGGGATTGGCAGCGTAGAGCTCGTCGATCAGTGCGCCGCGATGCTCCAGCACCGCGCGCTGGTTGATCGAGCCCTTGTCGGTGACCTCGCCCTTGTCGATCGACAGTGGGGTGTCCAGCAGGATCGCGCGCGTGATCCGCGTCGAGGACCCCGTGGCCTGGCTCAGGAAGCGCGTCAGGCGCTCGCGGAAGGCTTCGCGCACCAGCCGGTCGCGCGCGGTGACGGTGAGGTCGTCGGCCGGCAGCGTCGGGTTGATCAGCCGGCAGCCGTCGAGATCGAGCAGCACGAGGGCAGAGACCTCGTCGCGGTTGATGCCGGCGATGACGACGTCGCGTACCAGCGGCGCGCAGGCCGCAACCAGACGGGCGCGCAGCGGGCCGACGCTGACCCAGGTGCCGCTGCCGAGCTTGAAGTCCTCGCTGACGCGGCCGTCGAAGTCGAAGCCGGCATTGAGATCGTCGGGGTCGACCGCCTTCAGTGCATCGCCGAGCTTGTAAAAACCTTCCTCGTCGAAGGATTTCGCGGTGATGTCGGGCTGGCGCCAGTAGCCGGGCATCACGTTCGGGCCCTTGCAGCGCACTTCCATCTTGCCGTTGTTCGGCACCAGCTTGGCGTCGTTGCCTGATACTGGCAGGCCGACATGGCCGGAGCGGCTGGTGCGCGGATTGACCGACATGAAGAACGGCGCGGTCTCGGTGGCGCCAAGGCCGGTCAGCATCGGCACGCGATAGCCTTTTTCCTTCACCGCGAGCTCGTCGAGGCTGTTCCAGACGTAGGGCGAGAGCGCCGCGCCGGAGAAGAACATCGCATGCAGCCGGTCGAAGAATTTTGCACGCAGGCCCTGGTCGTCGCGCAAGTAAGGCAGCAGCGACTCGTAGCCCTTGGGCACGTTGAAATACACCGTCGGCGAGATCTCCTGGAGATTACGCACGGTCTCCTCGATGCCTCCAGGCATCGGCTTGCCGGCATCGAGGTACATCGAGCCGCCATTGTACAGCGTCAGCCCGATATTGTGGTTGCCGCCGAAAGTATGGTTCCAGGGCAGCCAGTCGATGATGACCGGCGGCTCGTCCTTGAGGAAGGCGAGCGTCTCGCGCAGCATCACCTGGTTGGCGCAGATCATGCGCTGGGTGTTGATGACCGCCTTGGGATTGCCGGTCGAGCCCGACGTCAGCAGGAATTTTGCGATCGTATCGGGGCCGATTTTGTCGTGCACCGCGTCGAGATCGTCGCGGACCGGCGTCGCCATGAGGTCGGCGAGCAGCGTGACGTTGCGGCCCGGCACGCTGCCATAGGAGGCCGCGATCTCGGTGCCATCAGAGACATTGGCGGCAAGCGCATCGGAAAACTTGTCGGCATCCTCGGCGAAGACGAGGCCGGGCGTCAGCAGCTTCATCAGGTAAGACAGCTTGCCGTAATCCTTCGACACCAGCGAATAGGCCGGCGACACCGGGCAGAACGGAATGCCGGCATAGAACGCGCCGAAGGCGAGCAATGCATGGTCGATCGAATTGCCGGAGAGGATCACCACCGGCCGTTCCGCCGACAGGCCGCGCTGGATCAGCGCGGACGCGATATGCCGGCTCGCGGTGAGCAGCTCGGCATAGGTGATCTTGCGCCAGCCGCGGCCGCCTTCGCGCTCCGCCATGAAGACGCGGTCCGGCGTGGTGGTCGCCCAGTGGTGCAGGCGGTCGGTGATGCGGACGGGATAGTCACCGAGCGGCTGTTTTGGCCTGAGGTAAATCGTGCCGTCGTCGCGACGGTCGATGTCGACGACCGGATCGCCGAACGAGATCGGCCGCAGCGGGAAAGTGCTCGCGCCGCGCTCCATGCTGGAAGAGGACGGCTGCGCGCTCATGGCTTCGGCTTCACCTTGGCGGTCTTGTGCTCGAGAAATTCGCGGATCCTGCGCTTGGCCTCCTTGTCGCTTTGCGCGACCGTTGCCATCAGCGATTCCATCAGCAGGCCGGTCTGCGGATTGGCCTCCGCGATCATCGGCAGCGCCTGCAGCACGGCGAAATTCGTCAGCGGCGCGTTGGAGGCGATCTTGGTCGCTAGCTCCAGCGCCTTGCCGAGCCCGTTGCCGGCTTCCGTCAGATATTGCGCGAAGCCGTAGGAGGCGCCCTCGGTCGCGGTGTAGACGCGCCCCGTCAGCATCATGTCCATCATCCTGGCAACGCCGATCAACCGCGGTAGCCGCACCGAGCCGCCGCCGCCGACGAAGATGCCGCGTTGTCCCTCCGGCAGCGCGAAATAGGTCGAGGGCTCGGCGACGCGGATATGCGCGGCGCAGGCGAGCTCCAGCCCGCCGCCGATCACCGCGCCCTTCAGCGCCGCGATCACGGGCACGCGGCTGTACTGGATGCGGTCGAATACCCGGTGCCACATCTGGGAATGGAGCAGGCCGCCGGTGGCGTCGTGGTCCTGCAGTTCGGAGAGGTCGAGGCCGCTGGAGAAATGGTCGCCGATGCCGTGGATGACGACCGCGCCGATGTCCTCGGGCAGGGACGCAAAACACTCGCCGATCTCAAGGATGATGCCGTCGTTGAGCGCATTGCGCTTGGCGGGGCGGTTCAGACCGACGGTCAGAACCCGGTCCGCCCGCTCGATCCGGAGCAGCCCGGAGGCGCCCGCGTCAGCGGTGTTGGCGTTTCCCTGTGTCATTTGCGTCCTTATCAGAATAGTTATGTTGTATAACGAATTCCGGGGGAGTCAATACGGGGCTGACGTCTCCCGGTGCGTCGCAACGGGCGGTCGGGCCTGGACGTTCGGTGGTATTCGTTAGTGCGCGAAGATGTTGCCGGTCTGGATCGAGCAGGTCGGCGATCCCGTGCTGACACTGGTGATCTCATACATGGCGCCATCGGGCCCGCGGCGCCTGATCTGGGCACTGCCTTCCTTGGCGTCGATTACTGACAGCGAACAACCGGCGAAAGATGAATCGAAGCTGGCAATGTACCGACGGGCGCCGCTGGCAAAGGCCTCGGTGCCGATCAGCTTGTCGCCTTGGAAACTGACGCTGCGGGATCCGCCGCCCTCGCCCGGCGCGAGTTCTCCCTCTCGGGTTGCCCTGCCTCCGCGCACCTCCGCGCGCAGGAACGGACGACCTGCCGAGCTTATATATACTATCCGCGTATTGACGTTCGAAAAGCTGACACTGGTGCCGTCCGCCCGCTTGCCGGTCCCGCTCGTGCTCCATGACATCGTGACTGTCTTGTCTAGGAGGCCGGCTGGCGCGCCGCCTGCAACGGCGGGACCCGCGAACAGCACGCCAGCGCATCCAAGCATTCCCAGCAAATGGCGCATTGATCGAACGTTCATCATCGCCCCCCAGAAATCAAATCTGCTAAAACTAATATTCGCAATCGCTCGATACTAATTTTGCGGCCCTCTCTCTGCAAGCAACCTCCCGGGCGATGCCGACCGAGTCACACCACCTGATGCACGTCGATCACCACGCGGTCGGCATGCCGCGCGGCGGAGCCGACGAAGATGCGCTCCATCAGCCAGCGATACTTCTCATGTCCCGTCTCGAACCTCGGGACCGTGCGGAAATAGATCAGCTTGGGATCGACCGGCTCGCCCCGCTTGAGCTTTTGCAACAGCTCGACCGGGCCGAAGCGCATGCCTTTGTTCTCGACATAGACGACGGCGCCGTCGTCAGTTTCGAATGCGTACTTCGCCTCGAGGTCGATCAGCTCGTTGGGGCGGATGGTCTGGAAGTCGGCGCCGAACGGCAGCACCTTGCCTGATATCGCGCCCGTCACCTCGCCACCGATGATCGGGATGATGCGGCGGACACCGATGCCGGTCTCGCCGGCGGTGACGACGTCGCCGATGCGCGCTGTGATGGTGAAGACGTATTTTGTTTCGAGCGTCGGTGTGGTCATCGCTTATCTCCAATCGATCGCGCCATGCGCAGGGCCTTTCCTTCTCCCCTTGTGGGAGAAGGTGGCGCGTAGCGCCGGATGAGGGGTTGTCTCCGCAAGTGCAAGTGTGCATGCGGAGACAACCCCTCACCCGTCTCGCCACTATCGCGGCGAGCCACCCTCTCCCACAAGGGGAGAGGGGGAGACTGCGCCGCGCCGTCCGTGTCGCATTCTCAATGCGCCATCATCCGCGTCGGCAACCACGTCGCCAGCAGCGGGAAGGCGATCAGGATCACCAGCCGCACGAGGTCCGTCGCCACGAACGGGATCACGCCCCTGAAGATGGTGGAGAACGACACGTCCTTCACCACGCTTTTGATGACAAAGACGTTCATCCCGACCGGCGGATGGATCAGGCCGAGCTCGACGGTCATCACGATGATGACGCCGAACCAGATCGGATCAAAGCCGAGATGCATGATGACGGGGAAGATGATCGGCACGGTCAGGATGATCATCGCCATGGCGTCCATCAGGCAGCCGAGCACGAGATACATCACCATGATCAGCGCCAGCACGCCGTAGGGGCCGAGGCCGAGGCCGGTGAGGAACTCGGTGACCTTCTGCGGCGTCTGCGTCACCGTGAGGAAATAGCCGAAGATCAGCGCGCCGATCAGCACGGTGAACACCGCGGCCGCGGTGCGCGTGGCCTGGAGCAGCGAGGCCAGGATCTTCTCGCGGTCGAGCCGGCCGGTCAGCACGCCGATGATGAAGGCGCCCGCGGCGCCGACGCCGCCGGCCTCCGTCGGCGTGAAGCGCGGCAGGAAGGGCAGGCCGTAGAGGCCGCCGATGACGAACACGAACAGCAGCACCGGCGCCCAGATGTCCTTCAGGCCGGCGAAGCGCTCGCGCCACGGCAGCACCTTGCCCTTGGGCAGGAAGTCGGGCCGGAAATAGCCGATCAGGAAGATCGTCATCATGTACATGGTCATCGCCAGGATGCCCGGGATGATGCCGGCGATGAAGAGCTTGCCGATGTCCTGCTCGGTGATGATGCCGTAGACCGCGAGCACCGTGGAGGGCGGCAGCATCGCGCCGAGCGTGCCGCCGGCCGCGATCACGCCGGTAGCAAACGACTGCGGGTAGCCGAAGCGGCGCATCTCGGGGTAGGCGACCGCGGAGAAGGTCGCGGCGGTCGCGACCGACGAGCCGCAGATCGCGGCAAAGCCGCCGCAGGCGCCGACGGTGGCGATGCCGAGCCCGCCGCGCAAATGCCCGACAAAGCCGTTGGCGGCGCGGAACAGCTCGCGGCTCATGCCGGAATTGCTGACGAAGGAGCCCATCAGCAGGAACATCGGAATGACGCCGAAAGTGTAGTCGGTGACGGTGCGCATCGAGGTCTGGCCGACCAGCTTCAGCGCCGGCGTCGCGCCGACCAGATAGGTGAAGCCGGAAACGCCGACGAGGCCCATGGCCATGCCGACGGGCACGCGCAGCAGCATCAACGCGAACAGGGAAACGAAGCCGATTACGGCGACGGCATCGGTACTCATGGTTACTCCGTCGCCTTCAGCTTGGGGTCGTGCATCTCTTCGGGATGGAAGATCAGCCGGTAAGTGCGGATCGCGATCAGCAGCACGGCCGCGGCGTCGCCGATCCAGGCGATCGCGAAGAACGGCCAGGTCGGCATGTGCATGTCGAAGGTCTGGACGTTGTCGTTGTAGGTGCCGCGCACCTTGTCGAACAGCGTCCAGGTCTGCACCGTCACCACGAACAGCAGCACCAGGGTCGCGAATACGTCGATCCAGCGCTGGTAGCGCGGCCCGACATTGCCCCAGACGAGGTCGACCGTGATGTGGGTGCCGCGATAAGAGGTCGCGGCGATGCCCCAGAAAATCAGGATGCCGAGCAGCATGCGGCCGATGTCGAACGAGTCGGGGATCGAATAGTTCAGCGTGTTGCGCAACAGCACCGACAGGAAGATGTCGAGCGCGACGATGCCGACGAAGGCCGCCGCGATCCATTCGATCGAGTCGATGACGCGATCCATCCAGGAGCGCTTCATGGGTGTTTCCTAACGGGTGACGTCATTGTTTGATCCGGATCTCGCCGCGCACTCCGCCTCTCCCCGCGTGCGGGGAGAGGCCGCATCGCATCGAAGATGCGAGGCGGGTGAGGGGGACTCTCCGCGAATCCATCTTTCACTATTCTTGCGGAGGCAGCCCCTCACCCCAACCCTCTCCCCGTAAGAACAGGGAGAGGGGGAGGAAGAGCCCGCCATCGCCTCACTCCGCCAGCGCGTTGTACTTCTTCAGCGAGGACTTCAGATCCGCCATCGCGGCGTCTGGATCGGCGCCGGCCTTCTTGGCGCCGTCGCCCCAGGTCTTGACCAGCGGTTCGGCGGCCTTCTTCCACGCGGCGGTCTGGTCGGGCGTGAGCTTGTAGACCTCCTGGCCGGCTTCGGCCTTGACCTTGTCGATGCCGGCGTCCTCGAACTTGCCCCAATACTCGCCGACCACGCCCGCCATTTCGGTCGAGCAGTTCTTGTCGATGGCCGCCTTCTGCTTGTCGGACATCGCATTGTACTTGTCCTTGTTCATCACGAACACGAAGGTCGTGACATAGAGCGGCGCGTCCATGTGGAATTTGGTCACCTTGTCGACGCCGAACAGGACCAGAGAGCCCCACGGGAAAGTCACGCCGTCGGCGACGCCGCGCTCGATGATGTCGCGCACTTCAGGTGCGGAGGACTGCACGTTGGTGCCGCCCAGTGCGGTGACGAAGTTCGCCATCGTGGCATGAGCCGGGCGGATCTTCATGCCCTTGACGTCCTCGGGCGTCACGATCTTCTTGGTGCGTACATGGAAGGACGACGGCGAGTGGACGAAGGCGAGGCAGTATTTGACGTCCTTCATCTCCTTCTCGGCATATTTGCGATACCAGGCGTCCAGTCCCATCGAGCCGCCCTTGGCGTCCGAGATCAGGAATGGCAGTTCGCCGGCGCCGATGATCGGGAAGCGGCCGGGCTGGTAGCCGGGATTGACATAGGTGACGTCGGCGATGCCGTCGCGCGCCATGTCGTAGTGGTCGAATGCCTTGCCGAGCTGCTGGGCGGGAAACACCTTGCCCGTGATGGTGCCGCCGGAATCCTTGTTCACCGCGGCTACCCAGTCTTCCAGCGACTTTTGCAGCGGATGCGAGGCCGGCACCCAGTGCGAGACCTTCAGGTCGAAGGTCTTGTCCTGCGCGAACGCAGGCGTCACGCTTGCTGCGAGCAGCAAAGCCAGACAGGCTTTCTTCATCGGTCGTCTCTCCCTGTTTTCGACGGCGGGCTTCGATGGCCCGGTCTCTTTAATTAACATGTTATCTAATTGGCCGGCGCGTTCAAGCCGGAACTGGCCTCTCGTTGACGTCAAACAATGTTGCATGGATTTGTCGCAGCCAGCGGCGACGCGCACTCCCCTTTTGCCCAACCGTTATATGATATAATTATCGTGCGCGGACGACCGCGACAAGCGAGCCGCGACGAAAGCCTACAGGATCGGGAGGAGCAAGTATTGCGGACAAAAGTCGCAATCATCGGGGCCGGGCCGGCAGGATTGTTGCTTGGGCAACTGCTGCATCAATACGGCATCGACAATGTCATTCTGGAGCGGCAGAGCCCGGATTACGTGCTGGGGCGCATCCGCGCCGGCCTCCTGGAGGAAGGAACGGTTGGGCTGCTCGATCAGGTCGGGGCCGGCGCGCGGGCGCATGCCGAAGGCCTGGTGCATGAGGGCATCGAGCTCGCCTTTTCCGGCCGCCGTCACCGCATCGACATGAAGGCCGCGACCGGCAAGACGGTGATGATCTACGGCCAGACCGAGGTCACGCTCGATCTGATGAATGCGCGCAAGGCCGCCGGTCTCACCACGGTCTACGAGGCGAGGGATGTGCAGCCGCATGATTTCGACGGTGCTCACCCGCGCGTGACCTGGGTGAAAGACGGTGTCACCCACACGCTCGATTGCGACTTCATCGCCGGTTGCGACGGCTTTCACGGCGTCAGCCGCGCCAGCGTCCCGTCGTCGGCGATCGAGGAGTTCGAGCGGGTCTATCCGTTCGGCTGGCTCGGCATCCTGTCCGAGACGCCACCGGTCAGCCATGAGCTGATCTATTCCAACCACGCCCGCGGTTTTGCGCTCTGCACCATGCGCTCGCTGAAGCGAAGCCGGCACTATGTGCAATGTTCGCTCGACGACCATGTCGACCAGTGGCCGGACGACCGTTTCTGGGACGAATTGAAGCGCCGGCTCGACCAGGAGGCCGCTGACAGCCTCGTCACGGGCCCCTCGATCGAGAAGAGCATCGCGCCGCTGCGCAGTTTCGTCGCCGAGCCGATGCGCTTCGGCAGGATGTTCCTGTGCGGCGATGCCGCCCACATCGTGCCGCCGACCGGCGCCAAGGGCCTGAACCTGGCCGCCAGCGATGCGCATTATCTGTCGAGCGCGTTCCGCGAGTTCTATGACGAGAAGTCCAGCGCCGGCATCGACGCCTATTCGGCGAAGGCGCTCGCGCGGGTCTGGAAAGCCGTGCGCTTTTCCTGGTGGATGACCTCGATGCTGCACAAATTCCCCGACAACGGCAGCATCGGCGCGCGGATCCAGCTCGCCGAGCTCGACTACGTCACGCAGTCCCAGGCCGCGATGACGTCGCTGTCGGAGAACTACGTGGGGCTGCCGTTCTGACCACAGGTGTCATGCCCCGCGGAGGCGGGGCATCCAGTACGCCGCGGCTCATTGATTGAACCACGACCGTCTCGGAGTACTGGATCGCCCGCTTTCGCGGGCGATGACAGTCTTGGTGAGGCACGGCGGAGGCCGTTTCAAACGCCTGCGCAAATGCCGTTTAAAACTTTGTAGTTGATGCAACCGTCACGTCCCTCGCGTTCAATGCTGCCGACACAGAAACGCGAGACAGCCATGACCAGTACCGACATTCCCGCCGGCTTCGAGCCGCATTTCCGCAAGGCTCCGCTCACCGATCCCTGGGAGCCGCTTTACTCGAAAAAGACCGACAAGGCCGTGATCATCGGCCTGCGTCTGGCGACGCCGCACACCAACGCGCGGGGGCTGATCCATGGCGGTCTGATCGCGGCGCTGGCCGATGCTGCCATGGGCTATAGCTGCGCACAGGCGACGGGCTGGACGACGTCGTTTGTCACGATCTCGCTCTCCGTCGACTACGTCGGCTCCGCCGAGATCGGCCAGTGGCTCGCGATCGAGGGCGAGGTGATCAAGACCGGCAGCACGATCTGCTTCGCGCAGTGCCTGGCAAAAGCCGACGATGCCGTGATCGCGCGCGCCAGCGGCACGTTTCGCGTGGTGCCGAAGAAGGGGTAGCCTTGCCCTCTCCGTGCCCCGGACGCGGTGCGGCGCGAAGTGCCGCTCCGCAGAGCCGGGGCCCATCCATCCGCAGCTCGTACCCGGGCTTTTCTGGGCCCCGGCTCTGCGCAGCAACGCTATGCGTTGCAGCGCATCCGGGGCACGAGAATCACCCAAACCGCCACTCCGCCGTCTCCACCACGAGATCGACGAACGCGCGCACCTTGGCCGAGAGCAGGCGTGAGGTCGGATAGACGATGTGGATCGGCAGCGCCGGCGGCTCGTATTGCGCCAGCACGATTCTGAGCCGGCCGCGCTTCAGCCCCTCGGCGGCCTGATAGGCCAGCACGCGCGTGATGCCGCCGCCGGCTTCGGCGTATTGCAGGGCGGCGTCGGCGCTGTTGCTGGTAAAACGAGGCGTCGGCATCACCTCGACCTCACGGCCGTCCTGCACGAAGCGCCAGCTGGCGGACGGGCCGAACTGGATGGTCTGATGCGCGAGCAGCGCTTGCGGCGTCTTCGGCTCGCCGTGACGCTTCAGATAGCCCGGCGTTGCCACCACGATCCGCCGCATCTCGCCGACCTGGCGCGCGACCAGCGAGGAATCGGCGAGGTGACCGATGCGGACGGCGGCGTCGACGGCATCCTCAACGAGGTTGACGAGGTGGTCCGACAGCCGCAGCTCGCAGGTCACCTCCGGATAGCGTTTGAGGTAGGCGGTCATGACAGGGCCGACATGGAGCCGGCCGAAACCCACCGGTGCCGACACCACGAGACGCCCGCTCGGCCGATTGCGCTCCTCGCGCGCGGAGCCGTCGGCCTCCTCGACGTCGGCGAGGATTCGCCGGGCGCGCTCCAGATAGCGCGTTCCGACGTCGGTCAACGTCACTTGCCTTGTGGTCCGCTGCAGCAGCCGCGCGCCGAGATGCTCCTCCAGCGCTGCGATCAGCCGGGTCACCGCCGAGGGCGACAGGTGCAGCTTGCGCGCCGCCGGCGCAAAGCCGCGCAGGTCGGCGACGGTGACGAAGACATGCATGGCTTCAAGGCGGTCCATGAACATTATTGCATATATCGCAATGATGAAGTGTCAAGCGGCCTGATTGTTTTGACGTCCGGAAGGTCCATGTTTTGAGGCGAAAGACGCAGAGATGCGCCGGAATCTTCAGGAGATGTTCCGATGACGACTGCAGCCCATACCTATGCCAGTGACGTAGCCTTTACGCCCGCGGTGAAGCAGATTCAGACCCGCAAGGGGTCGCGCGAGGCGTATGCCCGGGCCGAGCAGCACGGCTGGCGTACCGAAGTCGATGATAAGCTGGCCGGCTTCCTCACTGAGGCCAACAGCTTCTATTTCGCCACCGCGGCAGCGGACGGCCAGCCCTACATCCAGCACCGCGGCGGCCCGAAGGGGTTTCTGAAGGTGCTGGACAAACAGACGCTCGCCTTTGCCGACTACGCCGGCAACCAGCAATTCATCACGCAGGGCAATCTGACGGAGAATCCAAAGGCCTACATCTTCATCATGGACTACGCCCATCGCCGCCGGGTGAAGATCTGGGGCGAGGCTCGCGTGGTCGAGGATGACGAGGCGCTGACGGCGTCGCTGATGCCGAAGGGCTATAGGGCGCGGCCGGAGCAGGTGATCCTGTTCAAGATCGCAGCGTGGGACACCAACTGCCCGCAGCACATCCCGCAGAAGTTCGATGCCGCGGATGTCGCGGCCGCGCTGGCGGCACGGGATCAGCGGATCTCGGAGCTTGAGGCGGAGTTGGCGGCGCTGAAGGGCGAGAAGGCCGGCTAAGCACCTGTCTCCGCCTCTACCGCCGCCAGTGTCATGCCCCGCGAAGGCGGGGCATCCAGTACTCCGCGGCGTTTCGGTTCAAGCACAGCCGCCTCCGGAATACTGGATCGTCCGCCTTCGCGGACGATGACAGCCCAGATTAGGGAGGCATCTCAGAACTATACTGCGCTCGCGCCTTCATGCTGGAAGCCGAGATAGCTCGCCGCAACCCGCTCGTTTGCCGCGACGTCGCTGGCCTTGCCGCTCAGCACGAACTCGCCAAGCTCCATCACATAGGCCTGGTCTGCGATCTTCAGCGCGGCCTGCGCGTTCTGCTCGACCAGCAGCACGGAGACGCCGGCGGCACGCAGCTCTGTGATGATGCGAAAGATGTCGGCAACGATGATCGGCGCGAGCCCGAGGCTTGGCTCGTCCAGCATCAGCAGCTTCGGCTCGCCCATCAGCGCGCGGCCCATCGCGAGCATCTGCTGCTCGCCGCCGGAGAGCGTGCCGGCGAGCTGCTTGCGGCGCTCCTTCAGCCGGGGAAACAGCGTGTAGACGCGCTCCATCGAGGCTTTCGCCTTGCGCTTCTCGATGCGGAAGGCCCCGAGTTCCAGATTGTCCTCGACATTCATGGTCACGAACAATTCGCGGTGCTCCGGGACGAGGCCGAGTCCCATCGCGACGCGGTCCTCGATCTCGAGCCGGGCGAGGTCCTGACCGGCAAAGGCGACGCGGCCCTTCAGCGGCAGGATGCCCATGATGGCCGACAGCAGCGTGGTCTTGCCGGCGCCATTGGCGCCGACGATGGTGACGATCTGGTTGGCCCCGACCTCGAGCGAGACCGAGCGCACCGCCTCGACCTTGCCATAGGCGACATGCGCATCCGCGACGGACAACAGCGCGCTCATGCCGCCACTCCCAGATAGGCCTTGATCACTTCGGGATTGGTCTTGATCGTGGCGGGTGTGCCTTCCGCGATCTTGGTGCCGAAATCGAGCACCACGATACGGTCGGCGAGGTTCATGACGAAGCCCATGTCGTGCTCGACCAGCAGCACGCTCATGCCGCCGTCGCGCAATTCGCGCAGCAGCGTCGCGAGGCGCTGCTTCTCCATGTGGCGCAGGCCCGCGGCCGGCTCGTCGAGCAGCAGCAGCATCGGATCGACGCAGAGCGCGCGCGCGATCTCGACGATGCGCTGCTGGCCGAGCGACAGGCTGCCGGCGAGCTGATGCATCTGCTCGGCAAGGCCGACCCGCTCGATCTGGCGCGCGGCTTCCGCCAGCAGCCTGGCCTCATCGGCGCGGTCGAGCCGCAGCATCGAGGAGATCGGCCCGGAATGGCCGCGCAGATGCGCGCCGATCGCGACATTCTCCAGCACGGTCATATCAGGGACCAGCTTGACGTGCTGGAAGGTCCTGCTGATGCCGAGCTTGACGATCTCCTGCGGCGGCGCGTTGTCGACCTTGTTGCCGAGCACGGAGATCGAGCCCGAGGTTGCCGACAGCACGCCGGTGATCAGGTTGAAGGTCGTGCTCTTGCCGGCGCCGTTCGGCCCGATCAAGGCGACGATCTCGCGAGCCTGGACGTCGAACGAAACGTTGTTGACCGCGATCACACCGCCGAATTGCTTGCGCGCCTTCTCGACCTGAAGCAGCACGCCGGACTGGACGGCCGAGCGGGTGCGTTGTTCCAGTTTCAGCGAGGTATCCGGCTTCCTGCCGCGGGTGCGTTCGGGCAGGAGCGACATCAGCCACGGCCAGACGCCGCCGGGCGCGAGCTGGAGCAGCGCCACCAGCATGATGCCGAACACGATGGTCTCGACCTGGCCGGAGCCGGGCAGGATCAGCGGCAGGTAGCTTTGCAGCACCTCCTTCAGGACCACGACGATCGCCGCGCCCAGCACGCCGCCCCAGACATAGCCGGCGCCGCCGACTACCGCGATGAAGAGATATTCGATGCCGGCCTGCGCGCCGAACGGCGTCGGGTTCACCGCGCGCTGAAGATGCGCGTAGAGCCAGCCGGACAGGCCGGCGAGCACGGCGGCGTGAATGAACACCAGCAGCTTTGCGCGCGGGGTATGCACGCCGAATGCTTCGGCCGCGACATGGCCGCGGCGCAGCGCGCGAATGGCGCGGCCGGTGCGGGAGTCCAGCAGGTTCATCGTGAGCAGGGCCGAGACGATCACGGCGACCCAGATCGCGTAATAGATCGAACCGGGCGAGAGCATCTTCAACGCGCCGATCGACAGCGGCGGGATCGCCGAGATGCCGTCGTTGCGCCCGAGGAATTCCAGCTTGCTGAACAGGTAGAACAGGCCGAGCCCCCAGGCCAGCGTGCCGAGCGGCAGATAGTGGCCGGAGAGACGGACCGTGACCAGGCCGAGCAGCACCGCCAGCGATCCGCTGACCAATAGCGACAGCGGCAGCGTTAGCCAGGGCGACAGGCCGTAGGTCGTCGACAGCACCGCGGTGGTGTAGGCGCCGAAGCCGACGAAAGCTGCCTGTCCGAACGAGGTGAGGCCGCCGACGCCGGTCAGCAGCACGAGGCCCATCGCGACCAGCGCGGCAAGGCCGATATTGTCGAGCAGCACGATCCAGAACGGCGGCATGCCGGGGACGAACGGGATCGCCGCCATGACGAGTGCGAAGACGAGGGTGGGAAGCCGGCTCTGCATCTTGGCCTCAGTCCTTCTCTTCCTCGACCGCGGGGGCTGCGAGCGAGCGCAGCAGCAGCACGGGGATCAAGAGCATGAAAACGATCACCTCCTTGTAGTTCGAGGCATAGAAGGACGAGAACGCCTCGACGATGCCGACCACCAGCGCGGCAATTGCGGTGAGGGGATAGCTGACGAGACCGCCGATGATGGCCGCGACGAAGCCTTTCAGGCCGATCAGGAAGCCGCTGTCATAGTAGAGCGTCGTGATCGGCACGATCATGATGCCCGACAGCGCGCCGATGACGGACGCCAGCAGGAAGGCGATCTGCCCGGACAGCGTGGTGCGGATGCCGGCGAGCCGTGCGCCGAGCCGGTTGACGGCGGTCGCACGCAGCGCCTTGCCGTAAAGCGTCAGGCCGAAGAACAGCCAGAGCCCGACGATGAAGGCGATGGTGATGCCGTAGACTGTGAGGCTCTGGCCGGTGAAGCGCAGCGCGCCGGCGGTGAAGGAGCCGGACAGCACGGCAGGCCCGCGCTGGCCTTCGGCACCGAAGAACAGCAGGCCCAGTCCTTGCAGCGCCAGGTGCACGCCCACCGATGCGATCAGCAGCACCAGCACCGAGGTGTGCGCCAGCGGCTGGAATGCGACCCGGTAGAGGAACAGGCCGATCATCGCGACGATCACCAGCGAGAGCGCGATGCAGATGGCGACCGGCGGCTTCTGGCCGGCGAAATAGACGGTCAGCGCCAGCACGGCGGCCGGCAGCACGATATTGGTGAGGAAGCTGCGTACGACCAGGCGTCCGTGCAGCGCCTTGCGGG
Source organism: Bradyrhizobium betae (assembly GCF_008932115.1). NCBI lineage: Bacteria > Pseudomonadati > Pseudomonadota > Alphaproteobacteria > Hyphomicrobiales > Nitrobacteraceae > Bradyrhizobium > Bradyrhizobium betae. The sequence goes on from NZ_CP044543.1 coordinate 4,143,646, forward strand.
CCACGAACATGTCGAAGGCGAAGGCGCCGATGCCGAGAGCGAGCGCGAGGTTTGCCGTGCCCGGCATCTGGCCCGCCGCGAGCGAAGCGTAAGTCAGCGCGCCATAGGTGACGAATTCGCCCTGGGGAATCAGGATCACCCGGGTGACGGCGAACACCAGCACCAGCGCCAGGCCGAGCAGCGCGTAGATCGCGCCATTGGTGATGCCGTCCTGCACCAGGAACAGCATGATGGTGGTGTTCAAGACCGGACGCTCCCCCTCAAGATGGCGGACCGGTCTCCGCGATTGCGGTGGATGGTCCGCTCACAGCCATTGAAATACGACGGCGATATTTGATATGGTCCATAACAATTATCAAATATAACTTCAAGGGTGGCAGACGACCTTCCCGAATTTAGCGGGATTACGAGCACGAGGCGATGACCGTTTCCAAAACTGCTGAAAAACCCGGTGACGCGACCAAGGGCCGCAAGGACGCAGGCGACGCCCAAGGCCAGGGTCATGCCGACGTCCTCCAGCTCGGCGAGCTCTCGGAGCAGCTCGGCTATGTGCTCAAGCGCGCCCAGCTCAAGGTGTTCGAGAACTTCCTGCGCTGCATGGCCTCACTCCAGCTCACGCCCGCGCAGTTCTCCGTGCTGCTGCTGGTCGAGAAAAACCCCGGCCGTAACCAGACCGAGATCGCCTCCACGCTCGGCATCCTGCGCCCGAACTTCGTGGCGCTGCTCGACAATCTCGAAAGCCGCGACCTCTGCGCGCGGATCCGCTCCACCAACGACCGCCGCTCGCACATCCTGGTCCTGACCGACAAGGGCAAGGCCGTGCTGACGCGCGCCAAGAAGCTCGTCGCCACCAAGCACGAGTCGCGGCTGAACGAGCTGCTCGGGCAAGCCAACCGCGAAGCCCTGCTCGAGATGCTGTCGAAGATCGCCAACGAGTTTTGAGAGGCGGCGCGGCCAACCCCATTCTCCGCCGTCATCGCCCGCGAAGGCGGGCGATCCAGTACTCCGAGGCGGATGTGATTGACCGAGAAGCTGCGGCGTACTGGATTCCCCGCCTTCGCGGGGAATGACAGCGAGACCTCGGCAGCCGCCTCAATCCACCAAAATCACCCGGATATCGTTCACATTCGTCAGCGTCGGTCCCGGCTGCAGCAGATCCCCCGTCGCCTCGAAGAACGTCGTCGCGTCGTTGTTGTCCAGATACGCCTGCGGTTGAAGTCCCTGCGCCTTCATCTTCGCAAACGTCGCCGCATCGATCAGCGCGCCGGCGGGGTCGGTGGGATGGCCGGCGCCGCCGTCGGCGCCGTCGGTGTCGCCGGCGAGCGCAGAGATTCCGGCGGTGTCCTTCAACAGGTCGGCGAGCGCCAGCGCATATTCCTGGTTCGGGCCGCCGCGGCCGTTGCCGCGCACGGTGACCGTCAGCTCGCCGCCGGAGAGGATCGCGAGGCGCTTGCCTTGCGCGCGCGCCGCAAGCGCCAGCCTGGCGTGATCGGCGGCGACCTCGCGCGCTTCGCCTTCGAGATCGGCGCCGAGATCGATGATCTCGTAGCCGGCGTCCCTGGCGAGTGTCACGGCGGCGTCGAGCGATTGCTTGGGCCGTGCGATCAGCTCGAACGTCGCGCGTGCAAAGGCAGCCTCTCCCGGCTTGGCGCTTTCATTGGCGGGATCGTCGAGCGCGCGGCGGACGGCGTCGTCGATGTCGAGCCTGTATTTCGCGACGATGGCGCGCGCGTCCGCGAGCGTGGTCGGATCTGGCACCGTGGGGCCGGAGGCGATCGCGGAAGCGTCGTCATGCGGCACGTCGGAGATCGCGAGCGTGACGATCTCGGCGGCATTTTTGCCGGCGCGCGCGAGGCGGCCGCCCTTGATGCGCGAGAGATGCTTGCGCACGACGTTCATCTCGCCGATTGGCGCGCCCGAGCGGAGCAACGCCTTGTTGACCGCCTGCTTCTGCGCGAAGCTGATGCCGTCCACCGGTGCGATCCAGTTCGCCGAGCCGCCGCCGGTGAGCAGCACCAGCAGCAGATCGTCGGGGCCAGCCTCGCCCGCCAGCGCCAGCGTGTCGGCCGCGCCCTTGAGGCCAGCCTCGTCAGGCACCGGATGCCCGGCCTCGACCACGCGGATGCGGCGCGTCGGCACGCCGTAGCCGTGGCGCGTGGTGGCGATGCCGACGAGGCGCTCCGGCGCGAGCCCGAGCGTGTCGAGATAGTGCCGCTCCGCCGCCGCGGCCATCGCGCCCGCGCCCTTGCCTGCGGCCAGGCAGATCACGCGCCCCTTCGGTGCGGGCCGCAGATGCGGCGCCAGAATCGTGTTCGGATGGGCGGCGGCAACGGCGGCATCATAGAGCGCGCGGAGCAGGGGACGTCGGTCGGTCATGACGAAAAGCCTTCGGCGAACTGTAGCAGCGACATGCCTAGCGCATCGGGCGCCAAAGCGTAAGCAGGCTTTGCCATCATTCGATTATGCAATCGCGTGATCATAATAGGGACGCAAGCAAAAGCCCCCTGCGAAGGTTCGCAGGGGGCTGCTGTCGTGCGCGATGGAGGCGGTTAGCCGCCTGTGTCGGCGCTGATCACGTCGCCGAACAGTTCCCAGCGCTCGCCCTTGAAGCGCTGGAGCTGGAGCGAGCTGATCGGCGCGAAGTCGCCCGGCCCGGTGTTGATCTTGATGCCGGGCAGCAGCATCTCGGTGCGGAAGTCCTTCAGGCTGGCGGCCTGCTTCATCACGTTCTCACGCGTGAGATCGTCGCCGCACTGTTTCAGGACCTGAACCAGTGTCTGTGCGACGCCGTAGCCGACGACCGTGCCGTTGTCGGTCTTGTCGCCTTCCGGAAAGTACTTCGTCATGAACTCGACATAGGCCTTCATGCCGGCGTCGTTGTCCCACTGCTTGTCGGTGGTGTCCTTCAGATATGCGGCCGAAACCACGTCCTGTGCGGCATCGAAGCCCGCCGGCTTGATCACGCTGCCGACCGACGCCGAGACGTTGTTGAGGAAGTGCAGCGGCTTCCAGCCGATCTCGGCGTTCTTCTTGATGGCCTGCGCGGCAAACTTCGGCGTCGTGATGTTCATGAAGACGTCGGCGCCGGTGGCCTTCAGCTTGATGATGTGGTTGTCGATCGTCGGCTCCGAGGTCTCGTAGCTCTCTTCCATGACGATCATCGAGGCGGCCTTGGACCCGAGGCCGTCCTTCAGGCCCTTGAGGTAGTCCTTGCCGTAGTCGTCGTTCTGGAACAGCACCGCGATCTTGGCGTCCGGCTTGTTCTTGAGCAGCCATTTCGCGTAGATCTGCGTCTCGCTCTGGTAGGAGGGCTGCCAGCCCATGGTCCAGGGAAAGTTCTGCGGGTCGTTCCACTTGGTGGCGCCGGTGGCGACGAACAGCTGCGGCACCTTCTTCGAGTTCATGTATTTCTGGATCGCCGAGTTCGACGGCGTGCCGAGCGAGTTGAAGATGAACAGCACCTCGTCGCTCTCGACCAGCTTGCGGGCCTGCTCCACGGCCTTCGGCGGCGAATAGGCGTCGTCATAGCTGATGAAGTTGATCTTGCGGCCGTTGATGCCGCCCTCTTCGTTGATCTTCTTGAAATAAGCGGCTTCGGTCCGTCCGATGATGCCGTAGGCGGAGGCCGGTCCGCTATAGGGCATGATGTTGCCGATCTTGATCTCGGTGTCGGTCGCGCCGGAATCGTATTTCTTCTGGGCCGATGCAGTGGAGGTCGAGGCCGCAATGAGCGCGAGCGCGAGCGACGCGGCCGCGAGTTTGCCGGTGACAGCAGGCATTCCTATCTCCCTATTTTCTTGGTGTGTGCGTCCCTTTTCTTGTCTGATTGTTTTTGGCGACGCGGTCGCAATTCAATACGATTTGCGCGAAAGCTTCAAGGAAAAGCCCCCGCGGCAAAGCCGCGGGGGTTGCGTCTTTAGTTGACTGCTCGAGCTCAGCCGCCGACGTCGGCGCTGAGGATTTCACCAAACCGCTCCCAGGTCTCGCCCTTGAACCTGATCAATTGCAATTGCGAGAGCGGCGCGAAGTCGGTGGCCGAGGTGTTGACCTTGATGCCCGGCAGCAGGCCGGCCGGCTCGTAGTCCTTGATGCTGGCCGCCTGCTTCATGACGTTCTCGCGGCTGAGATCGTCACCGCAGGCCTTGAGCACGTGCACGAGGCCCTGACTCACGATGTAGGCATACATCACCGACGCGTCGGCACGGTTGGCCTCTGGATAGTATTTGTCCAAGAACTGGTTCCAGCCGATCATCGCCGGGTCGTTCTTCCATTGCGCATCGGTCGGGTCCTTGAAGTATTGCGACGAGATGATCTCCTGCGCGTTCTCGAAGCCGGCCGGCTTGATGACACTGCCGATCGAGCCGGAGACGTTGTTGAGGAAATGCAGCGGCTTCCAGCCGAGCTCGGCGTTCTTCTTGATCGCCTGCGCCGCGAATTTCGGCGTGGTGATGTTCATGAAGACGTCGGCACCGGACGACTTCAGCTTCACGATGTGCGAGTCGATGGTCGGCTCGGAGACTTCATAGCTGTCCTCGATGATGATCAGCGAGGCTGCCTTGGCGCCGAGCCCGTCCTTGAAGCCCTTCAGATAGTCCTTGCCGTAATCGTCGTTCTGATAGAGCACCGCGATCTTGGCATCCGGTTTGTTCTTCAGGATGTACTTCGCGTAGATGATGGTCTCGCTCTGGTAGTTGGGCTGCCAGCCCATCGTCCAGGGGAAGTTCTGCGGGTCGTTCCACTTGGTGGCGCCGGTGGCGACGAACAGTTGCGGCACCTTCTTCTGGTTCAGATATTTCTGGATCGCCGAGTTCGGCGGTGTGCCGAGCGGGTTGAAGACGATCAGGACCTCGTCGCTCTCGACCAGCTTGCGCGCCTGCTCCACGGTCTTCGGCGGCGAGTAGGCGTCGTCATAGCTGACATAGTTGATCTTGCGCCCGTTGATGCCGCCCTCCGCGTTGATCTTGCGGAAAAAGGCCTCCTCGGTCTTGCCGATCACGCCGTAGGCGGAGGCGGGTCCGCTGTAGGGCATGATGTTGCCGATCTTGATTTCGGTGTCGGATGCGCCGGTGTCGTATTTCTTCTGTGCCGATGCTGCCGTGGACAGGGCGGCAGCCAGCAGGAGGGCAGCCGAGAAGGCCCCCAACCGCACATGCATTGCAGGCATCTTGATCTCCCTGGACGAGGTTTGAATGTGTCGCTTGTTCTTGATTGGGAGCGATCGTTGCGCGTCGCTCCGTCCTCACATTCAATACCCATCTATCGCCGCCAGCAAGGAAAACGCCCCTGCAGAACCGTCGCAGGGTGCGCGATCTATTCGGGGCGGTGCGGAATATTGCGGTGCGTGAGATTTTGTGCGCCGCTAATTAGCTGCGCTTAAGTTGCCTGACTTGAAGCTGGCTATCTTGAATTGCGCGGCAATCAATGCCCGATCTCGCTCGAGATGATGTCGCCGAACAGTTCCCATTTCTTGCCCTTGAAGCGCATCATCTGCAACTGCTCGATCGGGGCGAAATTGTCGGCTGCGGTGTTGATCTTGATGCCGGGCAGCAGCGTATCGGGCGCGAAGTCCTTCAAGGAAGCGGCCTGCTTCATGACGTTCTCGCGGGTGAGGTCGTCACCGCACATCTGCAGCACCTTCACCATGGTCTGCGCCGCGGCATAGCCGAACACCACGCCGGCATCGAGCTTGTTGGCCTTGGGGTCGTATTGCGCGAGGAAGTTGTAGAACTTCTTCATGCCGTCGTCGGCGTTCCACTGCGGGTCGGAGCCATCCTTGGTGTAGCTCGCGGACAGGATGCCTTGCGAGATCTCGATCCCCGCCGGCTCGAGCACGCCGCCGACCGAGGCCGAAACGTTGGAGATGATGTGCACCGGATGCCAGTTGATCTCGGCCGCCTTCTTGATCGCTTGCGCGGCGAATTTCGGCGTGGTGATGCTGATGAAGACGTCGGCGCCCGAGTCCTTCAATTTCACGACGTGCTCGTCGATCGCAGGCTCGGAGGTGTCGTAGCTGTCCTCCATTGCGATCATAGAGGTCCTGGCGCCGAGGCCCTCCTTCAGGCCTTTTAGGTAGTCCTTGCCGAAATCGTCGTTCTGGTAGAGCACGCCGATCTTCGCGTCGGGCTTCTCCTTCATGACGTATTTGGCGTAGATGCGCGCCTCGCTGGCGTAGCTCGGCTGCCAGCCCATGGTCCACGGATATTGCCTGGGATCGTTCCACTTCGAGGCGCCACTGGCCACGAACAATTGCGGCACCTTTTTCTCGTTCATGTATTTGCGGATGGCGCCGTTGGTGGAGGTGCCGAGCGAGCCGAAGATCAGCAGCACGCCGTCGCTCTCGACCAGCTTGCGCGCCTGCTCCACCGTCTTCGGCGGCGAATAGCCGTCGTCATAGGAAATGAACTTGATCTTGCGGCCGTTGATGCCGCCCTCGGCGTTGACCTTGTTGAAATAGGCCTCCTCGGCCTTGCCAATCACGGCATAGGCGGAGGCCGGCCCGCTATAGGGCATGATGTTGCCGATCTTGATCTCGGTGTCGGATGCGCCGCTGTCGTATTTCTTTTGCGCCAGCACCGGGCTGTTTATCGCAGTGCACAACGCGAGCGCGCCTAAAATGGACGCAACCTGAAATCGAACGGCAGTCATCTTTCTCCCACCCCGGAATGGATCGGCGCGCCGCATTGAACAAGATTGCGGCCTGACGTCAACAAAAAGCCCCCGCGGTTTCCCGCGGGGGCTTTGTCTTTTCGGATGAGATGAGATTTGGACTATGGCACCAATGTCATTCGGAGGCGATGTCGCCGCTGATGATCTCGCCGAACAGTTCCCACTTCTCGCCCTTGAAGCGCTGCATCTGTAGCTGCGAAATCGGCGCGAAGTCGGTGGCGCTGGTGTTGATCTTGACGCCGGGCAGCAGGGTGTCCGGTGCAAAATCCTTCAGGCTTGCGGCCTGCTTCATCAGGTTGGCGCGGGTGAGGTCGTCACCGCACATCTCCAGCGTCTTGACCAGGGTCGAAGCTGCGCCGTAGCCGTAGACCATGCCGGTGTCGGTCTTGTCGGCGCCGGGCATGTACTTGTCGACGAACTCGTTCCACCTCTTCATGCCGGGATCGTTGCTCCACTGCGGGTCGGTGGAATCCTTGGCATAGGCGGCCGACAGCACGCCCTGCGACGCCTCGAAGCCGGCGGGCTTCATCACGCTGCCGACCGAGATCGACACGTTGGTGAGGATCTGGAGCGGCTTCCAGCTGAGCTCGGCGGTCTTCTTGATGGTCTGCGCGGCGAACTTCGGCGTCGCGTAGATCAGCAGCACATCGGGATTGGCGGCCTTGATCTTGACGATGTGGCCGTCGATCGAGGGCTCGGAGATCTCATAGCTCTCTTCCATGATGATCATGGACGCGCCCTTGGCGCCGAGGCCGTCCTTGGTGCCCTTGAGGTAGTCTTTGCCGAAATCGTCGTTCTGATAGAGGATCGCGACCTTGGCGTTCGGCTTTTCCTTCATCAGCCATTTCGCGTAGATCTGCGCTTCGCTCTGGTAGGAGGGCTGCCAGCCGATGGTCCAGGGGAAGTTCTTCGGGTCGTTCCACTTGGTGGCGCCGGTGGCGACGAACAGCTGCGGGATCTTCTTGGCGTTCAGGTACTTCTGGATCGCCGTGTTCGAGGGCGTGCCGAGCGGGTTGTACACGGCCAGCACCTCGTCGCTCTCGACCAGCTTGCGGACCTGCTCGACGGCCTTCGGCGGCGAATAGGCGTCGTCATAGGTGACGAAGTTGATCTTGCGGCCGTTGATGCCGCCCTTGTCGTTGATCATCTTGAAATAGGCTTCTTCGGTCTTGCCGATGATGCCATAGGCCGACGCCGGACCGCTGTACGGCATGATGTTGCCGATCTTGATCTCGGTATCGGACGCGCCGGTGTCGTATTTCTTCTGGGCAAGTGCTGCGCCGGAGGTGAGGGTCGCGACCGCCGTTACGAGTGCGGTGGTTCGCAGTATTCTTTCGAGAAGCAAAACGAAGTCTCCTTGCTTGAGTGGTTTCAGTTCTTCCTGAGCTTACCGGCGAGTTGTTGGCCCAGCATCGCGACTTGCCTTGCGCCATGCGGCACGAGGTAGATGACGAGGAACAGCAGCACGCCGAACACCGCGCCGGAGAGGCCCTTGGAGATGCCCTCCGCCATGTTCGGCACGAAGATGATGAAGGCGGCGCCGACGATCGAGCCGGGCAGCCAGCCTACGCCGCCGACGACCATGCCGAGGAACAGCGAGATCGCGAGCGTGATGGTGTAGCTGTCGGGCGCGACGAACTGCACCGCGATGGCGCCGAGCGAGCCGGCGATGCCGGTGATCGCAGCCGACACGCCGAAGGCCAGGGTCTTGTACAACGCAACGTCGACGCCCATGGCGGAGGCCGCGATCTCGTTGTCGCGGATCGCCATGAAGGCGCGGCCCGAGCGGGAGCGCAGCAGGTTCACCGAGAAGATGTAGATCGCGAGCACGACGGCAAGCGAGAAGTAGTACAGCCACATGTCCTGCGACATCGGCAGGCCGAACGGCGCATCGGGCTTGGTCACGACGAGGCCTTGCACGCCGCCGGTCCAGTGCTCGAGGAAGTTCAGCTTGAGGAGCTGCGGCATCGCGGTGGCGAGCGCGAAGGTCGCGAGCGCCAGATAGACGCCGGACAGCCGCAGCGCCGGCTGTCCGAACAGGAAGCCGAAGGCGAAGCAGACCACGCCTGCGATCGGCAAGGTCAGCGCGTAGTTGACGTTGAAGTGCTCCATCAGCACCGCGGTCGTATAGGCGCCGACGGCGTAGAAGGCGCTCTGGCCGAGCGAGAACTGGCCCGAGCCGCCGGTCAGGATGTTCAGCGCCAGCACCGCGAGCCCGTAGATCAGGAGCATCGTCATCTGGAAGATGATGAAGTTCTTGACGAAGATGGGCATGATGATCAACGCGGCGAGCACTACCAGCGAGGTGCCGGTGCCCAGCGTCATGGCCCGCTTCGGAACGGCCTCGACCGCCTGATGGCCTTCTGCAACGACTTCTTCTGCAGCGCTCATGATCAAACTCGCTTGACGATGTGCCGGCCGAACAGGCCAGCGGGTTTGACGACCAGGACGGAAATGATCAGCGCGAGCGCGATGGGCAGTTTCAGCTCGTTGCCGACGCCGGGGATGTAGGTGCCGGCGAGATTTTCGAAGATGCCGACCAGGAAGCCGCCGACGACGGCGCCGAACGGGCTGGTCAGCCCGCCGAGCACCGCCGCGGCAAAGCCGTAGATCAGCACGCCGCCCATCATGTTGGGCTCGAGGAACACGACCGGGGCGATCAGCATGCCGGCGATCGCGCCGATCGCGGTCGCCATGCCCCAGCCGAGCGCGATCATCCAGCTCGTGTTGATGCCGACGAGGCGAGCCGATTCAGGCACCGAAGCGGCCGCGCGCATGGCGAGACCGATCCTTGTGTACTGGAAGAAGAAGTAGAGGGCGAGCAGCAGCATGATCGTGACCCCGATCATGCCGGCCTGGTGAGTCGAGATCAGCTGGCTGCCGAGGAACGGCGAAGAGCCGAACGGGGTAGGATACTGCTTGATGGTGAAGTCCCAGATCAGGCCGGCCGACGAGTTGATGATCGCAAACAGCGCGATGAAGCCGGCGACGTTGGTCAGCACCGGCGCCTTCGCCAGCGGCTTGAACAGGATGCGCTCGATCGCGATGCCGGCGATGAAGGAGAAGATCAGCGTGACCGCGAAGGCAGCCCAATAGGATAAGCCCCACTGCATCAGCTGCCAGGAGATGAAGGTCGAGAACATCGCCATCTCGCCCTGCGCGAAGTTGAGGTGGTCGATCGCCTGGTAGATCATGACCACGGCGAGCGCCATACAGGCGTAGATCGCGCCCGTGGCGATGCCGGCCAGCACTTGGTTGGTGAATAGCTCCATCGTGCCGGCTCCTCAGTAACCCAGATAGGATTTGCGGATTTCTTCGTTGTTCGCGATGTCCTTGGCATTGCCCGACATCACGATGCGTCCGGTCTCGATCACGTAGGCCTGGTCGGCGAGCTCGAGCGCGAGCTGGGCGTTCTGCTCGACCACCAGGATCGACACCTTGTCCTCGCGGTTGATCTTGCCGAGGATGCCGAACAGGTCGCGCACGACCAGCGGGGCGAGGCCGAAGGACGGCTCGTCCAGTAGCATCAGCCGCGGCCGCAGCATCAGCGCGCGGGCGACCGCGAGCATCTGCTGCTCGCCGCCCGAGAGCGTGCCAGCCTGCTGGGTGTGGCGCTGCTTGAGCACCGGGAAGTGCGCATACATCCGCTCGATGTCGGATACGATGCCGGCGCTGTCCTTGCGGGTGATGGCCCCGAGCTGCAGGTTTTCTTCCACCGTCATGGTGGTGAAGGTGCCGCGGCCCTGCGGCACATGGGCGATGCCGAACCGCACGATGCTCTCGGTGGAGCGGTTGTTCAGCGGCTTGCCGTCGAACTCGATCCCGCCGGTGGAGCGCACCATGTTGCAGATCGCGCGCAGCGTGGTGGTCTTGCCGGCGCCGTTGGCGCCGAGCAGTGTCGTCAGCGATCCCTCGTTGAGCGAGAAGGACAGGCCGTGGAGCGCCTGGACCTGGCCGTAATAGGCGCGCAGGTCCTTGACGTTGAGCAGCGTCGTCATTGGTCCTTGCTCCCGAGATAGGCCTTGATGACGTCGGGGTCCACCTGCACCTGGGCCGGCGTGCCTTCCGCGAGCTTCTTGCCGAAGTTCAGCGCCACGACGTGATCGGCGATCGACATCACGAGGCCCATGTGATGCTCGACCAGCAGCACGGTCATGTGCCGTTCGTCGCGGATGCGCCGGATCAGGTCGCCGAGCACGTAGACTTCCTCGTGGTTGAGGCCGCCGGCGGGCTCGTCGAGCAGCAGGATCTTCGGATCGGCCGCGAGCGCACGTGCCAGCTCGACGCGCTTCTGCGTGCCGAAGGGCAGGCCGGACACGACGGTGTGGGCGACGTCCTCGAGCTTGAGATAGGCGAGGATCTCGTGAACTTTCTTGTTCACGTCGTTCTCGCTGCGCCGGACCCACGCCAGTCTCAGCGAATCGCTGATGATGTCGCTGGAGGTCTTCGAATGAGCGCCGACGCGGACGTTGTCCATCACCGTGAGGTTCGGAAACAGCGCCACGTTCTGGAAGGTGCGGCCGATGCCGATCTCGGCGATCCGGTGCGGCGGCCGCGACAGGATGCTCACGCCATCCATCAGGATGTCGCCGGAGGACGGCTGGTAGAGCCGCGAGAGACAGTTGAAAAGTGTGGTCTTGCCGGCGCCGTTGGGGCCGATCAATCCGAGGATCTGGCCCTTGTGCATGTCGAAGGACACGCCGTTGAGCGCGACGATGCCGCCGAACACGACGCTGACGTCGCGAACCGCGAGCAGGGGCGATGTTCCCTGCGCGAGCTGTGCCTGCGTCATGTCGTCTCGCCCACGACGTTCAGTGGGCGAAGGGGCGATGCGAACCGCTCCCGGTTATGACAAAGGCTATCTGAACCCCTCGGCCACTCGAGCAACTTTTCCTCCTGATTTCAGCTTTTTGCTGACTTCTTTTTGGATTGCGGCATCAGTCCACCGAGTGCCGCTTCGATGTTCCTTACCATCGCAAGCAGACGCGGTCCAATGTCGTTGATCAAACGCTCTTCCGTGAAGCGGAATGCGGGCGCGCCGCAATTGAATGCGTAAGGTCCGGTTCCGTCGTTGAGCCTGAGCGCGACGCCCGCGGCGCCGATGTCGTCATGCCAGTCGCCGACGGAAATCGCGAAGCCGTATTTCGCGACGGTTTCGCCGGAACGCTCCAGTCCGTCGCGCATCTTGGGCCAGCGGCTGCCGTAATGTTCACGCAGGACGCGCGACACTTCGGCGCGATTGTCTTCGTCGAGCGCCCAGAAATAGGCGCGGCCCATCGCGCTGGTTGCAATCGGCACGCGAGAACCGACGTCCAGTTGAACGCCGACCGTCTCGCTGCCGCGACTCTGCCCGAAATAGATCATGCTGTGACGGTCGCGGCCGCCGATCGCGACGGCGCCGCCCGTCGCGCGCATCATGTCGTCGCGGAACGGTTCGGACAAATGCCGAACACCGAGATTGGCCAGCGCCGCGTAACCGAGCGCCATCGCGGCCGGCGCGAGCTGATATTTCTCGAAACGGGGAACCGGTGTCAGGTAGCCAAGCTTCGTCAACGTGTAGGTCAGCCGTGACACCGTCGGCTTCGGCAGATTCGTGCGGGCCGCGATTTCCTGGTTGCCGAGAAGGCCGTCGCTGGGGTGGAATGCGCGCAATACATCAAGTCCGCGGGAAAGCGCGACGACGAAATTCCGGTCGGTCGCTGTCTTCTTTCCTGTACGCTTCATCCCTGATCTGCTTCTTGCGCGGAGTCGTTGACAACGTCCGTGCTTCAAAATAACCCTGCCGTCAAGATGCGGAATTAAATTCCGCACCGCGAAATCGAACAAAGTAGCATCCCCACCAAGGAGGGACACCGTGAGCGAAGTGGTCAAGCTTGAGCGTCATGACGAAGTCGGGATCGTCACGGTCAACAGTCCTCCGGTCAATGCGCTGAGTGCCGCAGTCCGCGGTGGAATTCTGGAATGCATCAAGGCCGCGATCGCCGATCCCGCCATCAAGGGCATCGTGCTGACCTGCGCCGGCCGCACCTTCATCGCCGGCGCCGACATCACCGAATTCGGCAAGCCGCCGAAGCCGCCCGGCCTCAACGAGGTGCTGGCCGAGATGGAGAACTCGCCGAAGCCGATCGTTGCCGCGATTCACGGCACCGCGCTCGGCGGCGGCCTTGAGGTCGCGCTGGCCTGTCATTTCCGCGTGGCTGTTAAAGAGGCAAAGCTCGGCCTGCCCGAGGTGAAGCTCGGCCTGTTGCCGGGCGCCGGCGGCACCCAGCGCCTGCCGCGCGCTGTCGGCCCCGAGCTTGCCGTCAAGATGATCGTCGGCGGTGACCCCATTGGCGCTGCTGAAGCGCTCAAGAACGGCCTGATCGAGGAGATCGTCGAAGGCCCGGCTTCCGGTGGTGAGGCTTTCGTCCGCAAGCTGCTCGCCGAGAAGCGTCCGCTGCGCCGCCTGCGCGACGACGATTCCAAGCTCGCAGCTGCGAAGGCCGATCGCTCGATCTTCACCAATGCGGTCGCTTCGATGACCAAGAAGTCGCGCGGCCTGGAAGCGCCGTTTGCGGCCGCCGACGCCGTCGGCGCGGCCATCGACCTGCCGTTCGACGAAGGTCTGAAGAAGGAGCGCGAGGGCTTCTTGAAGCTCGTCGCCAGCGACCAGTCCAAGGCGCAGCGCTACGCCTTCTTTGCCGAGCGCGAGGCGGCCAAGATTGCCGGCGTCCCCGAAGGCACCAAGTCGCGGCCCGTTAACCGTGTTGCCATTCTCGGTGCCGGCACCATGGGCGGCGGCATCGCGATGTCGTTCGCCAATGCCGGCGTGCCCGTCACGCTGATCGAGACCGGCGAGGAGCAGCTCAAGCGCGGCATGGGCATCATGCAGAAGAACTGGGAAGCCACCGCCGCGCGCGGCGGCATCCCGGCGGATGCGCCGGCCAAGCGCATGGCGCTGATCAACGGCGTCGTCGGCATCGAGAACGTCGGCGATGCCGACCTCGTCATCGAAGCCGTGTTCGAGACCATGGCGGTCAAGAAGGAAGTGTTCGGCAAGCTCGACCAGTACGTCAAGCCGGGTGCGGTGCTCGCCTCCAACACCTCGTACCTCAACATCGACGAGATCGCGAAGTCGACCAAGCGTCCGCAGGACGTGCTCGGCATGCACTTCTTCTCGCCGGCCAACGTCATGAAGCTGTGCGAGATCGTCCGCGCCGACAAGACCGCGCCGGACGCGCTGGTGACTGCCGTCACCATCGCGCGCAAGATCGCCAAGGTGCCGGCCGTGGTCGGCGTCTGCGACGGCTTCGTCGGCAACCGCATGCTGGCGCAGCGTGGCAAGCAGTCCGAGAAGCTGCTGTTCGAAGGCGCGCTGCCGCAGCAGGTTGATGCCGTGGTGACGAAGTTCGGCATGCCGATGGGACCGTTCGCGATGGGCGATCTCGCCGGTCTCGACATTGGCTGGCGCTCGCGCAAGGACCGCGGCATCAAGTCGGAGATCGCGGACGCGCTGTGCGAGGCCGGCCGCTTCGGCCAGAAGACCGGCAAGGGCTATTACAAGTACGAAGCCGGCTCCCGCTCCGCGCTGCCGGATCCCGAAGTCGAGAAGCTGATCGACGAGACGCTGCTCCGCCTCGGCCGCAAGAAGCGCGTCGTCAGCGACGACGAGATCCTCGAGCGCATGATGTATCCGATGATCAACGAGGGCGCGAAGATCCTCGAAGAGGGCATCGCGGCGCGGCCCTCCGACATCGACGTGGTCTGGCTCTACGGCTATGGCTGGCCGATCTATCGCGGCGGCCCGATGTTCTGGGCCGACAGCGTCGGTCTCAAGCACATCGCCGATCGCCTGGCCTTCTACGCCAAGGAAACCAACGATCCGAGCCTCGAGCCCGCGCCGCTGCTGAAGAAGCTCGCGGCCGAAGGCAAGACCTTTGCCTCGCTGGCGGCGGGCTCGAAAGCGGCGTGATGGCCGCTGTCTATCCTCTCGTCATTCCGGGATGGCCCGAAGGGCCAGGCCCGGAATCCATTCCGCCGTCGAGTATGCCGCTCGATGGATTCCGGGCTCGCGACTTCGTCGCGCCCCGGAATGACATCTGATCCAGTCGCAGAAAATGACCCATCCCGGCGAACAGTTTTACCCCGAGGGCGTGCGTTGGGACGATCCCATCGCCCAGGGCACGCTGCCAGACCTGTTGTCGAACGCCGCCGCGAACTACGGCCCGCGCACCGCGCTCGAATTCCGGGAGCGTCCGATCACCTATACCGAGCTCGCCGCGATGGCCGAGCGCGCGGCGGCGGCGTTCCTGCGCGCCGGCTGCGGCAAGAATAGCTCCGTCGCGCTGTTCCTCGGCAACACGCCGGACCATCCCGTCAATTTCTTCGGCGCGCTCAAGGCCGGCGCCCGCGTCGCGCATCTGTCGCCGCTCGACGGCGAGATCGCGCTGACCCACAAGGTCTCGGACTCCGGCTCGCGCCTGCTGGTCACCTCGAATCTCGCGGCGCTGCTGCCGACGGCACTGAAGTTCCTGGAGAAGGGCCTGATCGACCGCCTCGTCGTCTGCGAGGACGACAATTGGGGCAAGGTCGGCACGCCGCAGGCCGCGATCCCTGATGATCCCCGCATCGTCACCTTCAAGGCCTTCGTCGAGGGCGCGGCCGCGCCGGCGCAATGGCCTGTTGTCACGGCCGACGACGTCGCGCTGCTGCAATATACCGGCGGCACCACCGGTCTGCCCAAGGGCGCGATGCTCAGCCACGGCAATCTCACCGCGGCGGTGTCGGTCTACGACGTCTGGGGCAAGCCGGCGCGGGCGGCGCGTGGCGGTGTCGTCGAGCGCGTGATCTGCGTGCTGCCGCTATTCCACATCTACGCGCTCACCGTCGTGCTGCTGTCCTCGCTCAGCCGCGGCAATCTGATCTCGCTGCACCAGCGCTTCGACGTCGAAGCCGTGATGCGCGACATCGAAGTGAAGCGCGCGACCTATTTTCCGGGCGTGCCGACGATGTGGATCGCGATCGCGGCGCTTCCGGATCTGGACAAGCGCGACTTTTCCTCGCTCGCCACCGTCGGCTCCGGCGGCGCGCCGCTGCCGGTGGAAATCGCAAGTCTGTTCGAACGCAAGGTCGGCAAGAAGCTCAAGAGCGGCTGGGGCATGACCGAGACCTGCTCGCCCGGCACCGGCCATCCGCCCACAGGCCCGGACAAGCCGGGGTCGATCGGCCTGATGCTGCCCGGCATCGAGCTCGACGTCGTCTCGCTGGAGAACCCGACCAGGGTGCTGCCGCCGGGCGAAGTCGGCGAGATCCGCATCAAGGGCCCGAACGTCACCCGGGGCTACTGGAACAAGCCGAAGGAATCCGCGGAGTCCTTTGCCGACGGCCGCTTCCTCACCGGCGACATCGGCTATGTCGACACCGACGGCTATTTCTTCCTGGTCGACCGCAAGAAGGACATGATCATCTCCGGCGGCTTCAACGTCTATCCGCAGATGATCGAGCAGGCGATCTACACCATTCCGGGCGTGCACGAGGTGATCGTGCTCGGCATCCCCGACCAGTATCGCGGCGAGGCGGCCAAGGCCTTCATCAAGCTCAAGCCCGGCGCAAAGCCGCTCACGCTCGACGAGCTGCGCGCGCAACTCGCCGGCAAGGTCGGCAAGCACGAATTGCCGGCCGAAGTCGAATTCGTCGACGAACTGCCGCGCACGCCGGTCGGAAAACTGTCGCGCCACGAATTGCGCCAGCAGCAGAAACCCGCACAATCCACTCCATAGACAAGAAAGCTCACAGGAGGATCCGATGGATCTCGCATTCACGAAAGAAGAGCAGGCGTTTCGCGAGGAAGTGCGATCATTCTTCCGCGACAACGTGCCGCCGGATACGCGGCGCAAGCTGGTCGAGGGCCGTCATCTCTCGAAGGACGAGATGGTGACGTGGTGGCGCATCCTCAACAAGAAGGGCTGGGGCACCAGCCACTGGCCGACGCAGTATGGCGGCACGGGGTGGAGCTCCGTGCAGCACTACATCTTCAACGAGGAGCTGCAGTCCTATCCGGCGCCGCAGCCGCTCGCCTTCGGCGTCAGCATGGTCGGCCCGGTCATCTACACCTTCGGCAACGAGGAGCAGAAGAAGAAGTACCTGCCGCGCATCGCCAATGTCGACGACTGGTGGTGCCAGGGCTTCTCCGAGCCCGGCTCCGGCTCCGACCTCGCCTCGCTGAAGACGAAGGCCGAGCGCAAGGGCGACAAGTGGATCATCAACGGCCAGAAGACCTGGACCACGCTGGCCCAGCACGCCGACATGATCTTCTGTCTCTGCCGCACCGACAACAATGCCAAGAAGCAGATGGGCATCTCCTTCATCGTGTTCTCGATGAAGTCGAAGGGCGTCACGGTGCGTCCGATCCAGACCATCGACGGCGGCCACGAAGTCAACGAAGTCTTCTTCGACAACGTCGAGGTGCCCATCGAGAATCTGATCGGCGAGGAGAACAAGGGTTGGGATTACGCCAAATTCCTGCTCGGCAACGAGCGCACCGGCATCGCGCGCGTCGGCGTCTCCAAGGAGCGGCTGCGCCGCATCCGCGAACTCGCCGGCAAGGTCGAATCCGCAGGCAAGCCGATCATCCAGGACGCCGCCTTCCGCGAGAAGCTGGCGGCCTGCGAGATCGAGCTGAAGGCGCTCGAGCTCACCCAGCTCCGCGTCGTCGCCGACGAAGGCAAGCACGGCAAGGGCAAGCCCAATCCGGCGTCGTCCGTGCTGAAGATCAAGGGCTCCGAGATCCAGCAGACCACCACCGAGCTCCTGATGGAAGTGATCGGACCCTTCGCCGCGCCCTACGACGTGCACGGCGACGACGGCTCCAACGAAGCCATGGACTGGACCGCCCAGATCGCGCCGAGCTACTTCAACAACCGCAAGGTCTCGATCTACGGCGGCTCCAACGAGATCCAGCGCAACATCATCGCCAAGGCGGTGCTGGGGCTGTGATCGATTGAACAAATGACGCTGTCGTCCCCCGCGAAGGCGGGGGACCCAGTACGCCGCGGCGGTCGTGAGTCCCATAGACGCTTGCGTTTACTGGATTCCCGCTTTCGCGGGGATGACATCCGAGGGTGAGGCGACGGCAGGGCAATTTCCGCCGATTTGGAGAGAAACATGGATTTTGATTTGACCGAGGAGCAGCGGCTTCTCAAGGATAGCATCGACGGCCTCTTGACCGATTCCTACGATTTCGAGAGCCGCAAGAAGTATATGAAAGAGAAGGGCGGCTGGAGCAAAGCCGTCTGGGGCAAGCTCGCCGAGCAGGGCCTGCTCGGACTTCCCTTCGCGGAAGCCGATGGCGGCTTCGGCGGCGGCGGCGTGGAAACCATGATCGTGATGGAAGCGCTCGGCAAGGCGCTGGTGCTCGAGCCGTATCTCGCCACGGTCGTGATCGGCGGCGGCTTCCTGCGCCACGCCGGCACCGACGCGCAGAAGGCCGCGCATGTGCCCGGGATCATCGACGGCAGCAAGACGCTCGCTTTCGCCCAGCTCGAGAAGAACTCGCGCTATGATCTGTTCGACGTCACCACGACCGCGAAGAAGAAGGGCGACGGCTGGGTCATCGACGGCGAAAAATTCGTCGTGCTCAACGGCGAGAACGCCGACACCTTGATTGTCACCGCGCGCACCAAGGGCGCCCGCCGCGACACCGGCGGCATCGGCGTGTTCCTGGTGCCGGCGAACGCGAAGGGCGTGACGAAGAAATCGTATCCGACCCAGGATGGCCTGCACGCCGCCGACATCACCTTCACCGCTGTCGAGGTCGGCGCTGATGCCGTGCTCGGCAATCCCGAGGACGGCCTCGCGCTGATCGAGCGCGTCGTCGATGAGGCCCGCATTGCGCTCTGCGCCGAGGCGGTCGGCCTGATGGACGAGTCGCTCAAGACCACGGTCGAGTACATCAAGACGCGCAAGCAGTTCGGCGTCGCGATCGGCTCGTTCCAGAGCCTGCAGCATCGCGCCTCCGACATGTTCGTCGCCGCCGAGCAGGCGCGCTCGATGTCGATGTTCGCGACCATGGCCGGCGATTTCGAGAACGCCAAGGAGCGCAGCAACGCGATCGCCGCGGCCAAGGTGCAGATCGGCAAGTCGCTGAAGTTCGTCGGACAGCAGGCGATTCAGCTCCACGGCGGCATCGGCATGACCATGGAGGCCAAGATCGGCCACTACTTCAAGCGCCTCACCATGATCGAGAACAGCTTCGGCGATACCGACTATCACCAGCGCCGCGTCGCGGATGCGGGCGGGTTGATCTGATCCACGGGTGCTGTCATCCCCCGCGAAGGCGGGGGATCCAGTACGCCGCGGCCTCTCGATTCAAGTCGCGCCGTCTCTGGAATACTGGATCGCCCGGTCGAGCCGGGCGATGACACCGAGCAAGTTGTAACAACGAGCCCAACACCCATGAAAAACACCCCGTTCGATCTCACCGGCAAGGTCGCCATCGTCACCGGCTCCAGCCGCGGCATCGGTCGCTCCTCCGCCGAATTGCTCGCAAAGCTCGGCGCCAAGGTCGTGGTGTCCTCGCGCAAGGCCGACGCCTGCAAGGAAGTCGCCGACGGCATCAATGCTTCCGGCGGCGACGCCACCGTCATCCCCTGCAACATCGCGCGCAAGGCCGAGGTCGAGGCGCTGGTTGCGGGCACCATCAAGCATTACGGCAAGATCGACATCCTCGTCTGCAACGCCGCCGTCAATCCCTACTACGGCCCGCTGCTCGACATCACCGATGAAGCCTTCGACAAGATCATGGGCAGCAACGTCAAGAGCAACATCTGGCTCTCGGCGCTGGCGATCCCTGGGATGGCCGAGCGCGGCAACGGCTCCGTCGTCATCATCTCATCGATCGGCGGCCTGCGCGGCTCCACCGTGATCGGCGCCTACGGCATCTCGAAAGCGGCTGACTTCGCGCTGTGCCGCTCGCTCGCCGGCGAATGGGGCCCGAAAGGCGTCCGCGTCAACTGCATCGCGCCCGGCCTCGTCAAGACCGATTTCGCCCGCGCCCTCTGGGAAGACGAAGCCAACCTCAAGCGCCGCACCGCCACCACCCCGCTCCGCCGCATCGGCGAACCCGACGAAATCGCAGGCGCCGTGGCGTACCTGGCATCAGATGCGTCGAGCTTCATGACGGGCCAGACCATTGTCATCGACGGCGGCGTGACGACGGCGGCGGTGTAGGAAGTTTGCGATATCTCCGAGTTCGTCGTCCCGGACAAGCGAAGCGCAGATCCGGGACCCATAGCCACAGGGAGTGGTTTGGCGAAGACTCGTGGTTGCCGGCTCGGGCGACAATGTTCTCCTGTGGCTATGGGTCCCTGCTTTCGCAGGAACGACGACGGAGCTTGGGGCGCGCTCAGGGATATTGACCTTGCGCTTCCAATCCGCTCCCTTTGGCCCGACAAATGATCCCCTCACGGGAAACGCCAAGAAAACGCCAGGGTAGCTACCATGTCTTTCGTCCTCGCCATCGACCAGGGCACCACCTCGTCGCGCGCCATCGTTTTTCGCAGCGATATCTCGATCGCCGCCCGCGCGCAGCAGGAGTTTCCGCAGCATTTTCCGGCCTCGGGCTGGGTCGAGCACGAGGCGGAGGACATCTGGACCTCGACCGTGATGGTCTGCCGCGACGCGATCGCGCAGGCCGGCATCACCGCGAAGGACATCGCCGCGATCGGCATCACCAACCAGCGCGAGACCACCGTGGTGTGGGACCGCGCGACGGGGCAGGCCGTGCACCGCGCCATCGTCTGGCAGGACCGCCGCACCGCCGACATCTGCGCAAAACTGAAAGCCGACGGCCACGAGCCGGTGATCTCGGAAAAAACCGGCCTGATCATCGATCCCTATTTCTCCGGCACCAAGGTCGCCTGGATTCTCGATCACGTCCCCGGCGCGCGTGGGCGCGCCGCGCGCGGCGAGCTGATGTTCGGCACCGTCGATTGCTACCTGCTCTGGCGCCTCACCGGCGGCAAGGTGCACGCCACCGACGCCACCAACGCCTCGCGCACGCTGCTGTTCAACATCCACACCGGCCAGTGGGACGACCAGCTGCTGGAGATCATCGGCGTGCCGCGGTCGATGCTGCCCGAGGTGAAGGATTCCTCTGCCCATTTCGGCGAAAGCACGCCGGACCTGTTTGGCGGCGCCATCGCCATTTCAGGCATCGCCGGCGACCAGCAGGCCGCGACCATCGGCCAGGCCTGCTTCCGCCCGGGCATGATGAAGTCCACCTACGGCACCGGCTGCTTCGCGCTGCTCAACACCGGCACCACGCCGGTGGCCTCGAAGAACAAGCTGCTCACCACCATCGCCTATCAGCTCGACGGCAAACGCACCTACGCGCTCGAAGGCTCGATCTTCGTCGCAGGCAGCGCGGTGCAGTGGCTGCGCGACGGCCTCGGCATCATCAAGCACGCCGCCGAGACGGGCCCGCTCGCCGATCAGTCGGACTCGATGCAGAGCGTCTACCTCGTCCCTGCTTTCGTCGGTATGGGCGCGCCCTACTGGAATCCGCGCGTGCGCGGCGCACTGTTCGGCCTCACCCGCAACACCGGCCCGGCCGAGCTCGCCCACGCCGCACTGGAGAGCGTCTGTTACCAGACTTTCGATCTCTGGGCCGCGATGCGGGCGGACTGGCCGAGCTCGGAGACCGCCAGCGTCGTGCTCCGCGTCGACGGTGGCATGACCGCCTCGGACTGGACCATGCAGCGCCTCGCTGATCTCCTGAATGCACCGGTCGACCGCCCCGTGATCCAGGAGACCACGGCGCTGGGCGCCGCCTATCTCGCCGGCCTCCAGGCCGGCGTCTATCCCGAGCCGACCAAATTCGCCGACAACTGGCGCCTCGAGCATCGCTTCAAGCCGGCGATGAGCCAGGCGACACGCGAGCGGAAGCTGGCCGGCTGGGCGCGCGCGGTGAAGGGCGTGCTGGCGAGTGATGAGGGGGAGGAGTAGCGCGCCTCTATCCACGCGGTCGTCCCTGCGAGAGCAGGGACCCACACCGCGGAATCGATCTGGAGATTGCGGTAGGAGTACCGAACGCAGAGTCTTCGCCAAACCGCTCCCTGTGGCTATGGATCCCGGATCTGCGCTCCGCTCGTCCGGGACGACGACGGAGTGTGTCGCGCCAATTCTGGAACGTTCTCGCAATGAAATCGAGCAAACAAGGATGATCCTCCCCGACGGCTATTCCGACGTCCCGGCCGGCAAGATCGCCGCCGTCGTCACCCATCTGGAGATGACCGCACGTCCCGCGCGCCGTGACGATCCGCCGGGCAGCTGGACCCTGCGCAAGGTCGACGCGCCTGCGCTTCATTGGTATCGCGATCTCCACCGCCGCGTCGGTGAGGAGTGGCTGTGGTTCTCGCGGGCGCGCATGAACGATGCGGAGCTTGCCGCGATCATCCACGCGGCGGGAATCGAAGTCCATGCACTGGTCGTGGACGGCCGCGATGAAGGCCTGCTCGAATTGGACTTTCGCGAGGCCGGCCAGTGCGAGCTGGTCTATTTCGGCGTCACCGCCGGGCTGATCGGCACCGGCGCCGCCCGCTTCCTGATGAACCGCGCGATGGAGATGGCGTGGTCCCGCGACGTCCGCCGCGTCTGGGTGCACACCTGCACTTTCGACCATCCGTCCGCCGTCGCGTTCTACCAGCGCTCCGGCTTCCGCCCGTTCCGCCGCCAGATCGAGATCGCCGACGATCCGCGCCTCGACGGCACCGCCCCGCGCGATGCGGCGCGGCATGTGCCGATCATCGAGTAGTGTGCATCTGCTTCCCCGCATTCCGCTCCGCTCTACGCGGGCTACAAGCTCAAAACACCTCCTGCTTCGCCCTTGCCAGCGAAAACCCGCGCTGCATCGCGTTGAAGCAGGTCAGCCCGGTCTGCTCCGACCGACACGTAAACCCCGCCCGCTGCCACACTTCGCCATAAGCCAGCACCGGCAGCGACGGGTCCATGATGGTGTCGCCGGCGCAGATGCGGCCCGCGTTGCCCTTCGCGCTCATCTCGAAGGCGTTGCCCCATTCCAGCTCGCAATCGGCGGGGCGGCGCGGGCGGGTGTCCAGGTTCATGATGTCGCAGCGGAGCACGCCCTGGCCGTTGTCGGTGAAGAACTGGCAGGCGATGTTTTTGGACGGCGTCTGGAAGCCGATCGGGCGGTCCTGGGCATAGGCCGTGACGGTCGATAGAGAGATGCCGACGAGGAAGAGTAGAAAATATTGCATGGGATTTCTGCCCCGAATGAACGCGTCATGCCCGGACTTGATCCGGGCATCCATCAATCTCTAATCTGAGGAGAGATGGATTGCCGGGTCAAGCCCGGCAATGACAGGAGATATGCAGATGTTCCTGATCGGCCAATACGACTCCCCCTTCGTTCGCCGCGTCGCGATTGCGCTGCGGCTTTACGGGCTCGCCTTCGAGCACAGGCCGTGGTCGACCTTCGGCGATGCCGACAGGATCGCGCCGTATAATCCGCTGCGCCGTGTGCCGACGTTGGTGCTTGATGATGGCGAAGCGCTGATAGAGAGCGCGTTCATTCTCGACCACCTCGATGAGCTTGTCGGTCCCGACAAGGCGATGCTGCCGCGCGCGGGCGCCGAACGGCGCCGGCATCTGCGCATCTGTGCGCTCGCCTCCGGCCTCGGCGACAAGGCCGTGAGCCTAGTCTATGAGCGCGTGCTGCGAAAGGAGCAATTGGCGCTGTGGGTCGCGCGCTGCGAGGCGCAGATCAACGACGTGCTCAGGGTGCTGGAAGACGAGCGGGCGAGGGTGCCGACGCCCTACTTCCTCGGCGAGCGCATCGGCCACGCCGACGTGATCGTCGCCTGCGTCCTCCGCTTCACCCGCGAAGCCCATCCGCAATTGTTCGAACCAGCGCGCTATCCGGCGCTCGCAGCGCATGCCGAGCGTTGCGAGGCGCTGGCGCCGTTCCAGGAGATCGTCCAGCCGCTGGCGCCGCCGAAGGGGTGAGCAGCCTTACCCTCCCCTGGATGGGGAGGGTCGATCGCGCGCAGCGCGAGCGGGGTGGGGTGGGGTGATCTCTCCACTCGGGCACCGCATCTGTGGAGAGACTGTCACCCCACCTCGGTTCGCTTTCCGCTTCGCTGCATGCGAACCGATCCTCCCCCTCCAGGGGAGGATGGAGACCGGGAGTGCCGACTGACCGATCTCATCGCGCTAGGCAAAGCCGACCTTGATCAAGATGGTCAGAAAAAGTCCCCCGACGACCGCGCAGACCGCGGCGCCGATCAGCGGCCCCAGCGCGCCTTCACGGCTTGCAGGCTCCAGCACCGCATGCCCCGGCCGCTCCGGATCGTAATGGACCTGAACGGTCTGCCCCGGATGATACTTCGCTGCGGCCTTTTCGGCGACTTCGCGCAGCCCGGAGATCATGGTGCCGCCCCAGTTGATTTCGGTGCCGATGAAGTCGCGCTGGCCGACCTTGTAGGCGTAGCGGAGGTCGACCTGATAGCGGTGTACAAGCTTTGAAGTCGTCGGCCTGTTGTCGTGTTCGGTCTTTTCCTCGATGATCTCCTCGACCAGGGCGCAACGGGTGACCTTGCCGGCCGCGGTCGGCCAGCGCAGGCTGGCGCTCGCCAGCCGGCGCGTGCTGACATACTCGATCACGCAGAACACGCCACCGATGAGCACGATGACCGGCAGCGCGAAAGCGAACAGCGGCACCCCGTTGCCGGCGTAGAGCACGTGCCCCGCGACCGAATGCGCGGTCAGGGTGGCGGCGATCAAGCCGAACACGATCGTGAATGCGACGAGCGCGGCGAGGTTCTGCGCCGCGGCCGGCTCCAGCAGCGCCTCGGCCGGCTGCTTCGGGTCGACATAGACGTCGACATGGGCGCCGACCGGATAGCGTCCGGCCAGCTTGGCCGCGAGCACCTTCGTCGTCATGGCGATGCCGCCGACGAAGACCTTGTCGCCTTCCAGCTCCTCGCCGCCCGCACGATAGCGATAGCGGATGACCGGCTTGGCATCGTTCTGATCGTCGGAGACGTGGGCCTCGGGTTGCTCGACGGTGGAGACCGTGATGATGCCCTCCACCTTGTCCCAGTTCCGCGCGGCCTGCATCCGGCCCCGCATACGCACCAGATTGACCAGCATCAATCCGAACAGAAGGACCGAGATGCCGGCGGCAATCTGCGTCCACATCAATTGTTGGGCATTCAGCATCCCGTTCCCTGCTCCCCTGCGGCGACCGCCATTGGTCGCGGCGGGCGGCCGGTGCGTTCACGGTGCCAGGCAGGCTTCTTACCGTCCCCAGGAGAGGGAGGGGAATCGCATATGACTTTTCGGAGGGGCCGGAGCGAGCGCCTCGTCCTTCGAGACGACCGCTTCGCGGTCTCCTCAGGATGAGGCTCCGTTGCAGCGATATCCGTTGAAATTGCCGCCACGCGCTCCGCCCTCATCCTGAGGGCCCGCCAAAGGCGGGCGTCTCGAAGGATGGCCGCAGGCGAGCTGCCTCCGACTTTCTTTCATATGCGATCCTCCCCCGCAAACGCCCTCCAGGGGAGGATGAAGACTTCACCCTCTATCAGCCTGTCTCCGCGTGCAGGGGTTGACGTCACCCGCCGCCGTTTTCATGACGATCGGATTTGGCGACAGCCTGATGCCGAAGAACAATTGAGAGCCGGACACCTTGTCCTCTGCTCCCTCATGAACGTCGAGGTCGAGCTTCGCCGCGATCTCGGATGTCAGCTTGGCCTTCTCCTCCATCGAAATCTTGTTGGTATATCTGATCTCGTAGACGACATCGGCCTCCAGGACGGACCGCGTCTGGCACACGACGCCGCCGCCCGAAATGTTCTGGGTGACCGCGTCCTCGCATTCGGACTTCAGCAATGCATTCCGTGTCGAGATCAGCGACTCGTCGGAGATCAGCAGGATGTTGGCGTTCTCGAGCTTGAGGTTGACCGCCTCGACCTGCTGCATCCCGGCGACGGCCGACAGCTTGTCCCTGACCTGGGCCGACACGTCGAGCTTCTTCTCGAGCGACTGCTTCAGGTCCCGGTCCATCGTCCGCGATTTCTGGATCTTGTTGACCAGCAAATTCGGATCGACGTCGCAGGTCGGATGCAGTTCCAGCCTGCCATTGCTCAGATATTCGATCGTGTTGATGGTGCCGGGACCGCCGAAGGTGCTTGGCGGCACCACCTCGAAATATCCGGTCTCGGAGAGGATGGCGGTGATCGTCTGTTTCTTGCGCGGGTATCCGGCGTAGACAGCAACCATCACCAGCGCGATCGCGACAAAGACGCCGCTACTTAGCCAAAACCACCCGCCGCCAACTACTTTCCCGGGCAGCACAACTGATTTTTCTCGCCGCATGGCACGTAGCCTTTCGGACAGTCCGCCGCGGCAATCGTGGGCAGCACGACGAGAGCGATCGCGGCGACGAACAGTGCAATGAACTGCTTCATATGTTCGATCCCAAGCAAATCGTCGGTTTGGTAGTGCACCGATAGACTAACCAACCGAGGTTGAGTGGACAAGTGAACGAGTTCACACGGGCGCGGTTCCCGCGAGATAATCATGCGGCGAGTTGCAAGGCGGCGCGGCTTTCGTGTCGGTTGCAGTTGAACACAGCTGTCGTGCCCGGACGCAGCGCTGCGCTTCCCTGGCGATGCGCAGCATCGTCCAGTGCAGCGGTGCGCTGCAGAGCCGGGGCCCATCTCATCGCATTCTCGGGTGCCGCCTTCTGGATCGCGGCTCGCGCTTCGCGCGTCCGGGACACGAGATTGGCGCACAGCATCTGACGAAGCCCGAACGCGCGGCTGGCGATGATGGAATATTACAGGTGTTTTGCCCGACGGAGCAAGCAAATTCGCTAAAACAGAAATTCTTCAAACCTTTCAACCCCATTCCTACTGTGCATGGGGTTGTTTTCGCACTTCTGTTTTGAAGGCGGGGCCTACCCCGCCCCCGCGCGCTTCTTCTGCCAAACCAGATGCACCGCGCAGGTGCAGCCCGGCGGATGCGAGGCGAGGTCCTTCGACGTCTCGTCGTTCGCCGGTGTCGCCGCGAACGCCTTGTCGGCTCCCTCGCGCGACGGGATGTAGTTCAGCACCGGCGCGAGCCAGCGCTCGGTCTCCGCCACCGTCATGCCCTTGCGCGCGGCGTAGTCCTCGACCTGGTCGCGCTCGATCTTGCCGACGCCGAAATAGTAGCTCTCGGGGTTCGCAAGATAGAGCCCGGACACGGAGGAGCCCGGCCACATCGCAAAGCTCTCGGTCAGCTTCACGCCGGCGGTGGCTTCGGCGTCGAGCAACTCGAACAGCGTCGCCTTCTCGGTGTGATCGGGCTGGGCGGGATAGCCCGGCGCAGGGCGGATGCCCTGGTATTTTTCGAGGATCAGCTCGTCGGTCGACAGCGCCTCGTCCGGCGCATAAGCCCAGAACTCGCGGCGCACGCGGGCATGCATGCGCTCGGCGAAGGCTTCGGCGAGGCGGTCGGCCAGCGCCTTGCACAGGATCGAGGAGTAGTCGTCGTTGGCCATCTTGAAGCGGTCGGCGACGGCGTCCTCGCCGATTCCGGCGGTGACGACGAAGCCGCCGACATAGTCGGGAATGCCGGTGTCGGCAGGCGCGATGAAGTCGGACAGCGCCGCGTTGAAGCGGCCCTCGCGCTTCTCGAGCTGCTGGCGCAGCGTGTGCAGCGTCGCGATCGTCCTGGTGCGGCTCTCGTCGGCATAGAGCACGATGTCGTCGCCTTGCGCGTTCGCCGGCCAGAAGCCGACCGTGGCGCGCGCCCGGAACCATTTCTCCCTGACGATCAGGTCGAGCATCTTTCGCGCGTCGTCATACAGCGAGCGGGCGACCTCGCCGACCTTGGCATCGTCGAGGATGGCGGGGAAGCGACCGGCGAGCTCCCAGGTCTGGAAGAACGGCGTCCAGTCGATATAGGGCACGAGCTCGGCGAGGTCGTATTCGTCGAAGCTGCGAATGCCGAGGAAGGTCGGCTTCACCGGCTTGTGCGCGGCAAAATCGACCGGCACGCGGTTGGCGCGGGCTACCTCTAGCTTCAGCCGCTTCTTGTCGGCCTGCGCGCGGAAATGCGCATCCGAGATCTTTGCGTATTCGGCACGCACATCGGCCGCATAGGCCTCGCGCCTCTCCGGCGACAGCAGCGAGGAGGCGACGCCGACGGCGCGGCTGGCGTCGTTGACATGCACGACGGGACCGGCGCGATAGCTCGGATCGATCTTCACGGCGGTGTGCACGCGGCTGGTGGTGGCGCCGCCGATCAACAGCGGCAGCTTCAGTCCTTCGCGCTGCAATTCGGCGGCGAAGAACGCCATCTCGTCGAGCGAGGGCGTGATCAGGCCGGACAGCCCGACGATGTCGGCCTTCTCCGCCTTCACGGTCTCGACGATCTTCGAAGCCGGCACCATCACGCCGAGGTCGATGACCTCGAAATTGTTGCACTGGAGCACGATGCCGACGATGTTCTTGCCGATGTCGTGGACGTCGCCCTTGACGGTTGCGAGCACGATCTTGCCGGCGGAGCTTGAGCCTTCCGTGCCGATGCCGTTGGCAAGGTTGCGCGCCTTCTCCTCCTCCATGAACGGCATTAGCCAGGCCACCGCCTGCTTCATCACGCGCGCCGATTTCACCACCTGCGGCAGGAACATCTTGCCGTCGCCGAAGAGATCGCCGACCACGTTCATGCCGGCCATCAGCGGGCCTTCGATCACGTCGAGCGGGCGCGAGGACTCCTTGCGGGCCTCCTCGGTGTCCACTTCGATGAATTCGGTGATGCCGTGCACCAGCGAATGCGACAGCCGCTTGGCCACCGGCCATTCGCGCCAGGCCAGATCGGCTTCCTTGGTCTGGGTCTTGTTACCGCGGAATTTCTCCGCCAGCGCCAGCAGGCGCTCGGAAGCGCCGGGGTCGCGGTTGAGCACGACGTCTTCGCACACCTGGCGCAGCTCGGCGTCGATGTCGTCATAGACGATCATCTGCCCGGCATTGACGATGCCCATGTCCATGCCGGCCTTGATGGCGTGATACAGGAACACCGAGTGCATGGCCTCGCGCACCGGCTCGTTGCCGCGGAACGAGAACGACAGGTTGGAGACGCCGCCCGAGATATGCGCGCCCGGCAGGTTCTGCCGGATCCAGCGCGTCGCCTCGATGAAGTCGACGCCGTAATTGTTGTGCTCCTCGATGCCGGTCGCGATCGCGAAGACATTCGGATCGAAGATGATGTCCTCCGGCGGGAAGCCGACGCGGTCGACCAGGATGTCGTAGGCGCGCTTGCAGATTTCGGTCTTGCGCGCGAACGTGTCGGCCTGGCCGGCCTCGTCGAACGCCATCACCACCACGGCCGCGCCGTGGCGGCGCGCGATGTTGGCTTCGTGAATGAACTTCTCCTCGCCTTCCTTCATCGAGATCGAGTTGACGACCGGCTTGCCCTGCACGCATTTCAGGCCGGCCTCGATCACCGAGAATTTTGACGAATCGACCATCACCGGCACGCGGGCGATGTCGGGCTCGGCGGCAACGAGGTTGAGGAAGGTCACCATTGCCGCTTCGGAGTCGAGCAGGCCCTCGTCCATGTTGACGTCGATGATCTGCGCGCCGTTCTCGACCTGGTCGCGCGCGACCTGCAGCGCAGCCGTGTAATCGCCGGCGGTGATCAACTTGCGGAAGCGCGCCGATCCCGTGACATTGGTGCGCTCGCCGACGTTCACGAAGGGAATCGCGTCCGTCAGCACGAACGGCTCGAGGCCGGAAAGCCGCAGGCGCGGTTCGATCTCCGGCACGATGCGCGGCTTGTGCGGAGCGACCGCGGCCGCAATCGCCGCGATATGCTCCGGCGTGGTGCCGCAGCAGCCGCCGACGATGTTGACCAGGCCGTCACGCGCGAACTCGCCGACCAGGCGCGCCATGTATTCCGGCGTCTCGTCATACTGGCCGAATTCGTTGGGCAGGCCGGCGTTCGGATAGGCGCACACCAGCGTATCGGCGACGCGGCCGATATCAGCGATATGCGCGCGCAGGTCTTCCGCGCCGAGCGCGCAGTTGAAGCCGATGGTGACGGGCTTGGCGTGCCGCACCGAATGCCAGAACGCCTCCGGCATCTGGCCCGAGAGCAGGCGGCCGGACTTGTCGGTGATGGTGCCTGACACCATCACCGGCACGTCGATGCCGCGCGCTTCGGTGATCTCGGCGATCGCATAGAGTGCCGCCTTGGCGTTCAGCGTGTCGAAGATGGTCTCGACCAGCAGCAGATCGACGCCGCCGTCGAGCATTCCGTTGATCTGCTCGCCATAAGATTTGCGTAAGTCGTCGAAGGTGACGGCGCGGTAGCCGGGATTGGAGACGTCGGGCGAGATCGAGGCGGTACGGTTGGTCGGGCCGATGGCGCCGGCGACGAAGCGCGGCTTGCCGTCCTCGGCCTCGACGCGCCGTGCGGCATTGCCGGCGAGGCGGGCACCTTCGCGCGCCATCTCGTAGACGATGTCGGTGAGGTCGTAATCGGCCTGCGCGATCGAAGTGGTGGAGAAGGTGTTGGTGGCGACGATGTCGGCTCCGGCGCGCAAGTAGGCGGCGTGGATGTCCTCGATCGCCTTGGGCTGGGTCAGGATCAACAGGTCGTTGTTGCCTCGCAGGTCGCGATGGAAGTTCTTGAAGCGCTCGCCGCGGAAGGCGGCCTCGTCGAACTGGAGATTCTGGATCATCGTGCCCATGGCGCCGTCGAGCACGAGAATACGCTCGCGCGCCGCATTGAGCAGGGCAGTTCGCTTGGGAGAGATGGGTACCGTCATTTCGATTACGCCGCCTTCTGCGCGCTCTTGGCGCGGATGCCGAGCAAATGGCTGATCGCGAATACGAGATCGGCGCGGTTCATGGTGTAGAAATGGAAGGTGTTGACGCCGTTCTTGGCGAGCTTCTGCACCTGGCCGGCCGCGACGGTCGCGGCGACCAGCTTGCGGGTCTCGGCGTCGTCATCGAGGCCTTCGAACTTGGCGGCGAACCAGTCCGGCACGCTCGTGCCGGCGCGGGTGACGAAATTCCGGGCCTGCTTGAAATTGTGCATGGGCATGATGCCCGGCACGATCGGGATGTTGATCCCCCGGGCGCGGACGCGATCGAGATAGCGGAAGTAGAGGTCGTTATCGAAGAAGACCTGCGTGATCGCGCGGGTCGCGCCGGAATCGACCTTGGCCTTCAGCGTGTCGATATCCGCGTCGAAGTCGCGCGCTTCGGGGTGCTTCTCGGGATAGGCCGAGACAGAAACTTCGATATCGGCGTGCCGCTTCTTGATCCCCGCGACGAGATCGGCCGAGCTCTGGTAGCCGTCGGGATGGCTGGAATAGGGCGTGCCGATGCCGCCGGCCGGATCGCCGCGCAACGCCACGATGTGGCGGACGCCGACCTCGTGATAGCGGTCGACGATCTCGTCGATCTCCCCGCGCGAAGCGCCGACGCAGGTCAGATGCGCGGCCGGCAGCAGCGCGGTCTCCTTCAGGATGCGGGCGATGGTCGAATGGGTGCGCTCGCGGGTCGAGCCGCCGGCGCCATAGGTCACCGAGACGAATTTCGGATCGAGCGGGGCCAGCCGGTTGATGGTGTCCCAGAGATTCCGCTCCATATCTTCCGTCTTGGGCGGAAAGAACTCAAAGGAGATCGCAGGCCGCTTGACGGCCAGGTGACCGTCTTGCCCGTCGGCGTGGGCAGGCGTCGTCGGATCGGTCATGGCACCACTCACTCCAGATTTTGGCGGCCGGCGGTCAGCTCTAATTGGAAGAGGCTAAGATAGGGCAAAGGGGGGCTTCTCGACAGCCCATCGGAGATGGGAAATAGCCCATCAATTGCGAATATATGTCAAATATTGCGCTGCATCCTTTCCGAGTGGGAAGTCCTGGAAGAAAATAATTACCTAGAAATATCAGATATATGGTCAAATATTTGAGGCTGGTGGGTTGGCTTGTCTCAGGTGGGCAATGTGTATGTCGCGTTACGGAAGGCAATTTTGTCCCAACGTTGCGTTCCGGTCAGGCAAGCGGGTTCGCGGCCGGCACACGTCAGACCTGCGCTATGTGCCCATTGCCGCTCCGCCAGCCTCCACTAGGTTAGCGCGCCATGATTCCGCTTTCAGTCCTCGACCTCTCCGTCGTCACCACGGGCACAAAACCCGCCGCGGCGCTGCGCAACAGCATCGATCTGGCGCGTC
Source organism: Bradyrhizobium betae (assembly GCF_008932115.1). Lineage (NCBI taxonomy): Bacteria > Pseudomonadati > Pseudomonadota > Alphaproteobacteria > Hyphomicrobiales > Nitrobacteraceae > Bradyrhizobium > Bradyrhizobium betae. The sequence continues at coordinate 4,175,533 of NZ_CP044543.1, forward strand.
ACGTCGACGGGCTCGGCTATGTCCGCTATTGGCTCGCCGAGCATCACAACCTCGCCTCCGTCGCGAGCCCGGCGCCCGATGTGATGATCGGGCAGATCGCGGCGGTGACGAAGCACATCCGCGTCGGCTCCGGCGGCGTCATGCTGCCCAACCATGCCCCACTGGTCGTGGCCGAGCGCTTCAAGATGCTGGAGGCGCTGTTTCCCGGCCGCATCGACCTTGGCCTCGGCCGCGCGCCTGGCACCGACGGCGCCACGGCTTACGCGCTCAGAAGCCGGCTCGACCGCCGCGAGGGCGACGATTTCCTGGAGCGGCTGCACGAACTGATTTTGTGGCAGACCCGCGAATTCCCGGCGGGACATCCGTATCACAACGTCGTGGCGATGCCCGACGACACGCCGTTGCCCCCGATCTGGCTGCTCGGCTCCAGCGATTACTCGTCGGAATTGGCGGCCCAGGTCGGCATGGGCTTCGCCTTTGCGCATCACTTCGCATCCCATGATGCGATCGACGCGATGGGGCATTACCGCACCCGCTTCCAGCCGTCGGCTTGGCGCGCGAGCCCGCATGCGATCCTCGCCGTCGCGGTCATCACGGCTGACACCGACGAGGAGGCCGAAAAGCTCGCGACGTCCTTCGACCTCAACCGGCTGCGCCGCGACCGCGGCCAATATCTGCCGCTGCCGAGTGTCGAGGAGGCCGTGGCCTATCCCTATACGGACTCTGAGCGCACCTCGATCCTCCGCAACCGCTCGCGCCTGTTCGTCGGCAGCCCCGCGACGGTGCAGACGAAGCTTCAGCCGCTGCTCGATTCCAGCAAGCCGGATGAGCTGATGGTGATCACGGCGGTGTACGACCACGACGCGCGGAAGAGGTCGTATTCGCTGCTGGCGGAAGCTTTCGGGCTTAAGGCGGCTGCGTAGAAGCTCTCATGCCCCGGACGCGGCGCAGCACGCAGTGATGCGCTGCAGAGCCGGGGCCCATCGCGCTCCGAGCATCGCAGTCTCTGGGGCCCGGCTCGCGCTTTCGCGCGTCCGGGGCACGAGATCATTCCATCGTCGCGCGGAACGGATGGCCCGGATACACACCGACGATGCGGAATTCGCGCGAGAAGAATTTCAGTTCCTCGATCGCGAAGGCGAGGCCCTTGTCGTCAGGATGGCCATCGACATCGGCGTAAAACTGCGTAGCGAAGAAATTGCCGTCGACCATGTAGCTCTCTAGCTTGGTCATGTTGACGCCATTGGTGGCGAAGCCGCCGAGCGCCTTGTAGAGCGCGGCGGGAAGGTTGCGCACCCGGAAGACGAAAGTGGTAACCAGCGGGCCCGAACCTTGCGCCGCCCATTTCGGCTCGCGCGCCAACACCACGAAGCGCGTGGTGTTGTGGGCCTCGTCCTCGATGTCCTCGGCGAGGATATCGAGCCCGTAGATATTCGCGGCGAGGCGCGAGGCGATCGCGGCGACGGTCTTGTCGTTGCGCTCTGAGATGTCGCGGGCGCTGCCTGCGGTGTCGGCATGCACGATCGGTTTGATGCCGAGCTTGCGGATGATGCGCCGGCACTGGCCGAGCGCATGGACATGGCTCTCGACGGACTTGATGTCTTCAATCCTGGTGCCCTTGACCGCCATCAGTTGATGGCGAATGGGCAGAAACCATTCGCCGATGATGAAGAGGCCGGAGGCCGGCAGCAGGTGATGGATGTCGGCGACGCGGCCGGCGACCGAGTTCTCGATCGGGATCATGCCGAGATCGGCCTCGCCCGACGAGATCGCCGACAGTGCGTCCTCGAAGGTGGCGCAGGGCATCGGCTCGGCGTCGGGATAGGCCTCGACGATGGCGATATGGGAATTGGCCCCAGGCTCGCCCTGGAATGCGATTTTCAGCTTGCTCATGACGGGCCTTGTAACAGCGGCTCAGGATTTGGAAAGGATGCTGCGGGCGGTCTCGAGGTCCGCCGGCGTGTCGACCCCACGGGGCACGGTATCGACGATGGTGAAGTCGATCCGCATCCCGGCTTCCAGCGCCCGGAGCTGCTCGAGCTTCTCCTGCAACTCCAGCGGCGAGGGCGGCAGCCGGACGTAGCGCTCCAGCGCGGCGCGGCGATAGGCGTAGAGGCCGATATGGTGGTAACGCGGTCCGTCGCCGGTCGGGGCGGTCGCGCGGGTGAAATAAAGTGCGCGCATCCGCCTGCCACCTACCGAGGTCCCCACCGCTTTCACGACGCTCGGTGCGAGGTCCTCCTCCTCGGTATGGATCTGCGAGGCCAGCGTCGCGATGTCCACGGCCGGATCGTCCAGCGGCGGCAGCACATCGCGGATGTTGTCGGTCGTGATCGTCGGGAAATCGCCCTGGAGATTGATCACGATCTCGGCCTGCCCGCCCGGATCGAGCTTCTGCATGGCCTCGTGTATACGGTTCGAGCCGTTGGGGTGGCTGGGGCTGGTCATCACCGCCTCGCCGCCATGGGCTGATACCACAGACGCGATCTCGGCCGTGTCGGTCGCCACCGCGACCCGGCCGATCCCGGCGGATTCAGCGCGGCGCATCACATGGACGATCATCGGCAGGCCGGCGATGTCGGCGAGCGGCTTGCCGGGCAGGCGGGTGGCGGCCATGCGGGCCGGGATCAGCACCAGGATGCGGGGATCGATCATCGGTTCAAAGGCCTGGAAACGGGGCGTTTTCCGCGCCGGGAAATGGGGTGGGGACTGGCCGAAGGCCGGTTCGCTTATACGGGTTGCCAGACCCCGGGCAAACCGATATCTCAATGGCAAAACTCGGGGAAACAATAAGGAACGTTTGATTCTCCCGAGGCTCGTCCTGGCGGCCGTTCGGCCGCTTATTCCTTCTTGCGGTGTGGGGCCTGGCCGGAAATGGACTCTTTCGAACTCAACAAGATTCTCGGTGCGGTGCTCGGCACCTGTCTCATCCTGCTGGTGACGAGCTTCACCGCCAACGCGCTGTTCTCGCCCAAGCTGCCGGAAAAGCCGGGCTTCGAGATCGCCGTGAAGGAAGATGCCGGCCATGGCAAGGAAGGCGGCGCTGCTGCCGCGGCCTCCGAGCCGATCGAAAAGCTGCTCCAGACCGCCTCCGTCGAGAAGGGCGCTGCCGCTGCCAAGAAGTGCGGCGCCTGCCACACCTTCGAGAAGGGCGGCCCGAATCGTGTCGGCCCGAATCTGTTCGGTGTCGTCGGCCGCGCCCGCGGCACGGAAGCCGGCTTCAATTATTCCGCCGCCATGAAGGGCAAGGGCGGCAATTGGGATTTCGAAGCGCTCAACGCGTTCATCACCAACCCGAAGGCCGCCGTTCCCGGCACCGCGATGGGCTTTGCCGGTATCCCGAAGGACTCCGAGCGCGCCGACGTGATTGCCTACCTGAACTCGATGTCCGACAAGCCGGCCCCGCTGCCGACCGCGTCGAAGTAAGGTTCTCGGCGTCGTCAGACGATCTGCGGCCAGGCCACGTGCCTGGCCGTTTCCGTATCCAGGCCTCGCGGTGAGTTTATCGGGGCGTTTGGCCGCATCGGATAGGCTGACTGGCCTTCCAAGATGAGGAAAAAGCAACATATTCCGTCGAAACCTCGCCTATATTGGGAACTTAAAGGAGTAGCCTCCTTCAAGACAGGAATGTTGATTTGGCCATTACCCGACGCGATCTCCTGCTCACCGGCACTGCTGCCGTAGCGCTCCCCGCTCTTGGTTCCGTTGCGGGCGCCCCCGTGATCGGCGCAGCCCATGCGCAATCCGCCGGCGAGGCGGCTTCAAGTGCGCTCCCCTGGCGTCATGCCTTGTCGCTGTTCGGAAAGGTCAAGTACCCCGCTGACTTCAAGCGCTTCGACTACGTCAATCCGGACGCGCCCAAAGGCGGTGTCGCACGCCAGATCGCGGTCGGCACCTTCGACAATTTCAACATCGTGGTGTCGGGGGTGAAGGGACAGGTCGCCGGCGCCGTCGCATTCATCTACGAATCCCTGCTGACGCCCGCGCTCGACGAAGTCTCGACCGAATACGGCGCGCTGGCCGAAGCCGTCAGCCACCCGGACGACTTTTCCTTCGTCTCCTATCGCTTGCGGCCGCAGGCCAAATGGCACGACGGCAAGCCCGTCACCGCGGACGACGTGATCTTCTCGCTGGATTCCTTCAAGAAGCATCACCCAATGTACTCGGCCTATTACAGCCATGTGGTGAAGGCCGAGAAGGTCGGCGAGCGCGAGGTGAAGTTCGTGTTCGATGCGCCGGGCAACCGCGAACTGCCGCAGATCGTCGGGCAGCTCACGGTGTTGCCGAAGCATTGGTGGGAAGGCACGGACGCGCAGGGCCGCAAGCGCGATGTCTCCGCCACCACGCTCGAAGTGCCGCTTGGTTCCGGCCCCTACAGGGTCAAGGAGTTCGTTGCCGGACGGTCGATGACGCTGGAGCGGGTCAAGGATTATTGGGGGCGCGATCTGCCTGCCAATGTGGGCCGCAATAATTTCGACGAGATGCGCTACGAATATTTCCGCGACGCCACCGTGGCGATCGAGGCCTTCAAGGCCGATCAGGTCGATTGGCGTACCGAGAACAGCGCGAAGAACTGGGCGACGGCCTACGACTTCCCGGCCGTGACGGAAAAGCGGGTGATCCTCGAGGAGTTCGCCAACCGCAGCTCCGGAGTCATGCAGGCTTTCGTGCCGAACCTGCGCCGCGCCAAGTTCAGTGATCCCCGCGTGCGTCGTGCGCTCAACTACGCGTTCGACTTCGAGGAGATGAACAGGCAGATCTTCTACGGTCAGTACAAGCGCGTCAGCAGCTATTTCGACGGCATCGACGAACTGATGGCAACCGGGGTGCCGCAGGGCAAGGAGCTCGAGATTCTCGAGACCGTCCGCGCCGACGTCCCGCCCGAAGTCTTCACGACGGCCTATACCAATCCGGTCGGCGGCAGTCCGGAAGCCGTGCGCGACAATCTGCGCGAGGCGTTGCGCCTGTTCAAGGAGGCCGGCTACGAGGTGCGCGACCGCAAGCTGGTCGACGTCAAGACCGGTGCGCAGTTCACCATGGAGCTGCTGAACCAGGATCCGAGCTTCGAGCGGGTCACGCTGTTCTACAAGCCGTCACTGGAGCGGCTCGGCATCGCCGTGAGCGTGCGGACGGTCGATCCGACCCAATACGAGAACAGGACGCGCGAGTGGGATTTCGACGTCGTCACCAACTCCTGGGGCGAGTCGCAGTCGCCGGGCAACGAGCAACGCGAGTTCTGGTCGTCCAAGACGGCCGATATTCCCGGCTCGCGCAATATTAACGGCATCAAGAACCCTGCGATCGACAAGCTGATCGAGCGGGTGATCTACGCCAGGGATCGCGACGATCTCGTTGCGGCAACCAAGGCGCTCGACCGCGTGCTGCTGTGGAATCACTACGTCGTGCCGCAATGGACCTATTCGAAGGTGCGCACGGCGCGCTGGGATCGCTTCGGCCGGCCGGCGGAACTGCCAAAATACGGTCAGTCCGGCTTCCCGTTCGTCTGGTGGTACGACGCAGACAAGGCGGCGCGGATCGCAAAGAAGTCGTGAAGGACGCTGCCCGCATGACGCAGATGTCACGCCGCCATGTGCTGGCCCTCGGTGCCGGCGGCGCCCTCGGGGTGTCCCTCGGCGCACCGCTGTCGCGCGGTGCGCCGGCTTCGGAAGCGGGAGGCGAGGCGCACGGCATCTCGGCGTTCGGCGATCTCAAGTACCCGGCCGATTTTCACCATTTCGACTACGTCAATCTCGATGCACCGAAGGGAGGCATGTTCTCTCTCATTCCGTCGGTGCGCGCCTACAATCAGTCCTACCAGACCTTCAACTCGCTCAATGCCTACATCCTGAAGGGCGACGGCGCGCAAGGCATGGACATGACGTTTGTGCCGCTGATGGTGCGCGCAAGCGACGAGCCGGACGCGATGTACGGGCTTGCCGCGAGATCCGTGCAGATATCGCCGGACAGGCTGGTCTATCGCTTCACGATGCGGCCCGAGGCGAAATTCCACGACGGCACCAGGCTCACCGCGCACGATGCCGCGTTTTCGCTGATGTCGTTGAAGACCAAGGGCCATCCGCTCATCATCGTGCAGATGCGCGACTTCGTCAGCGCGGAAGCTGTCGACGATGCGACACTCGTCGTCACCTTCGCCAAGGGACGGGCGCGCGACGTGCCGCTCTATGTCGCGAGCCTGCCGATCTTCTCGAAGGCTCATTATGCGTCTCGCCCGTTCGACGAATCGTCGCTGGAGATTCCGCTCGGCTCGGGCCCGTACAAGGTCGGCAAGTTCGAGGTCAATCGCTACGTCGAATTCGAGCGCGTGAAGGACTGGTGGGCTGCGGATCTTCCGGTCTGCCGCGGCAGCTATAATTTCGATGTCGTTCGCTACGAGTTTTATCGCGATCGCGACGTTGCCTTCGAAGGCTTCACCGGCAAGAACTATCTCTATCGCGAGGAATTCACCTCGCGCATCTGGGCGACGCGCTATGACTTTCCTGCCGTGAAGGATGGTCGCGTCAAGATGGAGGTCGTGCCCGACGATACGCCGTCCGGCGCGCAAGGCTGGTTCATCAACACGCGTCGCGACAAGTTCAAAGACCCTCGTGTGCGCGAGGCCTTGATCAATGCCTTCGACTTCGAATGGACCAACAAGACCATCATGTACGGTGCCTATGCCCGCACCGTGTCGCCGTTTCAGAATTCGGACCTCATGGCGGGCGATGCGGCCCCTTCGCCCGAGGAACTGAAGCTGCTGGAGCCGTTCCGCGGTCAGGTCCCGGACGAAGTGTTCGCGGCGCCGTTTACGCCGCCGGTCTCGGACGGCTCCGGGCAAGACCGAAGCCTGCTCCGCAAGGCGCAGCAACTGCTGACCGAGGCCGGCGTGCCGATCAAGGACGGCAAGCGGGTATTGCCGAATGGCGAGGTATTCAGGATCGAGTTCCTGCTGGACGAGCCTTCGTTCCAGCCGCATCACGCGCCCTACATCAAGAATCTGGGCACGCTCGGCATCGAAGCGAGCGTGCGTCTCGTCGATGCCGTGCAATACAAAGTGCGCCAGGAGGATTTCGATTTCGACATGACGATCCAGCGCTTCAGCATGTCGGCGACGCCGGGCGATGCCATGCGCTCGTTCTTTTCCTCCCAGGTCGCGGCAACCAAGGGCTCATACAATCTCGCGGGCATCGCCAGCCCGGCCATCGACGCCATGATCGAGAAGATCATGGCGGCCGACAGCCGCGAGGAGTTGACCATCGCCTGCCGCGCCTTCGATCGTCTGTTCCGCACCGGCCGCTATTGGGTGCCGCAATGGTATAACAAGACGCACCGGCTGGCTTATTGGGACCAGTTCGGCCATCCGCAGAAGCTGCCACGCTACGCCAACGGCGTCGGTGCTCCCGATATCTGGTGGCATGACGGCGCCAAGGCGGCCAAGCTCGAGCAGGCGAAATAATCATGAGTGCCTATATCGCCCGCCGCATTCTCCTGATGATCCCGACCCTGCTCGGGATCCTCTTCGTCTCCTTCATCGTCGTGCAGTTCGCGCCGGGCGGCCCGGTCGAGCGCGTAATCGCGCAGCTCTCGGGCGCCGACACCGGCGGGACCTCGCGCATTTCGGGTGGCAGCGATTTCGCGCAACGCGCGCCGGGACAGGTCGGCGCCGGCGCGGATGCCATCAACTCGAAATATCGGGGTGCGCAGGGCCTTGACCCTGATTTCATCAAGAAGCTCGAGGTGCAGTTCGGCTTCGACAAGCCGGCGCCGGAGCGCTTCGCGCTGATGGTGTGGAATTTTGCCCGCTTCGACTTCGGCAAGAGCTATTTTCGCGACGTCAGCGTGCTCCAGCTCGTCAAGGAAAAGCTCCCCGTCTCGATCTCGCTCGGCATCTGGCTGACGCTCCTGACCTACCTGATCTCGATTCCGCTCGGCATCCGCAAGGCGGTCAAGGACGGGACACGCTTCGACACCTGGACGTCGTCCGTGCTCGTGCTCGGCTATGCCATACCCGGCTTTCTGTTCGCGATCCTCCTGATCATCCTGTTTGCCGGGGGCTCGTTCTTCAACTGGTTCCCGCTGCGCGGACTGACGTCGGACGGCTGGTCGCAATTTCCCTGGTACTGGAAGATCATCGATTATTTCTGGCATCTGACGCTGCCGCTGATCGCCATGGGGCTCGGCGCGTTCACCACCATGACGTTCCTGACCAAGAACTCGTTTCTGGACGAGATCCGCAAGCAATACGTCATGACCGCGCGCGCGAAGGGCTGCAGCGAGAACCGGGTGCTCTATGGCCACGTCTTCCGCAACGCGATGCTGATCGTGATCGCAGGCTTTCCCAGCACCTTCATTCACGCCTTCTTCTCGGGCTCGCTTCTGATCGAGACCATCTTCTCGCTGGACGGGTTGGGATTGCTCAGCTTCGAAAGCGTTCTCAACCGCGACTACCCCGTGGTGTTCGGCACGCTCTTCATCTTTTCGCTGGTCGGGCTCGTGGTCAACCTCATCTCGGACCTGACTTACATGTGGATCGATCCGCGGATCGATTTCGAGGCACGGGAGGTCTGATGACGCTGACCGCCCCCACCCCGATCGAGACCACCGCGAAGTCGCCGCTCGGCGACGCCGTGCCGATCACGCGCAAGCCGTTCGTGCCGTCGCCGCTCAACAGGCGGCGCTGGCAGAATTTCAAGGCGAACCGGCGTGGCTACTGGTCGCTCTGGATCTTCATGTTCCTTTTCGTGGCCTCGCTGTTCGCCGAACTGATCGCCAACGACCGGCCATTCCTGGTCAAGTTTGACGGTCATCTCTACTGGCCGGCCTTCGTGACCTACTCCGAAACGACCTTCGGCGGCGATTTCGAAACCGCAGCCGACTATCGTGACCCCTATCTGCAGAAGTTGATCAAGGAGAAAGGCGGCAGCATCGTCTGGCCGCTGATCCGCTACTCCTACGACACCCATAATCTCGATCTGCCGACGCCGGCGCCGTCGCCGCCGACCTGGATGCTGACCGAAGCGCAGTGCAAGCCTGTGGTCGAGAAAAAGGGGCTCAAAAGCTGCCGTGACCTCGAATACAACTGGCTCGGGACCGACGATCAGGGCCGCGACGTGATCGCGCGCCTGATCTATGGTTTCCGCATCTCGGTGCTGTTCGGCCTCTGCCTGACCATTGTCTCCTCCGTCGTCGGAATCGCCGCCGGCGCGGTGCAAGGCTATTTCGGCGGCTGGATCGACCTGCTGTTCCAGCGCTTCATCGAGATATGGACCGCGATCCCTTCGCTCTATCTGCTGCTGATCCTGTCGTCGGTGCTCGTGCCCGGCTTCTTCGTGCTTCTTGGCATCCTGCTGTTGTTTTCCTGGGTGTCGCTGGTCGGACTCGTGCGCGCGGAATTTCTGCGGGGGCGCAATTTCGAGTACATCCAGGCGGCGAGAGCGCTCGGCGTGTCGAATGCCGTGATCATGTTCAAGCATTTGCTGCCGAACGCCATGGTCGCGACGATGACGTTCCTGCCGTTCATCGTCTCCTCGTCGGTCATGACGCTGACGGCCCTCGACTTCCTCGGCTTCGGTCTGCCGCCCGGCTCGCCGTCGCTCGGCGAGCTGCTGGCGCAGGGCAAGTCCAACGTGCAGGCGCCCTGGCTCGGCTTTTCCGGCTTCTTCTCGGTCGCGATCATGCTGTCGCTTTTGATCTTCATCGGCGAAGCGGTGCGCGACGCCTTCGATCCGCGCAAGACCTTCAGGTAGACGATGGACGCGATCAACCAGCCCCTGCTTAGCGTGCGCGACCTCTCGGTGGCCTTCCACCAGGGTGGCGCCACGACGCTTGCGGTCGACAAGGTCTCGTTCCAGATCAAGCGCGGCGAGTGCCTGGCGCTGGTCGGCGAATCCGGGTCCGGCAAGTCGGTCAGCGCGCTTTCGATCCTGAAGCTGCTGCCCTATCCGAACGCGTCGCATCCCTCGGGCAGCATCCGCTTCAAGGGACGCGAGCTGATCGACCAGTCGGAGCAACAGATGCGGGAGATTCGCGGCAGCGACATCTCCATCATCTTCCAGGAGCCGATGACTTCGCTCAATCCGTTGCACACGATCGAGGCGCAGATCGGCGAGATCATCCAGCTGCACAATCCGACCAGCAATGCGCAGGCGCGCAAGCGGACGCTGGAATTGCTGACGCAGGTCGGCATCCCCGAGCCCGAGACGCGGCTTAACAGTTATCCGCACCAGCTTTCCGGCGGCCAGCGCCAGCGCGTGATGATCGCGATGGCGCTCGCCAACGAGCCGGATTTGCTGATCGCGGACGAGCCGACCACTGCGCTCGACGTCACCGTGCAGGCGCAGATCCTGGCGCTGCTTGCCGACATCCGCGCGCGGCTCGGCATGAGCCTGCTGTTCATCACCCACGATCTCGGCATCGTGCGCCGCATCGCCGACCAGGTCTGTGTCATGAAGGGCGGCGAGATCGTCGAGCAGGGACCGGTTGAGCAGGTCTTCAAGACCCCGAAGCACACTTATACGCGGGACCTGCTGGCGGCGGAGCCGAAGCCGGATCCGGCGCCGCCGCAGCCGGGCGCGCCGGTGGTGATGTCGGCCGACGATCTGAAAGTATGGTTTCCGATCAAGCGCGGCTTGATGCGCAAGACGGTCGGCCACATCAAGGCGGTCGACGGCGTCAGCCTCGCCGTGCGCAAGGGCGAGACGCTCGGTGTGGTCGGCGAATCCGGCTCGGGCAAGACGACGCTGGGGCTCGCACTGCTGCGCCTGATCTCCTCGAACGGACGCATCGTATTCCTGGGCAAGGACATCCAGGGCTTGCGCTTCAAGGAGATGCGGCCCTTCCGGCGCGACATGCAGATCGTGTTCCAGGATCCGTTCGGCTCGCTCAGCCCGCGCATGTCAATCGCGGACATCATCGCCGAAGGCCTCTCCGTGCACCAGCCAAAGCTGTCGCGCGAGGAGCGTGAGGCGCGCGTCGTCAAGGCGCTCGAAGATGTCGGGATGAAGCCGGACACCCGCTACCGCTATCCGCACGAGTTTTCGGGCGGGCAGCGCCAGCGCATCAGCATCGCGCGGGCTGTGGTGCTGGAGCCGGATTTCGTCGTGCTGGACGAGCCGACCAGCGCGCTCGACATGCTGTTCCAGGCGCAGATGGTGGACCTGTTGCGCGAGCTTCAGCGCAAGCGCGAGCTCACCTACATGTTCATCTCGCACGATCTGCGCGTCGTGGCCTCGCTTGCGAGCCATCTCATCGTGATGCGCGGCGGCAAGGTGGTCGAGGAGGGACAGGCGGCCGAGCTGTTCAAGAACCCCAAGACCGATTACACGCGTGCGCTGTTTGCGGCGGCGTTCCGGCTGGAGACGGCTGGGAACGGGTCGGTCGCGACCTGATCTTGCGTGATCACGATCACGGCGGCTGAGCGATCGCCGCGACATCCTGTACGCATGGCCGCGAGGCAGTCTCGCGACGGCGACAGGAGTGCAGAGATGACGTTCATTGCAATCGACGCGGAGGCGACGCGCGAGCTATCCGCGATCGAGCTCGACGGGGTCGTCGGGGGCGCGGCTCCGCGGGGAGGTTACGGTCAGATTTACGACGTGCCGCCGCCGCCGCGCGTTGTGAATGCGCCCCAATTGGGCGGCGGAGGCCCGACGAACCTGCCGCACTTGCATGCATTCTGAGGCGAACGGACCTCGGCAAGGCGGGTAGGGCGGGCGATGGGTTTCGCTCCGCTCTACCCATCCTGCGAGGTGTCGCTAGAGTCGTTTGATCGCCATGACCTCGCTGCCGGCCGCCTTGATCCGCGCAAGGGCCGGTTCGATCGGCTCGATCGCCGTTGCCATATGGTGGGCGTTGGCGTGGACCATGGTGCCGCCGTCGCGGACGATCGCGACATGGCCCTTCCAGAAGATCAGATCGCCGCGCCGTAAGCTGTTGCGTTCGTGCGGCTCCAGTGCGCGGCCGAGCCCTGCCTGCTGCATGTCGCTGTCGCGAGGACAGCCGATGCCTGCGGCGGTCAGCGATACCTGCACCAGACCCGAGCAATCGATGCCCAGACTGCTTTTGCCGCCCCAGAGATAGGGCGTGCCGACGAAGCGCTCGGCGACGGCGACGAAATCCGGCTCGCGATGATCGAGCGGCGCAAGATGCGTTCTCGGCAGAAAGGCGCCGTCGGGTGTCACGGCGAAAGTGCCGTCCTCGCGCGCCACCGCGATCTTGGAGCCAAGCACCAGCGTATCGGCCGGCGGTAGCTTGATCGAAGGTCCGGGGAAGGCAAACGTCCGTAGCGCACTGACGACGTGGGTCGGTGTGGCGGTTGGCTTCATGAGCGCTGCATCGGGCAACCAGCCGACATAGCCGTCGCCATCGAGCTGGCCCCAGGCCCAGCCCTCGCCGTTGCGATCGTAGACCGTGACGCGCTCGCCGCGCAGCGCTTGCGTCATCAGCATGGCGCCCGAGGAAGGCTGCTCGCGCACCGGCGCGATCGGATCGACCACCTCGAACGCCTCGCCGGTGACGAAGCGGTCCGCTTTCACCTTGCCTTCGAGGTATTTCGCGGCGAGGTCGCCGCGCGCTGGCGTCAGCCTTCGGTCGATTCTTGGTTCGATTCCGGGATCAATTCCTGGATCATGCATAGCGCTCACTCAGCAATGCGTAGATGGCACGCGCGGCTTGGCATTCGCCGCCTTCGGGCCGCGCCGGCTTCGCCGAAGGCGTCCAGCCGTAGATGTCGACATGCAACCAGCTTTTGGCCTGCTCGACGAAGCGTTGCAGGAACAGCGCGCAAATGATCGAGCCGGCGAAGCCGCCGGACGGCGCGTTGGTGATGGTGGCGGTCTTGGAATCCAGCCACGCATCGTAAGGCGGCCATAGCGGCATGCGCCACAACGGATCGTTCTCCTTCACCGCGCAGCGCGCGACGTCGGCAGCAAGCGTCTCATCATTGGTGTAAAAGGGCGGTAAATCCGGCCCCAGCGCGACGCGTGCGGCGCCGGTCAATGTGCCGAGGTCGATCAGGAGGTCCGGCTTCTCCTCGTCGGCCAGCGCCAGCGCGTCGGCGAGCACCAGCCGGCCTTCCGCGTCGGTGTTGCCGATCTCCACCGTGATGCCCTTGCGCGAGGTGAAGATGTCGAGCGGGCGGAAAGCGTTGCCCGCGACCGCGTTCTCGACCGCCGGAATCAGCACGCGCAGCCGGACCTTCAGCTTGGCGTCCATCACCATGCGGGCCAGCGCCAGCACGTTGGCGGCGCCGCCCATGTCCTTCTTCATGATCAGCATGCCGCTCGACGGCTTCAGGTCGAGTCCGCCGGTGTCGAAGCAGACGCCCTTGCCGACCAACGTCACCTTGGGATGAGCCGGATCGCCCCAACCGATGTCGATCAGCCGCGGCGCGCGGTCGGAGGCCATGCCGACGGCGTGGATCAGCGGAAAGTTCGTCTTGAGATCCTCGCCGATGGTGCAGGCGAAGCTTGCGCCGAATTCGGCCGCGAGGTCTTGCGCGGCCGTAGCCAGCTCCGCTGGCCCCATGTCGTTGGACGGCGTGTTGATGAGATCACGCGCCAGCATCGCGGCATCCGCGACGCGAGCGATCTCGGCCGCATCGACGCCATCAGGCGGCACCAGCCGGACGTCGGGACGATCAGCCTTGCGGTAGCGCGCGAAGCGGTAGCACCCAAGTGCGAAGGCGAGCGCCGCCAGCCGTGCATCGTGCGGTGCGTTGGCAAAGCGGTAAACGCCTGGCGGCAGCAGGCCGGGCAGCGCGCCCGACCGGAACAGATCGCGCGATCTGGCATCGTCGTCCTCGAGACCGAACAGCACTTGCGCGATCGCACCGTCGGGCGCGGGCAGCGCAAGGCAGCCGCCCGGCTTGGCGGCAAAGCCATTGGCGGTGGCGAATTGGCGCTGCGGCGGCGGCAGTGTCTCGCGCACCGCATCCCAACTCGATCTGGTGACGAAGGTGATCGGGATGGCGGCGGACGATGTCTCGAAGATGGCAGGCATTGGCGGGTCCAAACAGGTCCTACGAACGGACGAGACTTCGCAGAGTTTTGCCGCGGCCGCAATCGGCATTGCTGTCTCCGCGCGGCGAGCCGCTACTCGCGGCAAGCCGGCCATGCTAGGTTCCGGCAACGGCTGCCGGATCTGCAGACAATTGTGCAGGAGACTGCCGGCGACCGAAGACGGAGCCTGCCGGGAGGAAATGCAATGGAATTTGTGTGGAGCGTGGTCACATTCATCGGCCAGGCCGTCGAGGCAATTTTCGGCTATGTCGAGCATCACCATTGGATATTCGCATTCCTCGCCGGCGGTTACGTCTTCTATCTCCACGACCGCTCCGTCCACGCGCGGTTCGACGCACTCGACAAGCGCATCGACGAAATCCGCAAGCGGCTTGCCATCGAATATTGATCGAGCGAGACGAAACCATCGCCGGGCGATCTCGTATTCCTTGCTTGAGAACTGCCGTTCACGAGAGCGCGGCCGCGGGGCTTTACTAGCGCTACGGTTGTGGCATTATCGATGAATATTATAGATTGTGCCGGGCGGTTCTGCACGTCGAGCGCATGGACGCTGCGGTAAACGGTCGATACCCACCTCAGTCGATAGCAGCCTGGAAACGTTCGTCTAAGGCATTTCTCTCAATCGTTTGGGCGACGCAGCATTCGCAATGAGCGGCGCAAAATGGATAGATCGTTCGTCATTGCGCAGATCTCCGACCTGCATCTGGACGGGTCAGGCCGGCTGCTTGCGGCGATCGAGGCGCTCAGCGCCGAGATCGGCCAGAGGATGGCGGCCTTTGCCGATGCTCCCGATCGCATTCTGCTGATCACGGGCGATCTCGTGGACGACCCGACGCCGCGCGCGCTCGACGAAGCGCTCGCCGTCATCGCGTCCTTCCGGCAGACCGGCCTGTTCACCGACATCCAGGCGATTGCCGGCAATCATGACATCAAGCGCCCCAACCAGCGCGCTGGTCTCCACGACGCCTATGACTACCTGCATCTGCCGCGGACCTCGAAGAGCGTCTACTACCGCCAGGCCGGACTCGATCTTGTGCTGCTGGATTCCAACCGGGCGAGCCTCACGACGCTCGCGAGCGGCAATATCGACGAGAACATCTACCAGGCGATGGTTGCGGATTCCGCGCGGCTGAGCGTCGAGCTCGCAGGCAGCATGGGTTCGGCCGGGCGTGCCGATTTTGCCGAGCCGGCCGAAAACCTGGTGCGCGTGCTCGCGCTGCACCATCATCCGTTGCCGCAGGCGACCGGAGAAGGAAAGCGGTTTCTCGGCGTGCCCGACGAGCCGCTGATGTATCTGGCCGCGCCCGCGACCTTCCTCGAAGCGGCAACCTCGCTCAACGTCAATCTGGTCCTGCACGGACACAGGCATGTCGAGGGATTGACCCGCTATTCGATCCCCGATCCGCGCGCGACATGGAGCAAGAGCGGTGAAGCGTTCTGGCGCACGATCTATGTGCTGTCCTGTCCGTCCTCGACCGGGCAGGCCGGTGACGATGCCGGTTTCAATATCATCCATTTTGGCCCATCGTCTCATGCCGGCCGCACCGAGCATCGGTTCGCGATCACCCGCTACTCGCGGTCGCGCAACGATGGCGCCTTCAGGCCGCTCGATTCGAACCTGCCTGACGGCGTCATCAGGCTGCCGGCAGGGCGGGATTTTTCCCGTGATCCAGCCGTCCAGTCGGCGATCGAGATCGGCTCATGCACGACGCTGAAGCGAGATCAGGTCGCAACATTCGCCCGCCGGCTCCTGAGCCGCCGCGCCTTCTATGTCGACGCCGAGGTGGACTGGGCGAGCGCGCTCCACGTCTATCTTGTCACCTCGCAGGCCTGGGGTGATCTCGAGGGCAAGGCCGCGAGGTCCGCACGCAAGCACGACGTCGAGGCGCTTGCCACGGCGAAATTGATGCTGCACCGGTTGATCGAGCTCTCCGCCGACGTGCTCGGCATCGATCGTGTTCAGCTCGACGAGCTTCGTACCAAGCGTCTGTTCAATCGCGACGATCTCCGGCGCGAATGGACGGGCGCGCCGCGCGCGGGAATCGACATCGCGGAGCAGCTGCGGCGAAGGCTGCAATTGCTGCGGGATCTGGACGGGCAGGTGAGGGCGATCGGCCCGGACCTCGGCCTTGGTGGCGACCCGCCGCCGCAGACGCCGCCGTGAAGGAGCGGAAAATACTGCGTTAACCGGCCGTTAGGGTTAACAGTCTATTGCTGGCGCGTTCGGCTCGATCAATCGGCTCGAGAGTCAAAGCGTCATGCGTCAACGGTTCAGTCTTGCCCGGCTTCTCGCGTCCACCTCGCTGGTCGCGGTAGTGGCCATGGGCCTCGGCGGCTGCACGGCCATGTCGAAACTCTCCGATGTCACGGGCTCCGTCGGTCCGCGGGCGGAGGCCGCTCCGACCGATCCCGCGCGCGCCGTCGAAGCCTATGGCGAGCGCTATCGCGCCAATCCCAAGGACGCCGACGCGGCGCTCGGTTACGGCCAGGCCTTGCGCGCCAACGGCCAGCGTGCCCAGGCAGCCGCCGTGCTCGAGCAGGCGACCATCGCCAATCCCGGCAACAAGGCGCTGCTCGCCCAATACGGCCGCGCGCTCGCCGACAACGGCAATTTCCAGCAGGCCTTCGACGTGCTGTCGAAGGCCCACTCGCCCGACAATCCGGACTGGCGCCTGCTCTCGGTGCAAGGCACCGCGCTCGATCAGATGGGGCGTCACGAGGAGGCGCGTTCCTACTATGCGAGCGCGCTGAGAATCGCACCGGGTGATCCCGGCGTGCTCTCCAATGTCGGCCTGTCCTACATGCTGTCGAAGGATCTGCCGAAGGCCGAGGAGGCGCTGCGGCAAGCCTACGCGTCGCCGCGCGCCAGCAGCCGGGTGCGGCAGAATCTCGGTCTCGTCGTCGGCCTCCAGGGCCGCTTCGCCGAAGCCGAGACCATCGTGAAGGCTGACCTGCCGCCGGATCAGGCCGCGGCCAATGTCGCCTACCTCAAGGACATGCTGAGCCGCAACGATGCCCCGCGCGGTGCGCCGAAGCGGACTCCAGTCGCCTCGCTCAGCCAGCCCGACTGATCATCTGATCTTCCACGCTGGAAGCCGCCTGCGGACCGCGCGCGGTCCGCGCCTGCTTCAGTGCAGCTCGGAGATCTTGATACCAGTCGGTCCGAGAATGACGACGAACAGCACCGGGAGGAAGAACAGGATCATCGGCACGGTCAGCTTCGGCGGCAGCGCGGCGGCCTTCTTCTCGGCTTCGTTCATGCGCATGTCGCGGTTTTCCTGCGCCATGACGCGCAGGGAATGGCCGAGCGGGGTGCCGTAACGTTCCGCCTGCTGGAGCGCAAGACAGACCGACTTGACGCCCTCGAGCCCGGTTCGCCGCGCCAAATTCTCATAGGCGACCTTGCGATCCTGCAAATAGGACAGCTCGGCCGTGGTCAGGGTGAACTCCTCCGACAGCGCGATCGACTGGCCGACGATTTCAGTGGCGACTTTCCGGAACGCCATTTCGACCGACATGCCGGATTCGATACAGATCAGCAGCAGGTCGAGCGCGTCGGGAAAGGCGCGCTTGATCGAGAGCTGGCGCTTGGAGATCGCATTCCTGAGGAACAGCATCGGCGCCTGGAGGCCGAGATAGGCCGCGCCGACGCAGATGCCGATCTTGATCGGCATCGACTGCTCCATATGCGCGATCAGGAAGACGTAGACGACCGAGCCGACGAACAACACGATCGGGGCGACCATGCGGGCAAACAGGAAGGTGATATAGGGCGCATGGCCGCGGTAGCCCGCCATGATGAGCTTGTCCCGCGCAGCCTCCTGCGCGAGCCATTTGGTCAGGTTGAAATCCTCGACGACCCTCGAGACGAGCTGCTTCGGCGTCTGGCGCAGCGTGACCTTCTCGTTCTTGTTGAGGCGCTCGCGCTCGCGCTGCCGGATTCGCTCACGCTCGCTCGCCACCGCCTTCATGCGCTTCGAAAGACCTTCGCCGGCGAACAGCGGCATCACCAGCGTATAGACGGTCGCGCTGGCGGCGATGGCCGCCAGCAGCATGGTCATGAAGTGGACGTCGTGCAGCTTCGTGACGAGGAGATCGACCATACGGCACCATCAGAAATCGAAATTGATCATCTTCTTCATCACCAGGATGCCGATCGACATCCAGACGACGCAGGCGACCAGCATCAGCTGGCCGGTGGGATGAGTCCACAGCAGCGAGATATATTGCGGCGTCGAGAGATAGACGAGGAACATGACGATCGGCGGCAGCGAGCCGATGATGCCGGCCGAGGCCTTGGCCTCCATCGACATCGCCTGGATCTTCTCTTTCATCTTCTTGCGGTCGCGCAGCACCTTGGAGAGGTTGCCGAGCGCTTCGGAGAGATTGCCGCCCGACTTCTGCTGAATCGATACAACGATGCCGAAGAAATTGGCTTCCGGCAGCGGCATGCGATCATAGAGCCGCGTGCAGGCCTCGCCGAGCGGCATGCCGATCGCCTGCGTCTCGATAATCTGGAGGAACTCGCTGCGCAGCGGCTCCGGCGCGTCGGCCGCGACGACTTTGATCGATTCGAACAGCGGCAAGCCGGCCTTGATGCCGCGGACGATGACGTCGACCGCATCTGGCAGCGCCTTCAGGAATTTCGCTTCGCGCCGATTCTTCAGATAACCCAGCGCCCAGCGCGGCAAGCCGAAGCCGCCGGCGAAGGCGAGGCCGGCGGCACCGAGCATGCCGCCTCCGCCGAACAGAACGCCGGCGAAAAACACACCCGCCACGACAGCGGACACGATCCAGAATTTCTGCGGTGTCCAGTCGAGGCCTGCCTGTGACAGGCGGACGCTGAGCGGTACGCTCTTCTCCTGCTGGCGCCGCGCCTCGAGATCCTTGAGCGAGGTCTCGACCTGTTCGCGGCGCGATCGCTGGCTCTTTTCAGCTTGCTTGACCGCAGGCGCCTCTGCACGCGCGATCGACGCGCGGCGGCCTTCCGCCTTCCGTTCACCGGACAGGAGCGGATAGAGGAACACCCAGGCGATGCCGCCGACGGCGGCGGTGGCGAGGAAGGCGAGGGCGAGGACCTGGATGTTCATGACTGCGCCGATCTCATCATGTCTTCGGCGCGACTTCCGCCGCGTCGAGCGCAGCGGCAAGGCGTTTCTCGTCGCCGTAATAGCGCGCGCGCTCCCAGAACTTCGGGCGGCCGATGCCGGTCGAGCGATGCCGGCCGATGATCTTGCCGTTGGCGTCCTCGCCGACCATGTCGTAGAGGAAGATGTCCTGGGTGATGATGGTATCGCCTTCCATGCCCATCACCTCGGTGATGTGGGTGATGCGGCGCGAGCCGTCGCGCAAGCGCGCCGCCTGCACGATGACGTCGATCGAGGCGCAGATCATCTCGCGAATGGTGCGTGACGGCAGCGAGAAGCCGCCCATCGTGATCATGGATTCGCAGCGCGAAAGGGCTTCGCGCGGATTATTGGCGTGCAGCGTGCCCATCGAGCCGTCATGGCCGGTGTTCATGGCCTGGAGCAGGTCGAACGCCTCGGGTCCGCGGACCTCGCCGACGATGATGCGTTCGGGGCGCATACGCAGGCAGTTGCGCACCAGCTCGCGCATGGTGACCTGCCCCTCACCCTCGATGTTGGGCGGTCGGGTTTCCAGTCGCACCACGTGGGGCTGCTGGAGCTGGAGCTCGGCGGCGTCCTCGCATGTGATGACGCGTTCGTCGTGCTCGATATAGTTGGTCAGGCAGTTGAGCAGCGTGGTCTTGCCCGAGCCGGTACCGCCGGATATCAACACGTTGCAGCGGACGCGGCCGATGATCTGGAGGATCTCGGCGCCCTCCGGCGAGATCGCGCCGAACTTGACCAGCTGATCGAGCGTCAGCTTGTCCTTCTTGAATTTTCGGATGGTGAGCGTGGGCCCGTCAATCGACAGCGGCGGCACGATGGCGTTGACGCGGGAGCCGTCGGCGAGACGCGCGTCGCAGATCGGCGAGGATTCGTCGACGCGCCGGCCGACCTGGCTGACGATGCGCTGGCAGATGTTGAGGAGCTGCTGGTTGTCGCGAAAGCGGATGCCGGTCTTCTGGATCTTGCCGTTGACTTCGATGAAGACCGTGTTGGCGCCGTTGACCATGATATCGGCGATGTCGTCGCGCGACAGCAGCGGCTCGAGCGGACCGTAACCCAGCACGTCGTTGCAGATGTCGTCGAGCAGCTCTTCCTGCTCGGCGATCGACATCACGATGTTCTTGATCGCGATGATCTCGTTGACGATGTCGCGGATTTCCTCGCGCGCGGATTCAGAGTCCAGCTTGGCGAGCTGGGCAAGGTCGATGGCCTCGATCAGCGCGCCGAAGATGGTTGCCTTGACCTCGTAGTAATTGTCCGAGCGGCGGGACTCCATGGATGGCGCCGGCTTCGCCGGGGCGAGCGGCGGCGAGGCGATGGCCGGCGGGGGCGGCGCGCGCGACACCGCGGGCGCCGGAGCCTGGACAGGCTCTGGCGACACGGCGCCGGGCTTGGGAGCCCGAGTATCGGTGTCTGTTCCGCTACGCTTACCGAACACTTAACAACTCCATGCGGCGGCTTATTTTCCCCGCAACTTGTCAATCAGGGGTGAAAGCAGGGACGACTTTTGCTTCTTCGTCTCGCTGCGGCCGGTCAGGCGCTGGGCGATCTGAAGGAACATCTCGATCGATTTGTGGTTGGCCGAGATCTCCGCGATCATCTGGCCGTTGTTGGCGGCCGAGCCGAATATCTGCGGCTCGAACGGGATCGAGACGACCGGCTGGCTCTCGATCGCCTTGGCAAACTCCGCGGCGGCGATTTCGGGCCGTTTCGGGACGCCGACCTGGTTCAGGCAGTAGAGCGGCGGCCGGTCGTTGGGCCGAGAGGCCTTCAGGAGGTCGAACAGGTTCTTGGTGTTGCGCAAATTGGCGAGGTCGGGCGCCGCCACGATCAGGATGTCGTCCGCCCCGATCAGGGCGCGCTTGGTCCAGCCCGACCATTGGTGCGGAACATCGAGCACGATGCAGGGCATGGTGGAGCGCAACGTGTCGAACACGGCGTCGAAGGCGTCGGTGCCGAAATCATACACCCGGTCGAGCGTCGCGGGCGCCGCCAACAGGCTGAGATGATCGGTGCATTTCGACAGCAGGCGGTCGATGAAGGCGGTATCGACCCGATCCGGCGAGAACACGGCGTCCGCAATACCTTGCGGCGGGTCCTGGTTGTAGTCGAGCCCGGCGGTGCCGAAGGCAAGGTCGAGATCGGCAACGACCGCGTCCATCGCGAGATCGCGCGCGATCGCCCAGGCGACGTTGTGGGAGATGGTGGACGCGCCGACGCCGCCCTTGGCGCCGACCACTGCGATGATACGGCCGACTGCCTTGGCTTCCGGCGCGGAGAACAGGTTGCAGATCGAGCGCACCACGTCGATCGCGCCGACCGGCGCGAGCACATAGTCGCTGACGCCGCGGCGCACCAGCTCGCGATAGAGCGTGACGTCGTTGATGCGGCCGATCACGACTACGCGGGTGCCGGCGTCGCAGACCGTGGCGAGATGGTCGAGCCCGCTCAAGAGGTCGTTGCGGCCATCGCTCTCGAGCACGATCACGTTCGGCGTGGGAGCCGAGCGGTAGGCTTCGATCGCGGCCGCCATGCCGCCCATCTGGATCTTCAGATGGGCCTTGCCGAGGCGGCGGTCCTCGCCGGCCGACTGCACTGCGGCTGCTGTCTCCACGGTCTCGCAGAACGCCTGGACCGACACGCGCGGCGCGGGCGCAATATGTTCCTCGACCGGGGGAGGCGCATCCGGCTGCTCTTCTTGAGTCTGGCGAGCGTAGCTGATCATTTGCCGGTATCGCTGAGTTTGGCCTTGTCGGCTTCAGGATAGGTGGTCGCTGTCGTCACTCCCCTGCGATACTTCTCGAAGGCCGTGGTGCGACGCGCCGTGTAGGACGGCGTTTCGGGCCGCGGCTGCTCGAGGTCCGACGGATTGTCGACCATCGCAGCGAGGTTGCGCTGCGAGGCGCAGCCGTAATTGTAGTAGTCCTTGTTCTCGAACCAGCTCTTGTTCTTCATCGAGGGGCCGATGTCCTCCGGCCAAAGTCCACAGGGACCCGCGACCGCGGCGATCCTGGAATAGGTGAGCCGGATCGGTGGCAGGAAACGCTTGTCTTCCGGCTGGTAGGGGCGAACGCTGACTCCGCGCGGTGGAACACCTGCCGCCGCCAGCATCGCCTGGATTTCGCGCATCGTGTCTGCGACCGGACGCGCGTTGGGCGTGCCGGATGGTGCGTCGATACGGATGGCGCCGGTACCCTCGTGCAGCCAGGCCGATGCGACGCCCATCACGTCGGCGCGCTGGGCCGCGGTCAGCCCGCCGCGGGCGTGGCCGACGAAGACGACGATCGAGCGGTTCTGTTCCTCGATCGCGATCGGGTGACGTTGCTTGTAGTCGTCGGGAATCGAGGCGGTGGTCACTTCGTCGTGCTGGCAGCCGCCGAGTGCAAGCGCGATACCGACAAGCACGCCACCGAAGCCGATGGCGCGTTTGCGAATCTGGGGTGGTCTTGTGATCATAACTGGGTCCCCGTTCCGCATCAGTCGGTGATGAAGCCGTATGTGCCGCGGTAGTTCTTGGCCGGCTCGGTTTTGCCGGGCACGCCGTAGATGCGGTTGATATTGCCGATCAGCTCGGCCTGCGGATCCGCAGGCGCGGCGAAGCCGTCATCCGGCCGCGACAGGTCCTTCGGCGCGACCGCGCGAACGACATAGGGCGTCACGATCACGACCAGCTCGGTGCTGTTGTTGACGAAGTCGCGGCTGCGGAACAGCGTGCCGAGGATCGGAAGCTGCATCAGTCCCGGCAATCCGCTGACCGCCTGCTTGGTCTGCTGCTGGATCAGGCCGGCCATCGCCATCGCGCCGCCGGAGGGAATTTCCAGCGAGGTCTCCGCGCGCCGGGTCTTGATCGAGGGCACCGTCAGCGAGTTCACCGACGTCGAGGTCACGGCCTGAGACAGCGTGATCGCATTCTCGTTCGACAGCTCCGAGACCTCGGTCATCACGCGCAGGCTGATCTTGCCCTCGCTCAGCACCACGGGGGTGAAATTGAGCGAGATACCGAACTTCTTGAAGCTGATCTGGGTGGTACAGACATGCGTAGTGGGATCGCACGAATAGCCCGCCGGGACCGGGAATTCACCGCCGGCGAGGAATGTCGCTGACTCGCCCGAGATCGCGGTCAGGTTCGGCTCGGCCAGCGTCCGGATCACGCCTGCCGTTTCCATCGCGCGCAGGGTCGCCTGCACCGACGGTGTCGCGCCGAATTTCGTGGTCAGTGCGTTACCATCCACCAGGTTCTTGCCGAGAGCCGTGAAGGGGTTCGAGTTGGAGAAACTCACCACCGACGTGCCGTAGTTCAGGTTCGCGGTGAGGTCGATGCCGAGCTGCTTGACCACGGTGCGCGCAACCTCGGCGACCGTTACCTTCAGCATGACCTGGTCGCGGCCGCGGACCACGATCGAATTCACCACCTTGTCGATGCCGCCGGTAAGGCGCACGGCGAGATCGTTGGCCTGCTGTGCTTCCAGCGGATTCGCCGCCGTGCCGGTCAGGACGACGCCGTCGCCGAGCCCGTCGATCTGGATGTCGGAGTTGGGCAGGACCTGCTTCAGCGCGGCCCGAAGGCCATTGAGGTCGCGCTTGACCGCGATGTCATAGGCCGCGATCTGCTGGCCGGCGGAGTCGAAGAACACGATGTTGGTCTGACCGACCGAGGCGCCGATGATGTAGGCGCGCTGCGATGACCGCACCACCGCATTGGCGATCTTTGGATCGGCGACAAGCACGTCCTTGATGTCGCGCGGCAGGTCGATCACGATCGACTTGCCGACGCCGAGCGAGAGGAAGCGTGCGTTCATCTGGCCGTCGGCGGCTGCGACCTGCGCAACGGGCCGGTAGTCGGCGGCGACCACGGGCGTGAGCACCGGGTTGAGCGTCAGTGCGAAGACGGCCGAAAACGACAGGGCGCGGACCACAGAGGTCCGCATCGTTGCCAGATCTGCCCCGCATTTCATATCGACAGTCCTCATTGTGCCTTCGCCGTCGAGCTTGGGATACCGTAGCGAATGATCGAAACGCTATCGCGCTTCCGCGTGGAGTCATCGAGCGTGATCTCGCTCATCTTGACGTCGACGATGCTGCGCAGCGCCAGCGACAGCGTGCCGCTCTGCCGGGCCGCGGACAACGTCGCGGTCTGGGCGGGATTGAGCTCGAGGGTGACGGTCTTGCCGATCACCGCGTTCTGGCCGTCCTTCTCCTTCGGCGCCTGGTCGATCGCCAGCACGCGGACATTGGCCAGGATGATCTCGGACGTCACGATGTCCTGGGCGGCGGCGCTCTGGTCGGGATTCTTGAGGCGGCGCGTCAGAAGCACGTCGACGCGATCGTTCGGCAGGATGAAGCCGCCGGCGCCGGTCTCCGGCGAGATTTCGGTCGAGATCGCGCGCATGCCGGTCGGCAGGATCGCGGCCATGAAGCCGGAGCCCTCGGCCTTGACCAGCTTCTGGTCGCGGATCGGTTCACCCTGGATGAAAGGGGCGCGCGCAATCGAGCCGGTGACCTGGGTCACGCCCTCGGGACGCTCGTTGCGGCGGATGAAGGTGGCGCTGGCGGTCGCAGCCGGCCAGGTCTGCCATTGCACGTCTTCCGGCTTCACGGTCTGGCCGAGGCCGATGTCGTTCTTGGCCACCAGGACGTCGACGGTCGGAAGCTGCGCGACCGGAGCCGCCGGTGGCGGCGCAGTGTCCGAGCCGCTCGCCAGGTACGCGGCGACACCGCCGGCGCAGATGGCGACCGTCAGGACGACAATGCGTGCCCTATTCATACGCTTCACTTTCCAACAAAACGCCGCGACGCTGCCGCCGCCGTAATCGGCAGTTGACCAGCTATTCGTCAAAGCATGGTTAATGAGGCGTATCTAAATCGCCTTAACGCCGGGTTTACCCGGTGTGTTCAGCGCAGTGCGAGATGGGCAAGGTCGATCGCCTTCACCCATTCGGTCTCCGGGTAGACCGTCAGCGCGCCAAGCGTGAGCGCGATGCCATACGGAATCCCGCTCTCCTTGGCGTGCAGCCGTGCGAGCCAGGCCTGGCCCGCCAGTCCGTAAGGCAGCGGCCATTGCCGGAACTGGAGCAGGAGCAGCGTCAGCGCTCCGCCGAACAGCGAAGCGTACAGCAGGAAATCCATCAACTGGGCGAAGCCGAACCAGAGCGCAACGGAAGCTGCGATCTTGGCGTCCCCGCCGCCCATCCAGCCCATCGCAAAGCAGGTGAAGGCCACGGCCAGGAGCAATGCACCGGCGCCGACATGGGTCAGCATCTCGTAAGGTGCCATGCCACCGGCAAGAGCGAGCACGAAGAAGCCGGCGACCAGCGCCAGCGACACGCGGTTCGAGATGGTCATCGTGAAGAGATCGCTCGCGGCGGCGAATGCCATCAGGGCCGGGAAGAGCAGAAGGCGCGCAAGGTCGAGGATCATGGGCTGCGTCTTGAGCCTGGGTTCGTCGCGGGATCGAAGCGTCGCCGCATGCTAGCCGGCAGTGCTAAACAAACCGAAAACGGAGGCTGCGGCTTTGTGTGCGGGAAGCCGCCGATGGCCCGCTCACCAAATGCTGGCAATGCGCAACGCGATGGCGGCCATCGCAACCAGCAGCGCGAGGCAAACCCAATAGGCCGGCGTCTCGGTTGACGCCGTCTCGCTGGCCGCAACCGCGGCATCGGTTCTGTACTTGCGCAACGCCACTTGAACTCGCCGTACTCAAAAAAACAAAGGCCCCGGAGATCCGGGGCTTTTGCCATCGTTGGTCGGTCGCTTACTTCAGCGAAGAGCTGATCGAGCCGAACTTGGTGTTCAGCGAGGTGCCGAGATTGTTGACGACCGTGATGATGGCCAGCGCGATGCCGGCGGCGATCAGGCCGTACTCGATGGCGGTGGCGCCGGATTCATCCTTCGCGAAACGTGCAATCAGGTTCTTCATGAACTAAACTCCATCGGGGGTTGGATCGCCTCGTTCGGCGCTGTGATTGACGCGATGACCATGTGAGCCGAGCTCTTTCGGTAGAGTTAATTCGATCGCTCAAACCCGTTTCCTGCCCGATGCTTTTGCCCAGAGTGAATTTCGCCTTAAGGCGGCCGTTGAATTTCGTTCCGGCTCCAAATGCAGCGCAATCGCCGCCGACTTCATCCTCCCTTAAATTTCGCGGAGTAGGCCTAGGCAGGATCAGGATTCGGAAGAGAGGCGACGATGTCCAGCTTACCCATGCAGGTCGCCCTGATGCTCGGCGAGACCATCGAGAAGGTGATCCCCGTCACCTTCGTGCTCGCGGCGGTCTTCACCGTGCTCGAGCATTTCTGGGCGTGCAATCCCGGCGCGCCGTGGTGGCGCAAGCGCGAGATCATCACCGACATCTGCTACTGGTTCTTCGTTCCGGTGTTCGCCCGCACCATGCGGATCGGGCTTCTGATCGTCGGTGCCGGTGCCCTCTTCAACATCCACGACGCCGACGAGCTCATCGCCTTCTACGACGATGGCCATGGCCCGCTGGCGCAATTGCCGCTGTGGCTGCAGGCCGTCCTGTTTCTGGTGCTGTCTGATTTCATGCTGTACTGGGTGCACCGGCTGTTCCACGGCGGCGGGTTCTGGAAGTACCACGCCATCCATCATTCGTCGGAAGAGATCGGCTGGATTTCCGCGGCCCGGTTCCATCCCGTCAATCTCTTGCTCGGGACGATCAGCGTCGACGTCGTGCTGCTGATAGCCGGCATTTCCCCGAACGTCATGATCTGGGTCGGCCCATTCACCACCTTCCATTCGGCCTTCGTGCACGCCAACCTGAACTGGACCTTCGGGCCGTTCAAATATGTGCTGGCGACGCCGGTGTTCCACCGCTGGCACCACACGGGGCTCGAAGTGGGCGGCGACACCAATTTCGCCGGGACGTTCCCGATCTGGGATGTGCTGTTCGGTACCTTCCGCATGCCCGCGGGCGAACTGCCGAAGGATTACGGCAAGGACGAAGCGACCATGCCGAAGGAGATCGCCGGCCAGCTCGCCTATCCGTTCCGCCAGTAGCCGACCTTCTGGGGCAGCAAAACGCCAGTCCGTTCAAACAATAGTCGGCGAGTTTGCGGAACGTTCACGAATTAAGGGCAGGTTAGCCGGGTCGGGCACCGGCTCCGCTGTATCTAGTCGCTTCTGCCGGTTTGTGACGTCCCGGGGGTAAGAGTATGCGTAAAGAGTTGCTGCGCCGCCATGCGCGCGTTTGTCTTCTGGTCGCGGCCGCGGTGCTGGCATCGCCGGCTGCCGGCCTTGCCGAGCCCACTGCCGAGACCATCGCCGTCAATGTCGACCAGGCCAAGCTGGTCCGGCTCCCCGGCAAGGTGGCGACCATCGTGGTCGGCAATCCCCTCATCGCCGACGTCACGCTCCAGCCTGGCGGCATGATCGTCGTGACCGGGAAGGGCTACGGTGCCACCAATTTCATCGCGCTCGACCGGGGCGGCGAGATCCTGGTCGACCGCCAGATCCAGGTCGAAGGTCCGAGCGACCGGCTCGTCACCGTCTACCGCGGGATCGAGCGCGAGTCCTATAGCTGCATGCCGGTCTGCCAGCGCCGCGTGACGCTGGGTGATAGCGACACCTATTTCAACAACACGATGAGCCAGGCCGGTTCGCTGAGCAGCAGTGCCAGCGGTGGTGCCGGCGCGGGCGCCAAACCCAACTAGACTAAGCAGGGCTAGTTGGCGGGTTGGCCCGGGCAGGATCGTCTGATCCTGTAGAGCGCGCAGGCTTCCTTCGGACATGAAAAAAGGCCGTGCATTGCGCACGGCCTTTTCCTTTGGCTTGCTGGAGAACCGATACGGGCCGAAGGCCCGCAGGCTCAACCTGCGGCGCGGAGATTGTCCGCTGCCGACTTGCCGGAACGGCGGTCGGCCACGATCTCGTAGGAGATCTTCTGGCCTTCGCGCAGCGAGCCGAGGCCGGCGCGCTCGACGGCGCTGATGTGTACGAAAACGTCCTGGCCGCCGTCGTCGGGCTGGATGAAGCCGAAGCCCTTGGTCGCGTTAAACCACTTCACGGTTCCCATGCTCATGGGGTAGTCCCTTCTCAGATCACACAATGTCAAAGCCCGCTCGCGCGGGCAGGTTAGATCGAATTTTTGGAAGGGTCGTCAGCGTGTCTGAACCGGCTGTACCGGTGGATGCTAATGTCGTCCGGCCGAAAATCGATTAGCTCATTTTATTGGAGTTAGAGCCCCAAAACAATCCTGACGTGCACGATTTTTTGATCCGCCGTGCGCGCACGGCGGATCAGAATACAGGCCGGAATTTTAGTTCCGTGCTTGCGCGCGGATTGGCCGTTTAGCGGCGACGGAACTGGCCGCCGCGCTGTCCGGGACGGGGAGGTCCGCCCACGCCACTGGGACGCTCGTCCTTGTGACGGAAAATCAGCCGGCCCTTCTCGAGGTCATAGGGCGACATCTCCACCGTCACGCGGTCACCCGCCAGCGTCTTGATGCGGTTCTTCTTCATCTTGCCGGCGGTGTAGGCAACGATCTCGTGTCCGGCGTCGAGTTGCACGCGGTAGCGCGCGTCGGGGAGGATTTCGGTGACCAGTCCTTCGAACTGGATCAGCTCTTCCTTAGCCATGAATATCTCCAGGTCGTGGACGGCTAGTGCGAATGGGGTTTGCGGTTCGGTTGGGCAGTCGGCCGACTCTCACGGCGCAAAAAGGCCACGCCTTGTATCCCATCAGATGCTCCGGCGCTATGCGCGGAACGCTGTTCTGAACGGTCGTTTTGCGACGAATGCCCCTTCCCACCGGAGTGAGGGCGACGAGGCCCCTTCGAGGTCTTCGGGCCGTTGCCAGGCCTGCTGTCAGCGCGCCGGCCTTCACCGGGCCGTCCTTCGCCCTGCTTGCTGGCGCTGTGGTGGCGTCCGTCGGAATGCCGTTCGTCGTTACGCCGTCCTTCACCGCTCCGCGCGCCTTGCGGACGCTGGCCCGGGCGGCCTCCGCGGCCCTGTCGTTGCTGCGCCGGGGGAGGACCCGCATCGCGGCGGCCGGCGTCGGTGCGGAGATCCTCACGCGGCAGTGCGACCTTGATCAGCCGCTCGATGTCGCGGAGATAGGCAAGCTCCTCGCCGCCTGCGACCAGAGAGATCGCGGTGCCTTCGGCGCCGGCGCGTGCGGTGCGGCCGATGCGGTGCACATAGGTCTCGGGCACGTTGGGCAGGTCGAAATTGATGACGTGGGTGATGCCGTCGACATCGATGCCGCGGGCGGCGATGTCGGTGGCGACCAGGGTGCGGATATCGCCGGAGCGGAACTGGGCGAGCGTGCGCTCGCGATGGTTCTGCGACTTGTTGCCGTGGATGGCGCTGGCGGGAATGCCGGCCTTCTCGAGCGTCTTCACGACCTTGTCGGCGCCGTGCTTGGTGCGGGTAAAGACCAGCGCGCGGTTGACCGGCTCCTGCTTCAGCAGCTGGGCGAGGAACGCCGGCTTGGCGGAGAAGTCGACCTGGATAATGCGCTGCTGGATCCGCTCCACGGTCGATGAGACCGGAGTCACCGCGACGCGGGCGGGGTCACGCAGCATGGCGTCGGCGAGCTCGGCGATGTCCTTCGGCATGGTGGCCGAGAAGAACAGTGTCTGCCGCTTGATCGGCAGCTTGGCGACGATTTTGCGGATGTCGTTGATGAAGCCCATGTCGAGCATACGGTCAGCTTCGTCGAGCACCAGGAATTCGACGCTTGAAAGCTTCAGCCCGTTGCTCTGCACGAGGTCGAGCAGGCGACCGGGCGTGGCGACCAGCACGTCGACGCCCTGCATCAGGGAGCGGACCTGGCGGCCCATCGGCACGCCGCCGATGGCGAGCATCGAGGACAGGCGGATGTGACGGCCATAAGCGTTGAAGCTGTCGAGGATCTGGCCGGACAGCTCGCGGGTCGGTGAGAGCACCAGGACGCGGCAGGTCTTGGGCTGCGGCTTGATGCGGTTCTCGAGCAGGCGATGCAGGATCGGCAGCGCGAAGGACGCGGTCTTGCCGGTTCCGGTCTGGGCGATGCCGACGACGTCCCGGCCGGTCAACGCCGTAGGAATGGTCTGGGCCTGGATGGGGGTGGGGGTGACGTATTTCTCTTCGGCGAGAGCACGGGCGATGGGTTCGGCGAGGCCGAAGTCCTGAAACGAATTCAAAAGATGGGTTCTTTCCATGTCAAAAGCGGGCAGCCGGCGCTTTCAGCGCGGCGCGCGCAAAAGGGTGTCTAGAAGACACCTGCGTGTTTAGGGTGTCGGATGGCTTGGGAGATATGGGGCAAGCCAGAGGCCCGGAGGGGCTTAAGAACACGCGGCTCGCAACGACCCCTTGATTCGAAAAGAGGTCTCGTGAGCTCATATGGAACATCGAGGGGGCGCTTTCAAGGCAAGTCTTCGCCAAAGGGCGATTGCAGTGCAAAAATAGTTGTGCCGGAAAATTAGACATAGGCACCGATTTGCTCAAAAAACGGACTGACTGCCGCATTGGCATACATTTTATTGGCCCAATTTTTAGGCGTTTGACTTGTGTCGAAACTTGGATTGCGGTAAAATTGTCTAGTCTGACCAATAGGTTGGCATGTGCTCAGCCCATGGCATGGTTCTTGCGATTCCGTTAATCGCAGGCGGCCGTGGGGCCGTTTCGCAGCGTCTTTTTCACGTCTGCGTCAGGGAGATGATACAATCATGCTTACCAAATCCACTCACGATATAGCGGCTTCATTTAGCCGCCGCGGTCTTTTCGCCGCGACCGCCGGACTGATGCTCGGTCTGGCTTCCATTTCCGGTGCAAAGGCCGCGGACGACACCATCAAGGTCGGTGTGCTTCACTCTCTCTCCGGCACCATGGCCATCAGCGAAACCACGCTGAAGGACACCATCCTCTTCCTGATCGACGAGCAGAACAAGAAGGGCGGCGTGCTTGGCAAGAAGCTCGAAGCCGTGGTCGTCGACCCCGCCTCGAACTGGCCGCTGTTCGCCGAAAAGGCCCGCGAGCTGATCACCAAGGACAAGGTCGCGGTCGTGTTCGGCTGCTGGACCTCGGTGTCGCGCAAGTCGGTGCTCCCGGTATTCAAGGAGCTGAACAACATCCTGTTCTACCCCGTGCAGTACGAGGGCGAAGAGTCCGAGCGTAACGTGTTCTACACGGGCGCTGCACCGAACCAGCAGGCGATCCCCGCCGTCGACTATCTGATGAAGGACGAGAAGGTGAAGCGCTGGGTGCTCGCGGGCACCGACTACGTCTATCCGCGCACCACCAACAAGATCCTGGAAGCCTATCTGAAGTCGAAGGGTGTCGCCCAGGAAGACATCATGATCAACTACACGCCGTTCGGTCATTCCGACTGGCAGACGATCGTGGCCGACATCAAGAAGTTCGGCTCGGCCGGCAAGAAGACCGCGGTGGTTTCGACCATCAACGGCGACGCCAACGTTCCCTTCTACAAGGAGCTCGGCAACCAGGGCATCAAGGCCAAGGACATCCCGGTCGTGGCGTTCTCGGTGGGTGAGGAAGAGCTCGCCGGCATCGACACCAAGCCGCTGCTCGGCCATCTTGCCGCCTGGAATTACTTTCAGTCGATCAAGTCGCCGGAGAACGAGAAGTTCATCAAGGCGTGGCAGGCCTACACCAAGAATCCGAAGCGCGTGACCAACGATCCGATGGAAGCGCACGTGATCGGCTTCGACATGTGGGTCAAGGCGGTCGAGAAGGTGAAGTCCACCGATCCCGACAAGGTCATCGACGCTCTCCCGGGCATCGAAGCCAAGAACCTGACCGGCGGCACCTCCAAGATGCTTCCGAACCACCACATCACCAAGCCGGTATTCATCGGCGAGATCAAGGCGAACGGTCAGTTCGACGTGGTCTGGAAGACCCCGGGCCTCGTGGCCGGCGACGCCTGGTCGAAGGAGCTCGATGGCTCCAAGGACCTGATCGGCGATTGGGTCGGCAAGAAGTGCGGCAACTTCAACACCAAGACCAACAAGTGCCTCGGCTCGGGTTCCTGATCCGGATCTGACGCTCCACTTCACGACCGGAGAAGGCGGCTATCCCGCCGCCTTCTCCACCATTTTCTGCCGGGGTCATTCACAGTGTCAGCCAATTTTCCCGCCCGTCTCGGTTCGCTCCTGCTCTCGTTATTTTTGATTGCGTTCGCACTGCCTGCCTTCGCTGGTCCATTCGAGGATGCGGTCGCCAAATTTGCCAACGATGATTATTCCGACACGGAAGAGGCGATCGGCGTGGTCGCGGGCAGCGGCAATCCGCTGGCCTTCCCCATCATCAGCGCGCTCCAGGACGGCCGGCTCATGGCCGACCTCGATAGCAAAAAGGTTTACGTCACCGGCGCCGACGGCAAGTCGATCGACGCCGCGACCGGCCAGCCCGTTGCCAGCGTTCCCGACAGCGCGAGCGCGGTCCGCCTCAACAACCGCCTGCGTCGCAGTGTCGATGCTGCGATCGGCGGCCTGACGCTGCAGTCTCCGGACATCGGAACGCGGCTGCAGGCCGCGCAATCCGTCTTCAAGTCGCATGAGGAGACTGCGCTCGAGGCGGTCGATGGCGCGCTCGTCAAGGAGACCAACAAATCCGTCAAGGCTGCGCTCGGCGACGCCCGTGCGGCGATCCTGCTGTTCAAGTCGGACGCCACCGAGGTCGAGAAGCTCGAAGCGGTCGCCACCCTCAAGGCGCGCGGCGACCAGGAGGCGATGGCCCTGCTCACCGGCATGGGCGATCAGCCGGCCTCGGTAACGAAGGCCGCCGCGAGCGCGATCGGCTCGATCCAGAGCTCGCTCGCGGTCTGGTCCACGGTTCAAAATGCCTGGTACGGCCTCTCGCTCGGCTCGGTGCTGCTGCTCGCGGCGATCGGGCTGGCCATCACCTTCGGCGTGATGGGCGTCATCAACATGGCGCATGGCGAGATGGTGATGATTGGCGCCTACACCACCTTCGTGGTGCAGGAGGTAATCCGCACCCGCTATCCCGGCCTGTTCGACTATTCGCTGCTGATCGCCGTGCCGCTCGCCTTTCTCGTCGCTGGTGCGCTCGGTGTCGTGATCGAGCGCAGCATCATCCGCTTCCTCTATGGTCGTCCGCTGGAAACGCTGCTCGCGACCTGGGGCCTGTCGCTGGTGCTGCAGCAGGCGGTGCGCACCATGTTCGGCCCGACCAATCGCGAGGTCGGCAACCCCTCCTGGATGAGCGGCGCGTTCGAGCTCGGTCAGATCACCATCACCTATAACCGGCTCTGGATCCTCGTCTTCACGCTCGCGGTGTTCGCGATCCTGCTCGCGATGCTGCGCTATACCGCGCTTGGTCTCGAGATGCGCGCAGTGACGCAGAACCGCCGCATGGCCGCCTCGATGGGCATCGCCACCTCGCGCGTCGATGCGCTGACCTTCGGTCTCGGCTCGGGCATTGCGGGCATCGCCGGCGTCGCGCTGTCGCAGATCGACAATGTCAGCCCCAATCTCGGCCAGAGCTACATCATCGACAGCTTCATGGTCGTGGTGTTCGGCGGCGTCGGCAATCTCTGGGGCACGCTGGTCGGCGCCTTCACGCTCGGCATCGCCAACAAGTTCCTGGAACCCGTTGCCGGCGCCGTGCTCGGCAAGATCGCGATCCTGGTTCTCATCATCCTGTTCATTCAAAAGCGCCCGCGCGGGCTGTTCGCGCTCAAGGGCCGTGCGGTGGAAGCATGACCCCTCACATGCTGACGCGATCGCTGGACCGCGGCGCGACGATCTTCCTCGCCGTCGTCGCGGCCTGCGGAATTCTCATCCCGCTGTCCAACCTGCTGCTGCCCGCGGGCTCGTTCCTGCAGGTGCCGACCTATCTGGTCGCGCTCTGGGGCAAATATGTCTGCTACGCCATCCTGGCGCTCTCGATCGACCTGATCTGGGGCTATTGCGGCATTCTCTCGCTCGGCCACGGTGCCTTCTTCGCGCTCGGCGGCTACGCCATGGGCATGTACCTGATGCGGCAGATAGGCACCCGCGGCGTCTACGGCAATCCGATCCTGCCCGACTTCATGGTGTTCCTGAACTATTCGAAGCTGCCCTGGTACTGGTATGGCTTCGACATGTTCTGGTTCGCGGCGCTGATGGTGCTGTTCGTGCCCGGCCTGCTCGCCTTCTGCTTCGGCTGGCTCGCCTTCCGTTCCCGCGTGACCGGCGTCTATCTGTCGATCATCACGCAGGCGATGACCTATGCGCTGCTGCTCGCCTTCTTCCGCAATGATTTCGGCTTCGGCGGCAACAACGGCTTGACCGATTTCAAGGACATTCTGGGCTTCAACGTGCAGGCCGAGGGCACCCGCGCCGCGCTGTTCGCGCTGAGCTGCCTCGCGCTGATCGTCGCCTTCCTGATCTGCCGTTCCGTCGTATCCTCCAAGCTCGGCAAGGTTCTGATCGCAATCCGCGACGCGGAATCGCGCAGCCGGTTCCTCGGTTACCGCGTCGAATCCTACAAGCTTTTCGTGTTCACGCTGTCGGCCTGCATGGCCGGTGTCGCCGGCGCGCTCTATGTGCCGCAGGTCGGCATCATCAATCCATCCGAATTCGCGCCGGGCAATTCGATCGAGGCGGTGATTTGGGTGGCGGTCGGCGGTCGCGGCACGCTGATCGGCGCGGCGCTCGGCGCCGTCGTCGTCAACTACGCCAAGACGTTCTTTACCTCGGGCATGCTCGCGCCTTACTGGCTGTTCATGCTCGGCGCGCTGTTCATCCTGGTGACGCTGCTGCTGCCGAAGGGCATCGTCGGCACCTTTAATGCCTGGTGGGACCAGTCGAAGGAAAAGCGCGCCGCGACCGCGGCGAGTGCCGCGGCCGAAGACGGCGTCACCGAACCTGACATGGCGGAGTAGGCGGCAATGAACGTCATGGACACCCGCGCAACTTCCGCGATGCTCTATCTCGACGGCGTGCACGTCTCGTTCGATGGCTTCCACGCCATCAACAACCTGTCGCTGACGCTCGAACCCGGCGAAATGCGCGCCATCATCGGCCCGAACGGTGCCGGCAAGACCACGATGATGGACATCATCACCGGCAAGACCAAGCCCGACGAGGGCACGGTGCTGTTCGACGGCGTCACCGACCTGACGCGGCTGGACGAGACTCGCATCGCCGAGCTCGGCATCGGCCGCAAATTCCAGAAGCCGACGGTGTTCGAGAGCCAGACCGTGCAGGACAACCTCCTGCTCGCGCTCAATGTCGATCACAGCGTCAAGGGCACGCTGTTCTGGCGCGGCAGCAAGGCCGAGTCCGAGAGTATCGACAAGGTGCTGGAGACGATCCGCCTCACCGAGGCGCGCAACCGCCTCGCCGGCAGCCTCAGCCACGGCCAGAAGCAGTGGCTCGAGATCGGCATGCTGCTCGCGCAGGATCCGAAGCTCCTGCTGGTCGACGAGCCCGTCGCGGGCATGACCGACGTCGAGACGCATCTCACGGCGGAACTGCTGAAAGAGATCAACAAGACCCACACCGTGATGGTGGTCGAGCACGACATGACGTTCGTGCGCGAGCTCGGGGTCAAGGTGACCTGCCTGCACGAAGGCACGGTGCTCGCGGAAGGAACCATCGACCAGGTCTCGTCCAACGAGCGGGTCATCGAAGTGTATTTGGGACGCTGAGCAATGCTTGAGGTCAAGGACATCAACCTGTTCTACGGCGCGGCGCAGGCGTTGCGCGGCGTCTCGATCGCCGCAGAGCCCGGCAAGGTCACCTGCGTGCTCGGGCGCAACGGCGTCGGCAAGACCTCGCTCCTGCGTGCCATGGTGGGGCAGTATCCGATTTCCTCGGGTGCGATCATGCTCGACGGCAGCGACATCACCGGGCTTAAGCCCTATGAGCGGGCGCGCAAGGGCATCGGCTTCGTGCCGCAGGGCCGCGAGATATTTCCGCTGCTGACGGTCGAGGAGAACCTCAAGACCGGCTTCGGTCCGCTCAAGCGCGAGGATAAGCACATTCCTGACGATGTGTTTTCGCTGTTCCCGGTGCTGCAATCCATGCTCGGCCGGCGCGGCGGCGACCTCTCCGGCGGCCAGCAACAGCAGCTCGCGATCGGGCGTGCACTGGTGATGCGGCCAAAGCTGCTGCTGCTCGACGAGCCCACC
This sequence comes from Bradyrhizobium betae, assembly GCF_008932115.1. Classification (NCBI taxonomy): domain Bacteria; kingdom Pseudomonadati; phylum Pseudomonadota; class Alphaproteobacteria; order Hyphomicrobiales; family Nitrobacteraceae; genus Bradyrhizobium; species Bradyrhizobium betae. The sequence goes on from NZ_CP044543.1 coordinate 4,211,769, forward strand.
GAAGGCATCCAGCCCTCGATCATCAAGGACATCGGCCGCGCCATTTCCTATCTGCGCAACCTCGGCAGCATCGCGATCGTGCTGGTCGAACAATATCTCGACTTTGCCTGCGAACTCGGCGACAGTTTCGCGGTGATGGATCGCGGCGCGGTAAAATTCACCTGCGACCGATCCAATCTCGACCCGGCCGAAATCAGCCGCCAGATGGCGCTGTAAGTCATTCCGACGCGGCCGGCTGGGGAGGCGGATGCGGAGCGACCTATCAGTCACATCAGGAGTTTTCGAGGCCAACCGTGCCCGTGGCGCTGTTCGCTTCGACGTCCACGCGCGCGATGGCGTGACGCGGCGCGGCGTCCTGCATGAGTCCGGCTCCCTGCGCGTGCGCTTTCCTTCGCCGGAGGGCGAGGGACTCTCCGGCGTGTTCGTCAACACGGCCGGCGGTGTCGCTGGCGGCGATCGCTTCGACATCGAAATCACGGCCGCTGACGCCGCGCGGCTGACGCTGACCACGGCGGCGGCAGAAAAGATCTACCGCGCGCCGGGACAGGCGGCAGAGCTCAGTATCGCGCTCAAGGTCGGCGCCGGCGCGCATCTCGGCTGGCTGCCGCAGGAGACGATCCTGTTCGATCGCGCCCGGGTTCATCGCCGCTTCGATATCGCGCTCGACGAGACCGCTTCGCTCCTGCTTTGCGAGATCGTCGTGTTCGGCCGTACCGCGATGGGCGAGCGGATGGAGCAGGGCGAGTTCGTCGACCGCTGGCGGCTCGCCCGCGGCGGCAAGCTGGTGTTCGCCGAGACTGTCAGGCTCGATGGCAATATCGGCGCGAAACTTGGGCGATCAGCGGTGGCCAATGGCGGCGCCGCGATCGGTACGGCGCTGATCGTTCCCGGCGACGAGGCGCTGGTTGAGCGTATCCGCGAGGCGTCGGACTCCTTCTCCGGCGAGGTCGGGATATCCGCCTGGAATGGATTTGCAATGGCGCGGTTCTGTGCCCAAGATGCGGCGCGCCTGCGTGCCGACATGATGGCCGTGCTGGCGCGCACCGGTGCGGCGCTGCCGCGGCTCTGGTTGAATTGAAGTGTTGAACGGAAGAGATTTCGCATGAACCTGTCTCCCCGCGAAAAGGACAAGCTTCTGATCTCGATGGCGGCGATCGTGGCGCGCCGGCGGCTGGATCGTGGCGTCAAGCTCAACCATCCCGAGGCGATCGCGATCATTTCCGATTTCATTCTCGAAGGCGCACGCGACGGCCGCACCGTCGCCGAGCTGATGCAATCCGGCGCGCAGGTGCTGACCCGCGACCAGGTGATGCCGGGCATTCCCGAGATGATCCACGACATCCAGGTCGAGGCGGCCTTTCCGGACGGCACCAAGCTCGTCACCGTGCACGAACCGATCAGGTAGGAGGGAAGCATGATCCCCGGCGAACTCTTCATCCAGGACGGCGAGATCGAGCTCAATGCCGGCCGCAAGACGGTGACGCTGACGGTGGCCAATACCGGCGACCGCCCGATCCAGGTCGGCTCGCACTACCATTTCTTCGAGACCAACCCGGCGCTGAAATTCGACCGCAAGAAATCCCGCGGCATGCGCCTCGACATCGCCGCCAGCACCGCCGTCCGCTTCGAGCCCGGCCAGACCCGCGACGTCCAGCTCGTCGCCGTGGCGGGGAAGAAGACGATCTATGGTTTTCGCGGCGAGGTGATGGGGAAACTGTGAGCGTGATGAGCGCGAGCGCAACGCGACGCGATTGAGATGAGTGCCGTGAGCTACAGTGAGGTGAGCGCAACTGTCTCGCTCCCTCCCCCCTTGCGGGGGAGGGCAGGGGAGGGGGGTCTGCCGCGAACTCGGACCCAAGTAACTTCGCGAGCCTGCGTCGACCGCGGATGTTGCCATCAAGGAGCGGTGTGACCTCGATGCTGCCCGCCATCCGTCTCATCTCTAAAGCCGCTGAGCTGGCCGCGCGCCGGCACAATGGTATGGCGCGCAAGGGGCGGGGGAACGAACCTTACATCAATCACCTCGCGGAGGTTGCGAACCTGCTCGCGACCGCGACCGACGGTGCCGATGCCGAGCTCGTCGCAGCCGGCTGGCTGCACGATGTCATCGAGGACACCGACACCACGCGGGACGAAATCGCGCAAAGATTCTCCGACCGGGTCGCCTCGCTCGTCGTCGAATGCACTGACGACATGAGCCTGCCGAAGGCCGAGCGGCGGCAGAAACAGATTGCGGACGCTCCGCACAAATCGCCAGGCGCCAAGCTGATCAAGATCGCCGACAAGATCAGCAACATCGGGGCGCGCATCCATTCCGATCCGTCCGCCGAAGAGCTCGAGGATCTCGCCGACTACACCGGCTGGGCTGAGAAAGTCGTTGCCGGATGTCGAGGCGGCAACGGCGCGCTCGACCGGATCTTTGACGACACCGTCGAGCTTGCAAGGAGCACGCTATGACGGACTGGCTGCGCATGTCGATTTGCATTGGCGCGGTTGCCGTTGTTGCATCGGTTGCGCTCGGCTCCAGCGCGCGTGCGGCCGAAGGCGACGTCCAGTGGCGCGTCTCCGATCAGGACCATAGCGCGCTTCTCGTCACTGCGGACAGTGAGGCCACCGACAATTTGGGTCCGTTGCTATTCCACTGCAAGAAGGGCTCCGGAAGGGCCACAGCCGAAGGCGACATGAGCGAAGACGCACGGAGCGCCATCGCGGCGACGATGCTTCACGATGAGGAGCCAAATCTCGTGGTGACGCCCGAGGATGCCAGCGCCTTCGGACCCGAGTTTTTCACCGGCATGAACGGATGGCGCTATCGTTTCCAGCTGTCTGTGACAGGGCCTGCGTTCGAGCAGTTCGAACGCACCGGTGGTTTCCGCTTCAAGCTCGGCGATAGCTCGGTCAGCAGCGATTTCAAGTTGGGCCTGGAGAACATTCGCAAGTTCCAAGAGCTCTGCAAGCGTCCCGCCACATGAACCGTTCACGTCGAATTCAATCCCGGAGTTGGAGCACACCATGTCCGTCAAGATGAAGCGTTCCGTCTATGCCGACATGTTCGGCCCGACCACCGGCGACAAGGTGCGGCTGGCCGACACCGATCTCATCATCGAGGTGGAGAAGGATTTCACCACCTATGGCGAGGAGGTGAAGTTCGGCGGCGGCAAGGTGATCCGCGACGGCATGGGGCAGTCGCAGGTCACCAACAAGCAGGGCGCGGCCGACACGGTCATCACCAATGCGCTGATCGTCGATCACCGGGGCATCGTGAAGGCCGATGTCGCCATCAAGGACGGCATGATTTCGGCGATCGGCAAGGCCGGCAATCCCGACATCCAGCCGGGCGTCACCATCATCATCGGCCCCGGCACCGACGTGATCGCGGGCGAAGGCAAGATCCTCACCGCCGGCGGCTTCGACAGCCACATCCATTTCATCTGCCCGCAGCAGATCGAGCACGCGCTGATGTCCGGCGTCACCTCGATGCTGGGCGGCGGCACCGGCCCGTCGCACGGCACTTTCGCGACCACCTGCACGCCGGGGCCGTGGCACATGGGGCGGATGATCCAGTCGTTCGACGCCTTCCCGGTCAATCTCGGCATCTCCGGAAAGGGCAATGCCTCGCGGCCAGCAGCCCTGGTCGAGATGATCAAGGGCGGCGCCTGCGCGCTGAAGCTGCACGAGGATTGGGGCACGACGCCGGCTGCGATCGATAACTGCCTGTCGGTGGCCGACGATTACGACATCCAGGTGATGATCCACACCGACACGCTGAACGAATCCGGCTTCGTCGAGGATACGATCAAGGCCTTCAAGGGCCGCACCATCCACGCCTTCCACACCGAGGGCGCCGGCGGTGGTCATGCCCCTGATATCATCAAGGTCGCAGGGCTCAAGAACGTGCTGCCGTCCTCGACCAATCCGACGCGCCCCTTCACGCGCAATACCATCGACGAGCATCTGGACATGCTGATGGTGTGCCACCACCTCGATCCCTCGATCGCGGAAGATCTGGCGTTCGCCGAGAGCCGTATCCGCAAGGAGACCATCGCGGCCGAGGACATCCTGCACGATCTCGGCGCGCTCTCGATGATGTCGTCGGATTCCCAGGCCATGGGCCGCCTTGGTGAGGTCATCATCCGGACATGGCAGACCGCGGACAAGATGAAGAAGCAGCGCGGATCGCTGCCGCAGGACAAGGGCAGGGACAACGACAATTTCCGCGTCAAGCGCTACATCGCCAAATACACCATCAATCCGGCGATCGCGCACGGCGTGTCGAAGCTGATCGGCTCGGTGGAGAAGGGCAAGCTCGCCGATCTCGTGCTGTGGTCGCCGGCCTTCTTCGGCGTCAAGCCGGATTGCATCGTCAAGGGCGGTATGATCGTCGCAGCTCCGATGGGCGATCCCAACGCCTCGATCCCGACGCCGCAGCCGGTGCACTACCAGCCGATGTTCGGCGCCTTCGGCAAGGCGCGCACGGCGTCGTCGGTGGTGTTCACGTCGAAAGCCGCGATCACCGGTGGCCTGGCGCGCAAGCTCGGCATCGAGAAGAAGCTCTATGCGGTCCAGAACACCCGCGGCAAGATCTCCAAGAAGAGCATGATCCACAACGACGCCACGCCCAATATCGAGGTCGATCCGGAGACCTATGAGGTCCGCGCCGACGGCGAATTGCTCACCTGCGCACCCGCCGAGGTGCTGCCGATGGCGCAGCGATATTTCATGTACTGAAATAGCGCCTCAACGCATGTCCCGAGCGCATATCCGGGTGGTCTTTCCGGTTTTGCGTTCGGTCCCGCCTGGTCTAAGGTCCCGCCCGGTATCGTGAACCCAGAAGAAAAGCCGGGAGGATTTCTCGTGATCTACGTCGTTGCCACCCTGACCATCAAGCCCGAGACGCGCGCCGAATTCATTGCAGCCGCCACCGCCTGCATCAAGGAGACGCGGAAAGAACCCGGCAATATCGCCTATGACCTGCATGAGAGCGTCACCGATCCCGCCAAGATGGTGTTCGTCGAGCAGTGGGAGAATGCCGAGGCCCTGGTGCCGCATCGTGGCATGGAGCACATGAAGACCTTCGGCCGCGTCGCGGTGAAGTGCTTTACGGCCCCGCCGAAGATCGAAGTGATCACGCCCGAGAAGGTCGACGTCCGCTAACAAGAACAACAGGGAACAATCCCATGATCTACGTCATCGCCACCACGCCCATGAAGCCGGAAAACAAGGACGACTTCATCAAGGGACACAAGGCCTGCACCGTCGAGACCCTCAAGGAGAAGGGCTGCATCTCCTATGACGGCAATGTCAGCGTCAACAACCCCAATCAATATGTGGTGGTCGAGCGCTGGGAGACCCGCGACGATCTCACCGCGCATGCCAAGGCGCCGCACATGAAGGTGTGGCGCGAATATTCCGCGCAGATGAAGACGGGACCGACGGTGATCGAGATCATCAGCGACGGCAAGGTCGAGAAGCTCTGAGGATATAGCGCATGATCCGGGCGACGCAGGTCAAAGGACAGCACCGCTTCACCGAAGCCGCAGCGGATACGGTCGTGCTCGATTTCGACGATCGGCACCGCCGCCGCATGGCGATGACGGGGACGCGGGGCCTCGAGTTCCTGCTCGACCTGGAGAATGCCGTCGCGCTGCGCGGCGGCGACGCGCTGGTGCTGGAAGACGGCCGGCTGGTCGAAGTGGTCGCGGCGCCCGAGCCGCTGCTCGAGATTCGCGGCCACGATCCGCATCATCTCATCCGCGTTAGCTGGCATCTCGGCAACCGCCATTTGCCGACGCAGATCATGGCCAAGAGCCTGCGCATCCGCCGCGACCACGTCATCGAGGCCATGGTGAAAGGCCTCGGCGCGCGCGTGATCGAGATCGAGGCTCCGTTCGATCCGGAAGGCGGCGCCTATGCCGACGCCAGCCACGCGCATGGCCACGACGAACACGCCCATCACGATCACGGTCATGATGATCACGGGCACGGTCACCATGATCATCACGGCCATGACCATGCCGCGCATGACCATGGCCACGATCACCACCACCATCACGACGAGCATTGCGACCATCCCGACCATCATCACGGCCACAAGCATGCTCATGACCACAAATGAGCCGGTTCGTGCCGGTGACCTCGCCGAGCGCGAGGCGGCGGCGCTGTACCGGCTGATGACATGGCTGTCGCCGGCGTTTCCGGTCGGCGGGTTCTCCTATTCCAGCGGCATCGAATGGGCGGTCGAGGCGGGCGATATCATCGACATTGCGACGCTCGCGGACTGGCTCGACGCGATGCTCGGCGACGGCTCCGGCTTTTGCGATGCGACGTTCCTGGTCCATGCTTACCGGGCCGCTGAGGCCGGCGAGGAGAGCACTCTAAACGATATCGCCGAACTCGCCGCCGCCTTCGTGCCGTCGCGCGAGCGGCAACTCGAGACGACCTCGCAGGGCCGCGCCTTCGTCGAGATCTCTCGTGCCGCATGGGACGCGGAGGGCCTCGATGCCATGGTTGCGGCGTGCGGCGCGCCACTGGTCTATCCCGTCGCCGTGGGCCTGGTTGCCGCGATGCACGGCGTGCCGCTGGCACCGACCCTGCACGCCTTTCTTCATGCGCTGGTTTCGAACTGGATCTCCGCAGCCAGCCGCCTCGTTCCGCTCGGCCAGACCGACAGCCAGCGCGTGCTGGTGAGGCTGGAAGCCGTGGTCGCCGCGACCGCCAATCGTGCGCTGAATGCGACATTGGACGATCTCGGCGGCGCGACGTTTCGCGCCGATCTCGCCAGTCTCCGGCACGAGACGCAATATACGCGGCTGTTTCGGTCGTGAGCAGTGCGGCCTTCACCCCATCAAGAGAGAACGAGTGATATGTCGAAATCTCACGGCCCCTTGCGTGTCGGCGTCGGTGGCCCGGTCGGATCGGGCAAGACCGCGCTGATGGACCTGCTCTGCAAGACCATGCGCGAGCGCTATGACATCGCCGCGATCACCAACGACATTTACACCAAATGGGACGCGGAATTCCTGGTGCGCTCGGGCTCGCTGACGCCCGACCGCATCGCCGGCGTCGAGACCGGGGGCTGCCCGCACACGGCGATCCGCGAGGACGCCTCGATGAATCTGGCCGCGGTCGCGGACATGCGTGCGAAATTCCCCGGCCTTGATCTCGTGCTGATCGAATCCGGCGGCGACAATCTCGCTGCCACTTTTTCCCCGGAATTGGCCGACCTCACCATCTACGTCATCGACGTCGCCGCCGGCGACAAGATCCCGTCCAAAGGCGGCCCCGGCATCACCCGGTCGGATCTTCTGGTCATCAACAAGATCGACCTCGCGCCCCATGTCGGCGCCTCCCTGGAGAAGATGGACACGGACGCCAAGCGGATGCGCGGCGCGCGCCCCTTCGTCATGACCAATCTGAAGAAGAGCGAGGGGCTCGACCAGATCGTCGGTTTCATCGAGGCCAAAGGTGGCTTGAAGCGGGCGGGCTGATGGCGCGACGACATGGCGCACGTGGTTTCCGCCGTTGACGCCCGTGGGAGGCCGTATTTGCGGAACAAATTTCGGACACGGGGATTAACTACCTCCGTTGTCCGAAGCGAAGCCGTCATGGCCAGCCCATCGGCCGGGCGGATTAAGCTTTTCAGGCAACCGAAGTTGCGTACTGATGCCTCCTCATTCATTATCTCCGGTACTGGGGTCCACTCTGTTTCGGCACAGTCCCGTTCGAGCGGCTTTCACATGCTCCGTGTTTATTGCCGACCTGCCGCTTTTGCCTGAGTAGTCAATTGGTCCGGCTGGGATTCATCATCGGCTTCATCGCTCTGCTCGGGGTTCTGCTCTCCGGGCTCGCGGCCTATCGCGTCCACGACCAGGAGCTGGCGCTGGACCGGATCGCGCTGGCGCGTGCGATCGACGTGCATGCGAGCCTGGTCCAGGACCGGCTGACGGAGCGCGAGCTGCTCGCGCGCGTCGCCTCAGGCCTGTTCCGCGCGCCGTCCGTGCTCAAGCCGAACATGCTGGAGCCGCTGCGTTCGGCCATCTATGCCTTCAAGACCGACTTCGTGGTGGCTGGCTGGATAGCCAGGCTGCAGCCGAACGAACTGACCGCGGCGCAGGCTGCGATCGCGGCCGCCGGCTTCCCCAATCCGCAAATCCGCGACTACGGCGACAAGCCGATCGATCCCTCCAGCCTTACCCGGCCGATCGACGTGCTGATGGACCTCGAGCCGCGCAGCGACGAGACCAAGGCGCTGCCCGGCCGCAGTTATGATCTGGACCCGGTGCGCAGCGCGATGCTGGCCCGCGCCAGGATCGAGAAGAGGTCTGTGGCCTCCGACCCGGTGCCGCTCCTGCGCGGCAACGGTCCGGTCGGCGTCATCGTCGCGGCTCCCGTCATTCCCGAGGGCGCGACCGAGCCTGTCGGTTTCATCACGTTTTCCTATGAGCTTGCCTCGCTGATGCTGACCAACGACGACATGTCGTTGTTTGCGGTCGCCCTCAAGGACCCGCGCAAGGACGGCGGCGAGCTCGTTGCCAACGACCAGGGCGCGGTCTCTGCGCGCACCACGGCGGAGGATGGGCCGGCTCCATCGGCGACGCGCACGGTCAGCTTCGGCGGGCGCGACTGGCAGCTCGGCTATTACGCGAAGTCCAATTCGGCGCGTCGCGCCGAGCAGACCGCGATCATCGTGGCGGCGATCGGTTTTGCCATCACCGTGATGGTGTGCGGCCTGTTCGGCTATGTCGCCTACAACAATCTGCGGCTCAGCCGCGAAATCCAGGTGCGGATCGGCTTCGAGCGCCGCCTGACCGCGGTGATCGACGAGCTCAACCACCGGGTCAAGAACATCCTGGCGGTGATCCAGTCGATCGTGACGCGCACGCTGCGTCACGGTTCGGACATCGACGTCGCGCGCGAGCTGCTGATCGGCCGCATCCATGCCATGTCCAACGTGGTCTCGCTGCTCAGCGAGAGCCAGTGGCAGGGTGTCAAGCTGAAGGGCCTGTTCGAGGCGCGCGCCATTCCGCATGCCGACCGCATCGCCGTCACCGGCCCCGATATCGCCGTCAGCGCGCGTGCGGCGCAGAGCCTGTCGCTGCTGTTCTTCGAGCTCGCCTCGCACTCCGACGAAGGCCTGTCGCTGGTCGGCAAACATCCGCACATCACGGCCAATTGGACGGTGACGGGCGAGGGGACCGACGAGGTCTTTCATTTCCGCTGGGAGGAGTTCAACACCAGCGAGGCGACCCGGCGCCCGGATTCCGATTTCGGTCTGATCCTGCTCGACCGTGTCGCGCCTGAAGCGTTGGGCGGCACCGCAAAGCGCTTCTTCACCGACGTCTCCTACGTCTACGAATTGACAGCGCCGATGGAGACGGTGGTCGACATGACCGAGCGCGACCGCACGGAAAAGCTCTCTCAGCCGGTGAAGCCGGTACGATAGAGGGCGCGCTTCTAAAGCGTTTTCGAGCGAAGTGGATACCGGTTCGCGTAAAGAAAACGCGTCAAAAGAAGAAGCTAGAGCCCCGCTCCGATTCCATCGGAGCGGGAAAGGCTCTAGCCCTTCGGCCGCAACACCAGATCGACCAGGGTGCGCGCATAGGCCGGCGTGATCGGCGCGATGCCGAAGACGTAGCGGTAGAACAGGCTGCCATAGATCGCGTCGTAGAGATCCTCTGGCTGTCCCTCCGCCAGAATGCTGCCGTCCTTCTGGCCGGCGGCGATCATCTCGACCAGCGCGTCACGGCGGAATTGCAGATAGCGCGCGTAGAACAGCTCCGCCGAGCCGGTCTTCGAAATGCATTCGGAGATGACGGCGAGCTGGACCTTGCCGAATTCGTCCTGAAGCGCCTCGGCATAGGCCGCGGCATGGCGGCGTGCGCGCGCCGCGGGCGTGCCGGAACTCGCAGGCGGTAGCGGCAGCATCTGCGCGGCGTGGTGGAGGAAGGCGTCGATCAGCAGCGCTTCGCGCGATGGCCACCATTTGTAGATCGTCATCTTGGAGACGCTGGAGTGGCGTGCGATGGCGTCGATGGTGGTGGCGGCAAGGCCCGTGGCGGCCATCAGCGCGTAGGCGCTTTCGAGAATGGCGTTGGTGGTCTCGATCGACCGCGGCCGGCCGCGCCGGGGCGCGCTGACGGCCTCATCACCCCCGCCTTTCACCATCGCCAGGCCCGGTCCTCTCATACAAAGCCATTCGGCATAGCGCAGCCACAGCTTTCGGCCTAGCAGAATCGCACGATTATTTGACCCGACCGTTTTCGAGCGAACGAGAATTCAGAGTCCCGCTCCGACTCCATCGGAACGGAAGGGGCGCTAGGCCTGCTGCCGGAAGGCCGCCGGAAGGTCCTGCCGCTTCGACCAGGAAATATAATAGGCGACCGCGGTCATGGCCGCGAAGCCGACGAGGCTCACCGCGATCTGCATCACCACGAGGTTCGCCCCGGTGATCAGGATCAGATGCCCGGCGAGCGACAGGAACACGGCGACGCAGAAGACCGCGAGCCATTCCTCGCCGCATGTGATCACCGCCTGGAGCGGCCGCCACTTCAGGCCGGGGTGATCGGCCGGGATGAGATGGGTCGCGATGAAGGCGAGCGCGAGGAAATGGACCACGCGATAGGGTGCGAGGTTCTCCTTGTCGGTCGGCGCGATGCTGTTGAGGAGGAAGTCCGGTAAATAGGCCGATAGCGCCGGCGAATGGCGCATCAGGGTGACGGCCATCGCGAACACGATATAGGCGCCTGCCAGCAGCCGCAGCCAGGCCATGTTGTGCAACGCGCGGCCGGATGCGCCGGTCACCGCGAACCAGCCGCCCAATACCATCAGCATCTGCCAGCACAGCGGATTGAAGGTCCACTCCTGATCGGGGTAGACACGGAAATTCCAGTCGAACCAGCGGGCCGCAAGATACAGTGCGACCGACGCCGCAAGCGTCAGGTTCGGCCGCCGCAACAGGCCCCACAGCGCAAACGGAAAGAACGCCATCAGCGGGATCATCAGTTGCAGGAGGTCCAGGTTCAGCGGCTCTTCCTGCAGCACGAGGCCGCGGACCAGAATGCGCAGCGGGTGCTCGAGAATGCCGGAGATGTTGTATTCGTGGATGATCTCCGGCGCCATCGATTGTGAGGCGACATAGGCGATGGTGTCGATGTAGATCACGAACAGCACGGCATAGGCGGCGTAGAGCCGCCAGACGCGACGGAAGATGCGCGTCGCCGCAACGAGATAGCCGCGTTCCAGCGCCATCCTGCCGTGGATGATGGCGACGCCATAACCCACCACGAACACGAACAGGTCCGCCGCGCCGCTGAAGCCGAAGTTTCGCAGCGTCAGCAAATTGACGACGTTATTCGGGATGTGGTCGACGAACACCGACCAGTTGGCAATGCCGAGCGTCAGATAGAGCCTGGCGTCGTGATGGAATGCGGCGGGGTTCGCCTTGACCGACGGTCTCATCGCGGAAAATGACTTCTGGAATCAGGGGCGCTGCTTTTAGCGGCAACTACCTGCCTATCCGAGTAGCGTTTGCGTGATGGAGACCGGATTTTTCCCGGGTGACGCAAAATTGCGCACAGGCGGCGCCGTCAATTTCCAGCAGATATGTCGGTCCAGGCTGCCGCGAAATCCTGCTGGCGCCTCATCGCTACTCGGCAGGTTCGGCGGATGCCTCGTCGGATACACCGGCGCGGCTCGCCATGATGCCGAGCGCGACGCCGCCGATCGCCAGGATCGGCAACAGCCGCTTGATGCCGATGGCGCGAACGATCTGAAGGCCTGTGGCTATCAGCATGGGGTCGGCGAGCATGCTTTGCGCCGCCGACTTCGCTGCACGCTCAGCGGCGATCCGGGCGCGCTTCTGCATCTCGCGCTTGTAGCCCCAATAGGAGCCCGCCGCGGTGAGCGTCAGCAGGAAGAAAATGCCGGCACCTGCGAGGCAGGCCTGCACCGCGCCGTATGTCTCCAGCACCGAGATGAACGCGGCAGCACAGAGGAAGCATGTCGTGATGAAGAGCGCGAATGCCGCGCCAGCGGCGAGTGACGTCAGCCGGACCGTCGTTCCGGTGGATGCGCTGATGCCGTCGATGATGCGTTGCAACATGGACTTGCTCCTCAAATCCCCACAAGCCAATAGCGGCGGCGCCGCAGCGCCGCCGTAAACTCACGAACGCCGCGCGCTCAACGGCGCCAGACGGCACCGATCAGGAAGCCGATGCCGAGTGCGATCCCGACGGTCGCGAGCGGCCGCTGCGTGATTGCGTCTTCAAGGGATTCCTCGATCGAGCCATAGGCCTCCTGCGCCGCGCCCATCATGGCGCTGCCGCGCTCGGACATGTCGTCGAAGGTCGAATCCATGTTCTCGCGGGCCTGCTTGTAACCGCGTCGGGCCTGCTTACCCGTCGCGTTGGCAAAGGTGTTGAGTGCGTCGGTGATCTGGTCGGTGAGGGCGGCGATATCGTTTTTCACGGCTGCTACATCCTTCTCGAGGCGTTCTGCGGTGGCTTTGTCGGTCCAGTCTCTCATCCTGGCTTCGCCATCGGCTATTGACATGACAGGCTCCGAACTGTTGGCGGTGAGACGGGCGGAAAACGTTTCGTTGTCGGGGAAGTTCCGTTCGGGAAGATTCGTCATCCCTGCGGAAGCTGCGGCGAATTTTCCGGCATCAGATGCTCCTTCATGATCAGCCCGACGATCAGGAGCGGCGACGACAGGAACGCGCCCATCGGGCCCCACAGCCAGGTCCAGAACGCCAGCGCGATGAAGACGGCGAGCGCGTTCAACGACAGCCTGCGGCCGATGATGGTGGGCGTCACGAAGTGTCCTTCCAGGAAGGTGATGCCGCCGAAGGCGAGCGCCGCCATCAGGCCGCCGCCGATGGTCGGGAAGGCGACCAGCCCGACCACCGCCAGCACGACGAACATCGCGACCGGCCCGATGATCGGGATGAAGTTGAGCGCAGCCGCAAGCGCGCCGAGTCCGGCCGGATTGGGCATCCCGGTGACCGCACAGACGATGCCGGTGGTGATGCCGACGCCGACATTGATGACGGTGACGGTCAGCAGGTAATTGCCGAGATGAACCTCGATCTCGTTGAGGATCCGCAGCGTGCGCAGCCGCGCGTCGCGATCGCCGAAATTCATGATCATGGCGCGCCGCAGATCGCGCCAACTCGCGATGAACAGGATCAGGGTGGCGAAGAACAGGAGGAATTCGGCGAAGGTCGGCGACAGGAATTCCAGTGTCGCTTGCAACCATTCGGCTTTCGGCAGCGGAAGGCTCGGCAGTCCCTCGGAGCCGCCGACCATGGTCTGCAGCTCCTTCCATAGGGCCAGCGGCCGGTCGAACACGTGCATCTTCTCCTTCAGCTGCGCGCCCAGCTCCGGCAGGCGTGAGCTCCACTCCATTGCAGGCACTGCAATCAGCGCGACGACGAAGGCGACCACCGTCGTCACCGCGATCACGATCAGCACGGCGCCGAGTGCTCGCGGCACGCCCCGCCGTTCCAGAAAGCTCGCGGCCGGCGAGAGCATGGTGCCCGCGACGACGGCCATTACGACCGGGAGGAAAAACGCCTTGGCAAAATAGAGCACAGCGATCACAGCGATCAGCAGCAGGCCGGCGAGGGCGTAGGCGACGAACTCGGTGCGGCGAATGACCGGCGGCAGCTCGCTACGGCTGTCGGGAAGCGGGGCACCTTCGCTATTGCCGGACATCAAGCGTTCACTGGGAAGGACGCGCACAATATCTCTCCCGCACGGAGGTGTCCGGGCGCCCATTGGTGATCATAAAACGCCGGGGAAGCGTTCCGGTTCCATCGCGGTTTCGTGAAGTTGCGCTCGCTTGACTGTGACGTCGATGCCGCGACTGGCCGTGGAACTTGAGTCGGTCCTGCTGCGTTTGTTGAGAAGCCGCATCACAGAGATGCACATCCCACGGGGCAAGCCCATGACAAAGTTCTCTGCAGTCCGTCGCAGCCTCTCGCCGCGCGCCGTCACCGCTTTTGCCTTCGCGACCGCGTTGCTGGCCATGCCGTTCGCGGCACAGGCCCAGACGCTCGGTTACGCACCGATGCAGCCGCAGGGCTATCCGCAAGACCAGACGTATTCGCAGGGTTACGCAAACCAGGGCTATGCGACCGACGAGCCGCAAGCGGCCGACGAAGATGCTGTGCTGCCCGATCGGCTGCGCCGGCAGATTGTCAGCTTCGACCGCAACGAGCCGGCCGGCACCATCGTGATCGATACCGCCAACACCTACCTTTACTATGTGCTCGGCAATGGCCGTGCCATGCGCTACGGCGTCGGCGTGGGGCGCGAGGGCTTTACCTGGGCGGGAGTGCAGACTGTCAGCCGGAAGGCGGAGTGGCCGGACTGGCATCCGCCGGCTGAGATGATCGCGCGCCAGCCCTATCTGCCGCGCTTCGTCGCCGGCGGTCCCGGCAATCCCCTCGGGGCCCGTGCGATGTATCTCGGCTCGAGCGAATATCGCATCCACGGCACCAACGATCCCACCACGATCGGCAAGTTCGTCTCGTCCGGCTGCATCCGATTGACCAACGAGGATGTGAGCGACCTGTTCAGCCGCGTCACTGTCGGCACCAGGGTCGTGGTGCTTCCGAAGAACGCGCCGCTGATGGCGAAGGGCGGCGATCCCGTTCGCAAGCGTCCTGCCGTGACGACACTGCCCTCGGGTCGGCAGGCCCTGAACGTCACGACATCGGCCGTGAACTGAGAGTTGAGCAGATGAAGAGACGTTCGATCGGCAAACTGGCCGGCAGCGCGGCGGCGGTCTTCGCCGTCGCCTCCCTCGGTCTCGCGCTGGCGCCATCGGCGCATGCGGAGGATTTCTTCTCGGCGCTGTTCGGCGGATTCGGACGGCGGCCGCCTCCGCAGATTCAAATGCCCTTCGCCAACGAGGACTTGCCGCGCTATGACACACCGCGCCAGCGCGCTTCCTATGGCGGCGGCACGGCCTATTGCGTGCGCGGCTGCGATGGCCGTTATTTCCCGGCGCAGGGAAGTGATGCCGAGAGCAAGGCGCAATCCTGCAAGAGCTTCTGCCCGACCTCGGAAACATCACTGGTCTATGGCAGCAATATCGACAACGCTACGACCGAGGCCGGGAAATCCTACTCCGACTTGCCGAACGCGTTCCGCTACCGCAACGAGATCGTTGCGGGCTGCACCTGCAACGGCAAGGATCCGGCGGGGCTCGCGCAGCTCAAGGCCGAGCAGGATCCCACCTTGCGCAAGGGCGACATCGTCGCAAGCGCGGACGGCTTGGTGGTCGCCAACCGCAACGCCAACGATCGCCGCGGTGTCGCGATGAACTTCTCGCCCTTGCCGGAATCGGTGCGTGCCAGATTCCGGCAGGTGCCGGTGGTGGCGAAGGAGTAGGATATAAGCGGTTGGCTGAGTAGCCGCGCTAACAGCCGAATTGAGACTGTCGTCCCGGACAAGCGAAGCGCAGATCCGGGACCCATAACCACAGGACGTAGTTTGGCGAAGATTCGGAGTTGGCGGCCAGCGCCATAACCAATTCCTGTGGGTATGGATCCCCGCGTGCGTGGGGACGACACCGAGGGTGTAGCGCTAATGCAGCCCTACGCCGCGCGGATCTTGCCCAGGAAGTCGCTGACCTGTTCACCGAGCTGGCGGCTCTGTGTCTCCAGTATCTCCGATGCCTGCTTGACGTTGTCCGCGGCTCCGGCTGCGGTGTCGGCATCGGCCTTCACGCCGGTGATGTTGTCGGAGACGTTCTTGGTGCCTTGCGCGGCATATTGCGTGCTGCGGGTGATCTCCTGCGTCGCCGCGCCCTGCTCCTGCACGGCGGCCGCGATCGCGGTGGCGACTTCGTTGACCTCGCCGATGATGCCGCCGATCGCCTGGATCGCGTTGATGGCGTCACCGGCGACCTTCTGGATGTCGGCGATCTGCTCGGAGATTTCCTCCGTTGCCTTCGCGGTCTGGCTCGCCAGCGACTTCACCTCCGAGGCGACCACGGCAAAGCCGCGCCCGGCCTCGCCGGCACGTGCGGCTTCGATCGTGGCGTTGAGCGCGAGCAGGTTGGTCTGCGCCGCGATCGTGTTGATCAGGCCGACGACCTCGCCGATACGGCCTGCGGATTGCGCCAGCCCTTGAACGGTGCCGTCGGTCTCGCGGGCCTGGTTGACGGCGCGGCTGGCGATGCCTGCGGCATGGGCGGCCTGCTGGCTGATGTCGTTGATGGAGGCGGAGAGCTCTTCGGCGGCGGCCGCGACGCTCTCGACGCTGGAAGAGGCTTCGTTTGAAGCTCTGCCTGCAACTTCGACGCGCTCATTGGTCTGGCGCGACACTTCGGACAGATCGCCCGAGGTCTTGCGCATCTCGCTGGAAGCCTCGCTCAATTCGCCCAGTGATTTGTGCACCACGCCTTCGAACTCGCCGACATAGGTCTCGATCGCGCGCTGGCGCGCGGCGGCGCCGGCGTTGCGTTCGCGCTCCTGCTCCTCGATCTTGAGCTTGTCGACCGCCTGTTGCTTGAAAGTCTCTAGCGCGCCGGCAAGCGAGCCGATCTCGTCCTTGCGGTCGAGATAGCCGCTGTCGACGCCTAGATCGCCACCGGCGACCTTGAGCATGGCATCGCGAATCCGGTGCAGCGGGGTGATCACGCGGCGGCTGACCGCGAGCATTGCGGCGCCGGTCAGAACGATTGCGGTGACGAGCAGGGCCAGCTGGACCAGCAGGGATTGCAGGGCTCCGGCGCGCTGGGCAGCGGCGTGATCCCTGGCTGCGGCGAGCGCGGAATCGGCGAGCTTGATCGCGCTTGCCATGCGGCCGACCGAGAAGGGGCTCCACTGGTTGGCGGTCATCGACGCCTTCTCGCCTTTGGCCACCGCCGCGATGATGCCATCACGCGTGCCGGTATATTGCGGGTCGAAATAGACCGACTTGGTGTCCGCCATGGACGCGGACAGCGCCGGGGGCAGTTGCATGCCAGTGGCGGCCAGCTCGATCGCGCTCCAGGCGGCGTCGGTAGCACCGACGAATTTCGTGAAGGCCAATTGTGCCTCCGGCGGGACCTTGCCGCTGGTCAAGGCATTGCCGACGATGACCGATGATTCGCCGGCGTTCTGGCGCAGCAGCCAGGCCATCTGCTTGATCATCAGAAGCTGGTCGATCGTGGCGTCCTGGTGGTTGACACTGGTTGCGAGCACGGGCGACAGCTTTTCAAGGATGGTCATCAGTCCATCCTCGCTATCGAGATATTCCTTGGCGAGCGCGAGCCTGCGTGAAGCCTTGGGCTTGGCGACTTCGGTCCAGAACTCGCCTTGCTGCGCCAGCAGCGCCTTGTTCAACCGCGCCAGATCGGCCACGATCGTGTCACGCTGCGGAATGTCGATCGAGGGAAGGATGTCGATTGCGCGCGCCAGGGCCGGCATCAGTTCGTCGCGAATGCCACGAATGTATTTCTCGATGTCGGGATCGACCTGGATGTCGCTGGTCAATTGGCGGTTTGTGGTCGAGCGGTCGGCCCGGATGTTGGCCATGGCCTTGAATACGTCGGCCGAGGCCGCGGCAATGTCGACGATCCGGCTGGCCTGCTGAAGCCGAATCCATGAGCTCCATGCGCTGATCGAGAAGCCGATGACGACGACGAGCGCGGTGGAGAAGATCACCGCCTTCAGCAACGTGGAAACGGACAAGCGATTGAGCATCAGACACTCCGGTACGCGATTCAAAGTTCGTGCCCCCGAACGGCAGCCCCACGAACTTCGAAACCAAGGGATGCACGCAATCGACGCGCGTGCCCCGAGGCATGCGCCTGGAACTCATTTGGCCTGAAAAGGGTAAAGACTTAGACAGCGTTCCGGCCGTAAAATTACGGGGCAATCGTGGTGGTGGCAGGCTGCATTGCTGGCGTTTCAGACTACGCTAGCGCCCCAATGTCCGCCGTCGTCCCGGACAAGCGAAGCGCCGATCCGGGAGCCATAACCACAGGACGTAGTTTGGCGAAGACTCTGCGTTGTCAGCTCGTACGACAACATCTCCCTGTGGCTATGGATCCCCGCTTTTGCGGGGATGACATCGAGAGTGTTGCGCTGACGCGGCTTACGCCGCGCGGATTTTGCCGAGGAAGTCGCTGACCTCGTGGCCGAGCTGGCGGCTCTGGGTCTCCAGCATCTCGGAGGCGTGCTTGACGTTGTCCGCGGCGGCTGCGGCAGCGTCGGCATCGGTCTTCACGCCGCTGATATTGTCTGTGACGTTCTTGGTGCCCTGCGCCGCGAATTGTGTGCTGCGCGTGATCTCCTGGGTCGCCGCACCCTGCTCCTGTACTGCGGCGGCGATCGCGGTCGCGACCTCGTTCACTTCACCAATGATGCCGCCGATGGTCTGGATCGCGTTGATGGCGTCGGTCGCGACCCGCTGGATGTCGGCGATCTGGCCGGAGATTTCCTCGGTGGCCTTTGCGGTCTGGCTGGCCAGTGATTTCACCTCGGAAGCGACGACCGCGAAGCCGCGGCCGGCTTCCCCGGCGCGCGCGGCTTCGATCGTCGCGTTGAGTGCGAGCAAATTGGTCTGCGCCGCGATGGTGTTGATCAATCCGACGACTTCGCCAATGCGTCCCGCGGACTGTGCCAGTCCCTGCACGGTGCCGTCGGTCTCGCGCGCCTGGGTGACGGCGCGGCTGGCGATGCCCGCGGCATGGGCGGCCTGCTGGCTGATGTCGTTGATCGAGGCAGAAAGCTCCTCGGCGGCGGCAGCAACGCTATCGACGCTCATGGAGGCGTCATTCGAGGCCTTGCCCGCGACCTGGACGCGGTCGTTGGTCTGGCGCGACACCGCCGAGAGATCGCCGGAGGTCTTGCGCATCTCGCCGGAAGCTTCGCTCAGTTCGCCCAGCGTCTTGCGCACCGCGCCCTCGAATTCACCGACATAGGCCTCGACGGCGCGCTGGCGCGCGGCTGCGCCGAGATTGCGTTCGCGTTCGTGCTCCTCGATCTTGAGCTTCTCGGTGGCCTGCTGCTTGAAGGTCTGCAGCGCGCCCGCCAGCGCGCCGATCTCGTCCTGGCGGTCGAGATAGCCGCTGTCGACCGCAAGGTCGCCGCCCGCCACCTTCAGCATGGCGTCGCGGATGGTGTTGAGCGGAGTGATGACGCGGCGGCTGACCAGCGCGATGGCGCCGACGGCGAGCCCGATGGCGAGCGCCAGCAGCGCGAGCTGAACGATCAGCGCGCGCTGGGCGGCACCGCGCTGCTCCTGGGTATGGCCCTTGGCGGCATCAAGCGCGGATTCGGCCACCGCGACAGCGCTCGCCATGCGGCCGACCGTGATCGGGCTCCACTGGTTGGCGGTCATCTCGGCCTTCTCGCCCTTGACCAGTGCGTCCGCGAGACGGTCGCGCAGGGCCAGATATTGAGGCTCGAAATAGGCCGTCTTGGCCGCAGCCATGGCGGAGGCAAGGCCAGCCGGCAATTGCATGCCCGAGGTCGACAATTCCAGCGCCTTCCACATCGCAGCTGTGCCGCCGACATATTGGGTATAATTGTAGCGGCCCTCCGGCGTGATCTTGCCGGCCGCAAGCCCGGTCGAGACGATCAGCGAGGCTTCGCCCGCGGTGTTGCGCAGTAGCCAGGCGCTCTGCTTGATCGACAGCAACTGGTCGATCTCGGCGTCTTGGTGGTTGACGGTCGCGGCCAGGGTGTTCGACAGCTTGTCGAGCACGTCGAGCAGGCTCTGCGTCGTCTCCAAATATTCCTTCGACAGGCCCGCGCGGCGCTGGTCCTTGGGCTTGGCGACGTCCTCCCAGAACTGCTTCTGCTCCTCGACCAGCAGCTTGTAGAGACGCGACAGCTCCGGCACCATCGTCCCCGATTGCGGGAAGTCCATGCTCGGCAGCAGCTCGAGCGCGCGTGCCATCGCCGGCATCTGCGCATCGCGGAGCGCACGCAGATATTTCTCGATCTCGGAATCCATCGGCT
Source organism: Bradyrhizobium betae (assembly GCF_008932115.1). Taxonomy (NCBI): domain Bacteria; kingdom Pseudomonadati; phylum Pseudomonadota; class Alphaproteobacteria; order Hyphomicrobiales; family Nitrobacteraceae; genus Bradyrhizobium; species Bradyrhizobium betae. Next base: position 4,231,729 of record NZ_CP044543.1, read on the forward strand.
CGGTCGCGTTCAGGAGCCGCGTGGTGGTCGAGCGGTCGGTACGCAGATTGTGCATCGCCTTGAACAGATCGGCGGAGGCATCCGCAATCTGCGAGATGCGGTTTGCGGTCTTGAGGCGATCCCAGGACGCATAGGCGGTGAGCGAGAGCGCAATCACCACACAGACCGACGTGATCGCGATCACCGCCTTCAGCAGTGCGGATACGGTCAGACGATTGAGCATCGAAGTCCCCCCAAGTCCTATTTTCAAAGTACGTGAAGACGCCCGGCAACATGGAAAACAGTGGGCGCCGCAGATCGGCAATCGCATGCCGTTCGTGGCGCGCGGCCCAAACGGTTTCTGCATCTGAAAGGAAAAGGGTAAAGTTTTAGGCAGACAGCCTGCCTGTAGAACTACGGAATTACTAGAAGTTGTAATGGGTTGCCTGAATGGAACCGGCGCGGGAGATGGGCGTTAGAATACCGTTAGCAATTTGCCTGAAGGGGGCCTCGCGATGTTGGTCGGCGTACTCGTCACATTCCTCGTCGTCATTCTCGTGCTCTATCTCATCAACATGCTGCCGATGGACGGCCGCGCCAAACAGATCGCGCGGGTGATCGTCATCATCATCGGTATCGTGTCGCTGCTGAAATATCTGGCGGTATTCTAGCCGTCCTGTCTCGACCCAAACAAAAAAGCCCCGGCGTGAGCCGGGGCTTTTGGTGTTCGCATGATCCGGCTCAGCCGGCCGCTTTCGCCTCGCGACGACGGGCGGTGAGGATGTATTCGGTGTAGCCGTTCGGCTGCTCGCGGCCCTTGAAGATGAGGTCGCAGGCGGCCTTGAAGGCGACGCCGTCGAAGGCGGGCGCCATCGGCTTGTAGATCGCATCGCCTGCGTTCTGCTTGTCGACGACGACGGCCATGCGCTTGAGCGATTCCATCACCTGCGCTTCGGTGATCACGCCCTGGTGCAGCCAGTTGGCGAGATGCTGGCTGGAGATGCGCAAGGTGGCGCGGTCTTCCATCAGGCCGACGTCATGGATGTCGGGGACCTTGGAGCAGCCAACGCCCTGGTCGATCCAGCGCACCACATAGCCAAGGATACCCTGGCAGTTGTTGTCGATCTCCTGCTTGACGTCGTCGGGCGCCCAGTTCGACTTCGACACCGGAATGGTGAGGATATCGGAGAGCTTGGCGCGAGGGCCGCCCTTGGTCAGCTCCTGCTGGCGGGCGGTGACGTTGACCTGGTGATAGTGCAGGGCGTGCAGTGTCGCCGCGGTCGGCGAGGGCACCCAGGCGGTGGTGGCGCCGGCCTGCGGATGGGCGAGCTTCTGTTGCAGCATGTCCGCCATCTTGTCGGGCGCGGCCCACATGCCCTTGCCGATCTGGGCGTGGCCGGGCAGGCCACAGGTCAGGCCCATGTCGACGTTCCAGTCCTCGTAGGCCTTGATCCAGGCTTGCGCCTTCATCTCGTTCTTGCGGATCATCGGACCCGCTTCCATCGAGGTGTGGATCTCGTCGCCGGTGCGGTCGAGGAAGCCGGTGTTGATGAACATGATGCGCTTGGAGGCGCGCTGGATGCAGGCCTTGAGGTTGACGGTGGTGCGCCGCTCCTCGTCCATGATGCCGATCTTGAGCGTGTTCTCGGGCAGCGAGAGCATCTTCTCGACGCGGTCGAACACCTCGCAAGCGAGCGAGACTTCGTCCGGGCCGTGCATCTTCGGCTTGACGATATAGGCAGATCCCGTGCGGCTGTTCTTGACCTTCGAGTTGCCCTTGAGGTCGTGAATCGCGAGCAGGCCGGAGACGGCGGCATCGAGCAGGCCTTCCGGAACTTCCTCGCCCTTCTCGTCCAGCACCGCGTCGGTGAACATGTGATGACCGCAATTGCGCATCAGCAGCAGGCTGCGGCCGTGCAGCTTCACCTCGCCCTTGCCGTCCGGTGTCTTGTAACTGCGGTCGGCATTCAGCGAACGCGTCAGCGTCTTGCCGCCCTTCTCGAAGTCGGCCGACAGCGTGCCGTTCATCAGGCCGAGCGTGTTGCGATAGACCAGGACCTTGTCTTCGGCGTCGACCGCCGCGACCGAGTCCTCCATGTCGAGGATGGTCGACACGGCGGACTCCATGATCATGTCGGCGACGCCGGCCGGGTCGTCCTTGCCGATTCCGCTGCTGCGGTCGATCTTCACCTCGACGTGCAGGCCGTTGTTGGCGAGCAGCACCGCGCTCGGTGCGGCAGCATCGCCCTGGAAGCCCGCCAACTGCGCGGCGTTCTTCAGCGCGGTGGCGTTGCCGCTCTTCAGCTTCACCGCGAGCTGGCCAGCGACGATGCTATAGGCGGTGACGTCGGTATGGCTGCCGGTCGCGAGCGGCACGGCGGCATCGAGGAAGGCCTTGGCCTTGGCGATCACCTTGTCGCCGCGCGCCTTGTTGTAACCCTTGCCGGCTTCGGAAGGATCGTGCGGGATCGCGTCGGTGCCGTAGAAGGCGTCGTAGAGCGAGCCCCAGCGCGCGTTCGCCGCGTTCAGCGCATAGCGCGCATTGGTGAGGGGAACAACGAGCTGCGGGCCGCAGATCTTGCCGATCTCCTCGTCGACATTGGCGGTCTCGACCTTCTGCGTCGCAGGCTCGGGGACGAGATAGCCGATCTCCTTGAGGAAGGCGGTATAGGCATCGAGGTCGAAAGCCTTGCCCTTGTTGGCGCGGTGCCAGTCGTCGATCTTGGCCTGCAGCGTGTCGCGCAACGTCAGCAGTGCGCGGTTCTTCGGCCCCAGCTCCTTGATGATGGCGGCAACCCCGGCCCAGAACGCGTCCGGCGCGATCCCCGTTTTCGGGGCCGCTTCCTTGGCGATGAAGTCAAACAGGACGGGTGCAATCTTCAATCCGTGGGCGTCGACGCGTTTCATGATGGTCTTTCTTGTTGGAAATGGCTGTTTTTGGCTGCTTTTGACCCGGCAGCAGCAAAATGCGCCCACTGGGAGCGGCTTTCGGGGCCTTATTAGCCCCAAAATCGGGGCCGTGAGAAGGCCTCCGAAAGTTGTCAAAATGTCAAGGCGAGGGGGCGGGCCGGCGCTCCGCTGTCATTCCCCGCGAAAGCGGGGAATCCAGTACGCCGCGGCTTCTCTGTAACCCAACACTGTCTCTGGAATACTGGGTCGCCCGGTCAAGCCGGGCGACGACAGTGGAGTAGGACGGCCTTAAATATTCGCGGCGAGGTCGACGACCTCGTCGAACAGCACGCCTGATGTCTTCAGCATCTGTTCGATCTCGTCGGCCGCCTCCGCAACCGTCCGCGTCGACGTGTCGATCACGAGTTCGGCGGCTTGCGGCGCCTCATAGTCGTTCAGGATGCCGGTGAAGGATTGCAGGGTGCCGGCGCGGGCCTTCTTGTAGTGGCCCTTGGGATCGCGCTCCTCGCAGATGCCGGCGGGCGTCGCCACGTGGATCTCGCGGAACGCGGTATCGGCGATGCGGCGTGCGGTGGCGCGGTCCTCGCGAGCCGGCGAGACGGCCGCGACGATCGCGATATGGCCGTTGCGGGCGAGATGCGTCGCGACCTCGGCGAGGCGGCGGATATTCTCGCTGCGATCGGCGGCGGAGAAGCCGAGATCGCTGTTGAGGCCGGCGCGCAGCGTGTCGCCGTCGAGCAGGATCGGCGAGCCGCCGTTGGTGAACAGCCGCCGCTCCAGCGCCTTCGCCAGCGTCGACTTGCCGGACGCCGGCAGGCCCGTGAGCCAGACCACGGCGCCGTTGTGCCGGTAGCGCGCGGAGCGTTCATCCGGCCGCAGCGCCGATTCCACCGGCACGATGTCGACAGGCACCGCACGCTGGCCTGCCTCGACCGACAGCACGAGGCCGCCGCCGGCGATACGCCCGGACACCTCGATCACGAGACGGCCGGTGCGCGGGTTCTCGGTGTAGGGGTCGGTCGCGATCGGACTGGACAGCGAGATATCGATCTCGCCGACATGGTTGCGGCCGATCGCCTTGTTCTCGACGCTCGAGAGTTCGCCGGGATCGACCGCCTTCTCGATCGCGACCACGGTAGCGCGACTCTCCTTCGGTCCGCAGCGGACCAGCAGCTGGTCACCCTTGGCGAGCGGCTTCTCGTGCAGCCAGAAGATGCGCGCGCGGAGCCGACGCGTCTCGCGCGGAGCGGAGCTGGCGTGCGCGACGATGTCGCCGCGCTCGATGAACAGCTCGCGGTCGAGCGTGATGCCGACCGAGCGGCCCGCGCCCTGACGTCCCGCGACCGGCGTCAGCGGCCAGCTCTCGACGGTCTTGATCCGGGCGATCTTGCCGGCCGGCATGATCACGATCTCGTCGCCGGCAATCAGGCTGCCGGACTCGATACGGCCCGCCACGATGCGGCGGTCGTCGAACTTGTAGATCGCCTGCACCGGCAGGCGCAGCGGCAGCGCTTCGAGCGGTCGCGCCGGCTCGAGGGCGTCGAGTGCCTCGACCACGGTTGGTCCCTTGTACCAGCCGATGCGGTCGGTGTGTTCGGCGACGCCGTCGCCATCGCGCGCGGAGATCGGGATGATTGCCGTCGGCGTCACGCCGAGGCCGTTGAGATGCGCGGAGATTTCGTCGCTGATCGCCTTGAAGCGATCCGCGGAGAAATCGACGCGGTCCATCTTGTTGACGACGACGGCGACCTGCTTCACGCCGAGCAGATGCAGCAGATAGCCGTGCCGCCTGGTCTGGTCGCGCACGCCTTCCAGCGCGTCGATGATCAGCACCGCGCCGTCGGCCTGCGAGGCGCCCGTGATCATGTTGCGCAGGAATTCGGCGTGGCCGGGCGCGTCGATCAGCACGATGTCGCGCGAATTGGTGCGGAAGCGGATCTGCGTGGTGTCGATGGTGATGCCCTGGTCGCGCTCGGTCTGGAGCGCGTCGAGCAGGAACGACCACTCGAACGGCATGCCGCGCCGCGCGCTGACGGCCTTGAGCATTTCGAGCTTGCCGTCGGGCAGGCTGCCGGTCTCGTGCAGCAGGCGGCCGACCAGCGTCGACTTGCCGTGGTCGACATGACCGACGATGACGATGCGGACCTGCGGACGGGTGGTGCCGTTCGGAGTGGCAGGCGAAGCGGGGGTGACGATCATGTTCATGGCCGCATTGCGTCCTGAGGTCAGAGATAACCGGCGACGCGCAGCCGCTCGAAGGCGTCCTCGGTCTCGTGGTCCAGCGCACGGCCGGCGCGCTCCGGCACCTTGGTCTGCTCGAGCTCGGCCAGGATCTCGTCGATGTTCGAAGCGGTCGAATTCACGGGGTTGGTGATGTCCTGATCGCCCAGCGAGCGGTAGCGCTTGCCGTTCTGGGAGAGATAGAGCGGGATGATCGGAATGTTCTCGCGCTTGGTGTAGGCCCAGATGTCGGCCTCGGTCCAATGCAGGATCGGATGGATGCGCAAATGCGCGCCCTGCGGCGGCGAGGCGTTGAAATGGTCCCAGAACTCCGGCGGCTGGTCGCGCACGTCCCAATTGCCTTCGAGCCCGCGCGGCGAGAACACGCGTTCCTTGGCGCGGGTTGCCTCCTCGTCGCGGCGAATGCCGGCGATCAGGCCGTCAAAGCCGTATTTGGCGAGCGCCATCTTGAGGCCCTCGGTCTTGCGCGCGGCGGAACGGGCCGCCGGCGGCAGCGTTGGGTCGACGGCATCGATGGGCGGGCAGGGCTCGACGCGCAGGTCGAGCTCCCATTCCTTCCCGTAATGATCGCGGAAGCGATACATCTCCGGAAACTTCTTGCCGGTGTCGACATGGAGGGCCGGGAACGGCAGGCGGCCGAAGAAGGCCTTGCGCGCCAGCCAGATCATGACGTTGGAATCCTTGCCGAGCGACCACAACAGGGCGATCTTCTTCAGGCGGGCAAACGCCTCGCGGAAAATGTAGATGCTCTGCGCCTCGAGCTGGTCGAGATGGTCCATGCCGGGCGTGGTCAGCGCGACGGGAATTTGCTCGAAAACGGGAGTCCGGGAGTCCCGTCCATCTGCACCGGAATCGGTCCTGAGAAGATGCATCTCTGCCACTTTGTGTTTGGAGGCGAAAATTCTATAGTTCTGGTACAGAAGAGAAGAAGAAATTTTCTCTTTGCGCGCTCGAAACGACACATATATAGAAAATAATTCCAGTCAACCCCGGATGTGGGGGAAGCGAGTATCGCATGCGGTTCTTGCCGGTGTTCCTCGATCTCAAGGCCGGTCCGGTGGTCCTCATCGGCGCGGGCGAGCTTTTGCGCGCCAAGCTGCGCGTGCTCGCCGCGGCCGGTGCGCGTATCCGCGTGTACGCGATCGATGGCAATCATGATCTCGGCCTCAGCCCCGAGGATACCGCGCGTATCGACGTCGCGGCGGGCGATCCGCTCACCGCCGATCTCTCGGGCGTCATCGCCATCGTCTGTGCAGGCGCGGGCGACATCGGCGTCGCGATGTCGGTTCGGGCCAAGGCGCTCGGCCTGCCCGTCAACGTCATGGACGACCTCGAACATTCCAGCTTCATTTTCCCGGCCATCGTCGATCGCGGCGATGTCGTGGTCGCGGTGGGCACCGGTGGCACCTCGCCGGTGGTGGCGCGGCGTCTGCGCGAGAAGATCGAGGCGCTGCTGCCGGCGCGCATCGGCGAACTCGCCGAGTTCATCGGCGGCTTCCGCAAGACCATCAACGGCCGCATCGCAGAGTTTCCGCTGCGCCGCCGCTTCTGGGAGCGCGTCATCGACGGCCCGATCGGCGCCGCCGTGCTCGCCGGCCGCAAGGACGAAGCGGACGCGGCGCTCAAGGCCATTTCCGATCCGTCCGAATTCGCGCGCGCCGGCAAGCCGGAAGGCTCGGTCGCGCTGGTCGGTGCCGGCCCCGGCGACCCCGATCTGCTCACCATCAAGGCGCTGCGCGCGTTGCAGGACGCCGACATCGTCTTCCATGACGAACTGGTCTCGCCTGAGATCCTCGACCGCATCCGCCGCGATACCACGCGCGTTCCGGTCGGCCGCCGCGTCGGCAAGCCCGGTATCGGCCAGGACGTCATCAACCAGCGCTTGATCGAGGCCGCACGATCCGGTCAGCGCGTGGTGCGGCTGAAGGGCGGCGATCCCTTCGTGTTCGGCCGCGGCGGCGAAGAGGTCGAAGCGCTTCGCGCCGCCGGTATCGCCTATTCGATCATCCCCGGCATCACCGCTGGACTCGGCGGTGCCGCCGATTTCGAGGTGCCACTCACCTATCGCCATGAAGCGACCCGCATCACCTTCCTCACCGCGCACAAGGCGCGCGATGCCGAGGCGGTGGACTGGTCGACGCTGACCGACACCAGGATGACCGTCGTGGTCTACATGGGCATGACCGCTGCGCCCGCGATCCGCGCAGGCCTGCTCGCCGCCGGCCGTTCGCCGGAGACGCCGGTCGGCGTGTTCGCTCGCGTCACGCGTCCGGACGCGCAAGGCGCGGTCGGTACGCTGCGCGACCTGCCCGAACTCGTGCGGCGGACCCATGGCGGTCCCGCCATCCTCATCATCGGCGACGTAGTCCGGCATGCCGGCTCGCTCCGCCGCGAAACACCCAACCAAATCATCTCTGACCTATTGGATGCAGCCGAATGACCTCCCCGCTTGAACAGAAGAAGCTCAAAATCGCCGGCCCCTCGGTCGTGACCGCCAACCGCACCTGGGACGGTATCGTGGTTTACCGCACCGCCGGCAGAAGCTGGTCCGCAGACCTGTCGGAAGCTGCGATCGTGCGCAACTCCGACGAGGCGAAGGCATTGCTCGCGGAGTCGATCGCCGATGACGTCGGCGCGATCGGTCCCTATATCGCTCCGGTGCAGGTCGGCACGGACGGCAGGATCGAACCCGGCAATCTGCGCGAACAGATCCGCCGCACTGGCGTGACCATCGGACAGCCGGTCCAGGCTTAAGGCATTTTCCTATGTACGCTTACGACGAAATCGACCGCACGCTTGTCAACGAGCGCGTCTCGGAGTTCCGCGACCAGGTGAAGCGGCGCCTTTCCGGCGAGCTCACCGAGGACGAGTTCAAGATCCTGCGGCTCCAGAACGGCGTCTATCTTCAGCTGCACGCCTACATGTTCCGCGTCGCTATTCCCTATGGCACGCTGGCGTCAAACCAGTTGCGGGCGCTTGCCCATGTCGCGCGCAAATACGATCGCGGCTACGGCCATTTCACCACGCGGCAGAATATCCAGTTCAACTGGATCAAGCTCGCGGAGCTGCCGGATGCGCTGGCCGATCTCGCTGAGGTCGGCATCCATGCGATGCAGACCTCCGGCAACAACATGCGCAACGTCACCTCCGACCAGTGGGCCGGCGTTGCCCCCGGCGAAATCGAGGATCCGCGCATCTGGTCGGAGCTGATCCGCCAGCACACCACGTTGCATCCGGAATTCTCGTTCCTGCCGCGCAAGTTCAAGATCGCGATCACCGCGTCGGACCACGACCGCGCCGCGATCAAGATCCACGATATCGGGCTGAAGCTGGTCAAGAACGAGAAGGGCGAGACCGGATTCGAGGTGCTCGTCGGTGGCGGTCTTGGCCGCACGCCGTTCATCGGCAAGACCATCAAGCACTTCGTGCACGGCCGCGATATCCTCAGCTATATCGAGGCGATCCTGCGCGTCTACAATCAGTATGGCCGCCGCGACAACATCTACAAGGCGCGCATCAAGATCCTGGTGCACGAACTCGGCATCGAGAAATTCTCGCGCGAGGTCGAGGAGGAATGGCAGCATATCCGCAATTCCTCGCTCCAGATCGACGACGAGGTGATCGAGGATATCCGCTCGCGCTTCAGCTACCCGAACTACGAGAAGCTGCCGCACATGCCGGACGAGCTGCGTCAGGCCGCGGCCGATCCCGACTTCGAGGCATGGCGCAAGAACTCGGTGTCGCCGCACAAGGTGCAGGGCTATTCCATCGTCACGATCTCGCTGAAGCCGATCGGCGCGCCTCCGGGCGATGCCACGGCCGAGCAGATGGACGCACTGGCCGATCTCGCCGACAAATATTCCTTTGGCGAGATTCGCGTCGGCCACGAGCAGAATCTCGCGCTGCCGCACGTCGCAAAGCGCGACCTGCCGGCACTGTGGAAGGCGCTCGACAAGCTTGGCCTGGCGACGCCGAACGTCAATCTGATCACCGACATCATCGCCTGCCCGGGGCTCGACTATTGCTCGCTGGCGAATGCGCGCTCGATCCCGATCGCGCAGGAGCTGACCCGGCGCTTCGCCAACCATGAGCTCGCCAATCTGATCGGCCGGTTGCACATCAACATCTCCGGCTGCATCAATGCCTGCGGTCACCACCATGTCGGTCATATCGGCATTCTCGGCGTCGAGAAGAACGGCGAGGAGGTCTACCAGATCACCATCGGCGGCCGTGCCGACGAGAGCGCCGCGCTCGGCAATCTGATCGGTCCGGGCGTCAAGTTCGACGAGGTCGCCGACGTCGTCGAGGACATCGTGGAAGCCTATCTTGCGCTGCGCGAGCGGCCGGAAGAGCTGTTCGTCGACACCGTGAAGCGCCTCGGTGTCGAACCCTTCAAGGAGCGCGTCTATGCCACTCGTTAACGGCGGAAAGATCGCCGACGACAGTTTCGTCAAACTCGCCGTCGACACCCCACTGCCCGAAGGCGGCGACCTCCTGGTGCCGGCTGAGCGCTTCTTGGCTGACGCAGAAGCTTTGCTCAAGCGCGGCGGCAAAGTCGGCGTGATCTGGCCGAACAATCGCGACATCGGCGAGCTCGTTCCGTATCTCTGCAAGATCGCCGTGGTCGCGCTGGTATTTCCGAGCTTCCGCGATGGACGCGCCTACAGCCAGGCGCGGCTGCTGCGCGAGCGCTACAATTATCGCGGCGAGCTGCGGGCGACGGGGCAGGTGCTGCGCGACCAGTTCGTGTTCATGCTCCGCGCCGGCTTCGATTCCTTCGAGGTCAAGAAGCAGGCCGACGCGGAAGCCTTCATGCAGACCGCCAAGCGCTATTCGGTGTTCTACCAGCCGACCGGCGATGGCCGGATCACGGCGCTGCACCGGCGCATGCAACTCCGTCACTCCGAGGGTGTCGGCACGTGAACGCGATCGCGCCCCAGGTTTCGTCGGTGTCCGTCTCTGCGCTGCCTTCGGCGGAGGAGCTTGATCGCGCGTTGCGCGATGCGTCTCCTGCCGAAGTCATCGCGACGGCACTGAAGACGATCGGGCGCGACAAGCTTGCACTGGTGTCGTCCTTCGGCACGGAATCGGCGACCCTGCTGAAGGTCATGGCGGACGTCGATCCGGCGATCCCCGTGATCTTCCTCGATACCGGTTGGCTGTTCGAGGAGACGTTCGCCTATCGCAACACGCTGGTTGCCGCGCTGGGCCTCAAGGATGTCCGCTCGATCAAGCCTGCTGAAGAAACGCTGTCGCGCGACGATCCCGACCGTGATCTCTGGTTCTCCGATCCCGACGCCTGCTGCCGCATTCGCAAAGTGGAGCCGCTCGCACGCGCGCTGAAACCATTCGATGCCTGGCTCAACGGCCGCAAGCGCTTTCAGGGCAATGCGCGCACCGACATTCCCGTGGTCGAGGACGATGGCGTGCGGCTGAAGTTCAATCCCTTCGCCAATGTCTCGCGCGAGGAACTCGAGGCGATCTTCGTCCGCGCTAAATTGCCGCGTCATCCGTTGGTGGAGTCCGGTTTTCTGTCGGTTGGGTGTATGCCTTGCACCAGCAGAACGATCGAAGGCGAGGATGCACGCGCCGGTCGCTGGCGCGGCCGGGCGAAGACAGAATGCGGCATCCACACGATGAAGACTTCGTAGCACAGGCAGGCTGCGACTCCTCAAACAAGAAAATCCGGTTCCGTTGACTCGAACGCGTTTCGCCCTGAGTTATGCCCGCATGCCATCGACGGCGCTGAAGTCGTCGAGGTGAATGGAGATGGACATGATGCGTCGTATCGTTCCGCTCGCGGCAGGATTGCTTTGGGCAAGCTCGGCTCTCGCCGCTGACATCAATCTTTTGAACGTTTCGTACGATCCGACGCGCGAGCTCTATGTCGAGTTCAACAAGGCGTTTGCGACCGCCTATCAGAAGGAAACCGGCAAGAGCGTCGAGATCAAGCAGTCGCATGGCGGCAGCGGTTCGCAGGCGCGCGCCGTGATCGACGGATTGCAGGCGGACGTGGTCACGCTCGCGCTCGCCTATGACATCGATGCTGTCGCGAGCAAGGGCCTCACCGCGACCGACTGGCAGAAGCGTCTGCCGCAGAATTCGTCGCCCTACACCTCGACCATCGTGTTCCTGGTGCGCAAGGGCAATCCGAAGGGCATCAAGGACTGGGACGATCTGCTCAAACCGGGCGTTGCCGTGATCACGCCGAACCCGAAGACCTCGGGCGGCGCGCGCTGGAATTATCTCGCGGCCTGGGGCTTTGCACAGAAGAAGTACGGCTCGGCCGACAAGGCCAAGGACTTCATCGGAAAGCTGTTCCAGCAGGTGCCGGTGCTGGATACCGGCGCGCGCGGCGCCACCGTGACCTTCGTCGAGCGCGGCGTCGGCGACGTGCTGCTCGCCTGGGAGAACGAGGCATATCTCGCGCTCAAGGAATTCGGTCCGGAGAAATTCGAGATCGTGGCGCCGCCGCTGTCGATCCTCGCCGAGCCGCCGGTCGCGATCGTCGACAAGGTGGCCGACAAGAAGGGCACCCGCAACGCTGCCGATGCCTACCTGCAGTATTGGTATACCAAGGAGGGTCAGGAAATTGCCGCACGCAATTTCTACCGTCCGCGCGATGCCGAAATCGCCAAGAAGTATGAAAACTCCTTCGCAAAGGTCGAGCTGTTCACGATCGACGATGTGTTCGGCGGCTGGACCAAGGCGCAGAAGGAACATTTTGCCGACGGCGGCGTCTTTGATCAGATCTACAAGAACTGATCGGGCGCTGTCTTAAGAGGCTTTAGCAGGGGGCCTGGTGAGCGCAGTTGCAGCACGACGCCGGACTTTGCCGGGCTTCGGTCTCACGATGGGACTGACGCTTTCCTGGCTGTCCGTGATTATCCTGATTCCGCTCGCCGGTCTGTTCCTGAAATCGCTCGAGCTGAGCTCCGAGCAGTTCTGGAACATCCTCTCCAGTCGACGAACCCTGAATGCGCTCAGGGTTTCGTTCGGCCTCGCCTTCGCGGCGGCCTGCGTCAATCTGGTGATGGGCAGCATCATCGTCTGGGCGCTGGTGCGCTACCGCTTCCCCGGAAGGCGGCTGTTCGATGCGATTGTGGATGTCCCCTTCGCATTGCCGACGGCGGTCGCCGGGGTCGCGCTGACCTCGCTGTTCGCCGAAAAGGGCTGGCTGGGCGCGCCGCTCGCGGCGCTCGGCATCAAGGTGGCGTTCACGCCGCTCGGCATCTTCGTCGCCATGATCTTCATCGGCATTCCCTTCGTGGTGCGCACGGTGCAGCCGGTGCTGCAGGATCTCGATGTCGAGATCGAGGAAGCTGCGGGCAGCCTGGGGGCGAGCCGCTGGCAGACCATCATTCGCGTGATCCTGCCATCGCTCGCGCCGGCGCTGCTCACCGGCCTCGCGCTCGCCTTCGCACGTGCCGTCGGCGAATACGGCTCGGTGATCTTCATCGCCGGCAATCTGCCGAATGTCTCCGAGATCGCACCGCTCCTGATCGTGATCCGCCTGTCCGAGTTCCGCTATGCCGACGCGACCGCCATCGCGGTGGTCATGCTCGTCGTGTCCTTTGTCATCATCTTTGCCGTCAACCGGCTCCAGCGCTGGGCGCAGAGCCGGATTCCGGTGCGTTGAGGGCGGGCCATGGCGATGCAGATCGCAGATTCGGTTTCGCTCTCGCCATCGGAGGCGAAGGCGCGTGCGCATGCCGCAGCCGCGCGGGACAACCTTCGCACGGAGCCGAGGGCGGTGCGCATCGTCATCATCGCGCTGGCGATGATCTTCCTCTCCGTCTTCGTCGTGCTGCCGCTCGTCGTGGTGTTCGCGCAGGCGCTCTCGAAGGGATTCCTCGCCTATATCTCCGCGCTGGCCGATCCGGAGGCGTTGTCCGCGATCAAGCTGACGCTGCTGGTGGCGGCGATCTCGGTCGGCCTCAATCTGGTGTTCGGCCTCGTCGCCTCTTGGGCCATCACCAAGTTCGAATTTCCCGGCAAGACCTTCCTGATCACGCTGATCGACCTGCCGTTCTCGGTGAGCCCGGTGATCTCGGGCCTCGTCTTCGTGCTGCTGTTCGGCGCGCAGGGCTATTTCGGCGGCTGGCTTCGGGATCACGACATCCAGATCCTGTTCGCGGTGCTCGGCATCGCGCTCGCCACCACCTTCGTGACCTTCCCCTTCGTGGCCCGCGCGCTGATCCCCTTGATGCAGGAGCAGGGCACGCAGGAGGAGGAAGCGGGGATCTCGCTCGGCGCCTCCGGCCTGCAGACCTTCTTTCGCGTCACGCTGCCCAACATCAAATGGGGCGTGCTCTACGGCGTCCTGCTCTGCAATGCGCGTGCGATGGGCGAGTTCGGCGCCGTGTCGGTCGTCTCCGGCCACATCCGCGGCGAGACCAACACCATGCCGCTGCTGGTCGAGATTCTCTACAACGAATACCAGTTCGTCGCCGCCTTCGCGATCGCCTCGCTGCTGGCGATGCTGGCGCTGATCACCCTGATTGCCAAAACCATTCTCGAACGTCACCTCGACGAAGGACAAGACGTCAATGACCATTGAAGTCAGGAATCTCGTCAAGAAGTTCGGCAGCTTCGCAGCCCTCGACGGCGTCGACCTCAAGGTCAATGACGGCGAGCTGCTGGCGTTGCTCGGACCCTCGGGCTCCGGCAAGACCACGCTGCTTCGGATCATCGCCGGGCTCGACTGGCCCGATGCCGGCGAGGTCTCCTTCAACGGCGAGGACGCGCTGGCGCAAGGCGCGCGCGAACGCCATGTCGGTTTCGTGTTCCAGCACTACGCGCTGTTCCGCCACATGACTGTGTTCGAGAACGTCGCCTTCGGCCTGCGCGTGCAACCGCGCGCGATCCGCAAGGACGAGGCGACGATCCGCGCGCGCGTCAAGGAGCTGCTCGATCTCGTGCAGCTCGACTGGCTCGCCGACCGCTATCCGAGCCAGCTCTCCGGCGGCCAGCGCCAGCGCATCGCGCTTGCCCGCGCGCTCGCGATCGAGCCGCGCATCCTGCTGCTCGACGAGCCGTTCGGCGCGCTCGACGCCAAGGTGCGCAAGGAGCTGCGCAAATGGCTGCGCTCGCTGCATCATGAGATCAACGTCACCTCGATCTTCGTCACCCACGACCAGGAGGAGGCGCTGGAAGTCGCCAACCGCGTCGTGGTGATGGACAAGGGCAGGATCGAGCAGATCGGCTCGCCCGACGACGTCTATGAGACTCCGGCCTCCGCCTTCGTGCATGGCTTCATCGGTGAATCCATCGAGCTGCCGGTCCAGATTGCCGACGGCGTTGTGCGGCTCGGTGACCGGCCGCTCCGGCTCGCGGCGGACGGTCTTGCGCCTGGCGCGTCAAGGCTGTTCGTGCGGCGACACGACATGCTCATTGGCCCGCCCGGCAGCGGCGCCTTCGAGGGCGCCGTGCGGCATGTCCGGAACTTTGGCCCGGTGCAGCGGGCCGAGGTGGCACTCTCGGGCGGCGAGACCATCGAGATCGACGCCCCGCGCGACAGGGAATTGCGTGCCGGCGACACGGTTGGCCTCGAGCCCCGCCGCTACCGGATATTTGCGGGCGTCTGACGCCCCGCGGAAGGTCAATTTTTCCTCAAAATTCACCTTTCAGCCACGGTTGGTATGCAACAACGGCCCTTCCTTTGGGGGCCCGATTCATGCGCGCTGCGGCCGCGATACTCATTGCTTTGCTTCTCGCCGGCTGTGCCGGCAATGAGGCACCGATCCAGCAGCAGCCGTCGATGTATGCCGACATGGCGGTCCCGGGCACCAAGCTCGATGCCCAGGCGGCCGCGATCATGATTTCGCAATACCGCCAGAACAACGCCCTCGGCACCGTGGTGATCGATCCCGACCTGATGCGGCTCGCCGAATCCCAGTCCAATGCCATGGCGGCGGCCAACAAGATGGACCATGACGTCCGTGCGCCGCTGGCCAAGCGCCTCGCCGCCGGCGGATATCCCGCGACCGTGGCGGTCGAGAACATCTCGGCCGGCTATCATACGCTGGCGGAAGCGTTTTCCGGCTGGCGCGACTCGCCGCCCCACCGGGCCAACATGCTCAAGGGCGGTGTCACAAAATTGGGCATCGCGGCGAGCTATGCTCCGGGCACCAAATACAAGGTGTTCTGGACCATGATCCTGGCCTCGACGGACCCCCGATAAGCCAGACTTGATCCCGGGATGCATTGACGCCGCGGCGATCAGTCGCCACGGTCGCTCGTCATCTGCTATTGTTCCCGAATGACCGATCACACCAATCCGGAATCCGCCAGCGTCCCCGCGAATGCGCAACGTGTGCTGGTGTTGCAGGGTGGCGGTGCGCTCGGCTCCTATCAAGCGGGCGCCTATCAGTCGCTGTGCGGCTACGGCTTCGAGCCGGAATGGGTCGCCGGCATTTCGATCGGCGCTGTCAACGCCGCGATCATTGCCGGCAACGAAGGCCAGACCCGCGTCAAGCGGCTCAAGGAATTCTGGGAGATGGTCTCGGCACCGGTGCCGTGGAAGCCGATCGGCAAGGGCGACCATAGCCGCGAGCTGTTCAACTCGACCAGCGCGGCGCTGATCGCGACCTTCGGCGTGCCCGGCTTCTTCACGCCGCGCGTCCCGCCCGCGCCGCTCTGGCCGCCCGGCAGCCCGCAGGCCGGGAGCTATTACGACACCTCGCCGCTGAAGAAGACGCTGGAGCGGCTGGTCGATTTCGATCGCATCAACGATCTGAAGACGCGCCTGTCGGTCGGCGCCGTCGGCGTCACCTCCGGCAACTTCAAATATTTCGACAATTACGAGTTCAAGAAGCTCGGCAAGACCATCGGCCCCGAGCATATCATGGCCTCCGGCGCGCTGCCGCCGGGCTTTCCGTCCGTCGTGATCGACGGCGAGCACTACTGGGACGGCGGCATCGCCTCCAATACCCCGCTCGACTATGTGCTCGATGCCGAGGTCGATCGCGACATGCTGATCTTCCAGGTTGACCTGTTCAGTGCGCGGGGCGACCTGCCGAATTCGCTGCTCGAGGCCACCGAGCGCGAGAAGGACATCCGCTTCTCCAGCCGGACGCGGATGAACACCGACAAGAACAAGCAGCTGCACAACGCCCGCAGGGCCGTGCGCGACCTGATTTCCAAATTGCCCGATTATCTGAAGAACGACCCTTCCGTGGAGTTCCTGGCGAAGGTATGGCGTGAAAGCACCGTCACCGTGGTGCATCTGATCTACCGCAGCAAGAACTACGAATCCTCGTCCAAGGATTACGACTTCTCGCACGTCGCCATGGTCGAGCATTGGGAAGCCGGCGTGCACGACGTGCATCTGTCGATGCGCCACAAGGATTGGCTCGAGCGGCCGCAGTCCGGCGAGACCATGGTGACCTACGATCTCACGGGGGACGTCACCGCGGCCCCGCCAAAAAGGAGCGAATGATATGGGTAGTCTGTCAGGCAAGAACGCCGTCGTGACCGGATCGACAAGCGGCATCGGGCTTGCTTATGCGCGCGGCTTCGCCGGCGCCGGCGCCAATGTCGTCATCAACGGCTTCGGCTCGCCGGAGGACATCGAGAAGGAGCGCGCCAAGATCGAGTCCGATTTCGGCGTCAAGGCGGTCTACTCGCCCGCCGACATGACCAAGCCGGCGGAGATCGCCGAGATGATCGCACTCGGTGAGAAGAGCTTCGGTTCGGTCGACATTCTCGTCAACAATGCCGGCATCCAGTTCGTCTCGCCGATCGAGGAATTCCCGATCGAGAAGTGGGACCAGATCATCGCGATCAACCTGTCCTCGGCTTTCCACGCCATTCGCGCGGCCGTGCCCGGCATGAAGAAGAAGGGCTGGGGCCGCATCATCAACACGGCGTCGGCGCACTCGCTGGTGGCCTCGCCCTTCAAGTCGGCCTATGTGTCGGCCAAGCACGGCATCGCCGGCCTGACCAAGACCGTGGCGCTGGAAGTCGCGACCCACAAGATCACCTGCAACTGCATCAGCCCCGGCTATGTCTGGACGCCGCTGGTCGAGAAGCAGATCCCCGACACGATGAAGGCGCGCAATCTGACGCGCGAGCAGGTCATCAACGACGTGCTGCTCGACGCCCAGCCGACCAAGGAATTCGTCACCTCCGAGCAGGTCGCAGCCCTTGCGCTGTTCCTCTGCGGCGACGATGCCGCCCAGATCACCGGCAGCAACCTCTCGATCGACGGCGGCTGGACCGCGGAGTAAGCAAGCGATGCCGTAGGGTGGGCAAAGGCGCGTCAGCGCCGTGCCCACCATCACCCTCAATTGAAAAAGTGGTGGGCACGCTTCGCTTTGCCCACCCTACGATTCCGTCGCTCGGTCGGGCCTAATGCGTCCAGGCCAGCGCCGTCACGATCGCGGACGACAAATTCAATTCCGCGAACATGATCTTGCCGGCGACTGTGACGAGGACGCAGGCAAGCGCCACGCGTAGCACCGGCTCCGGTACGCGCGTCGCGCTGAAGCTGCCGACGATGATGCCAGGCAGCGAGCCCAGCAGCAGCACGCCCATCAGGGCCCAATCGACGTCGCCAAGCGCCCAGTGCCCGACGCCCGCCACCAGCGTCAGCGGCACCGCATGCGCGATATCGGAGCCGACGATGGTCGCCATCGGCAGGCGCGGGTAGAGCAACAGCAGCACGGTGACGCCGACCGCGCCGGCGCCGACCGATGAAATCGATACCAGCACGCCGAGCACGATGCCGGTGAAGACGGTCGCGATCGCGGTGGTGCGCGCGTCGACCCGCTCGAGGCGTTTCCTGTAACGCTCCATGATCGACTTGCGGAAGATCAGCGAGGTCGCGGTCAGGAGCAGCGCAAAGCACAGCACGACGTTGACGAGGTTGCGCTCGGAATCGCCCCTGAGGTCGAGCTTCCACAACACGAGCAGGGTCAGCCCGCTCGCCGGAATGCTGCCGCACGCCAGCCGCAGCACCGCCCGCCAGTGCACGCTGCGCGACCAGCCATGCACGACGCTGCCGCCGGTCTTGGTCGCGGCGGCATAGAGCAGGTCGGTTCCGACAGCGGTGGCGGGGTGGATGCCGAACAGCAGGATCAGGAGCGGCGTCATCAATGAGCCGCCACCCACGCCGGTCATCCCGACAAGCAGGCCGACGCCAAACCCCGAGGCGACGTAAAGCGGATCGATCATCTTGCGAAAAGTGTAGGTTTATCCAGCCGGTTGAGCAATACGACGTGGAATAAACTTTCCCCAAAGTGGACCTTCCGGACCAAATAAGAGAAATCATACTACCAGAGGGAGTTTCGCAGTCATTCTGACCCGTTCACGACGGGCTCGCGAAATCGATTATTCTTTCAGGGAGCGGGGGTGAGGCCTACTTGCCAAACGCCAGCACGTGCAGGCCGAGCCGCTGCCGCACGATCCAGAACAGCAGGACCGTCTCGAAGCTGAGCGAGATCGAGGTCGCGGCCGCGGCGCCGTGGCCGCCGTAGCGCGGCACCAGCGCGATGCAGAGCACGACGTTCATCACGAAGGCCAGCGCGTAGGCCAGCGCGCAGATCTTCTGCTGGCCGAGCATGTTGAGCAGGCGCTCAACGGGCCCGATCGCGGAGCGGACCACGAGGCCGATCGCGGCGACGAACATGATGTCGTAGCCGACCGTGAATTGCGGTCCGAACAGCCAGAGCAGCGGCTTGCCGAACGCGAGCAGCACGATGGTCGCCGCCAGCGACGGCCAGAACGTCCAGCTGATGGCGTGCGCGACATAGGCCGACAGGCGGGCCTTGTCGCCGCTCGCGTTGTATTCGGCGAAGCGGTGCGCCGTGGTCGCAGACATCGCGTAGTGGATGAACGAGACCAGCGCCAGCGTCTTCACCACCGCGAAGTAGACGCCGACTTCGTCGGAGGGGCGGAAGCGCTGGAGCACCAGCACGTCGGTGTAGGACAGCAGCAGGTAGAAGCTCTCCACCAGCAGGATCGGCAGCGAGACGGCGAGCCAGCCGCCGACGTCGTAGGCCTTGGGGCCCGGCGCGATGTGATCGGCCAGCTTGCGGTT
Source organism: Bradyrhizobium betae (assembly GCF_008932115.1). NCBI lineage: Bacteria > Pseudomonadati > Pseudomonadota > Alphaproteobacteria > Hyphomicrobiales > Nitrobacteraceae > Bradyrhizobium > Bradyrhizobium betae. The sequence goes on from NZ_CP044543.1 coordinate 4,250,900, forward strand.
CAGCACCACCATCTGTCCAGTCATCGCGATCCAGACCGCGCCGGCGCTGGCAACCATCGCGGCGATTGCGCCGATATGGTAGCCGAGCATGAAGGCGCCGGCTGTGATGCCGATGATCAGCGCCTGGCGGATGATGAATTGCGGCATTAATCCGAGCTGCATCCAGTCATGCGAGCGCGCGATGCCGTCCTGGGTGTTGGCGACGACGAAGGCCGGCAGCGTCATGCAGCCGATATAGAGCGGCAGCACCTCGGCCGGATCGAGCCAGGGCGACGCCAGCTTGACGATGCAGGCAAGCCCGAGCGACACCAGCGCGGAGGCGGCAAAGGTGAGCCAGCGGCTGCCGGAGAGGAAGCCGCGCAGCAGCGCATGCTCGCCGCTGGTGCGGTATTCCGGAATGATTTTTTGCGCGGACGCCGAGATGCCGAAATCCAGCATGCTGCCGAGCAGGAGCACCCAGGTCCAGACATAGACATAGATGCCGTAGTCGGACGTTCCCATCCAGCGCGCCAGCAGCACCTGCGAGAAATAGGCAAGGCCCGCGCTGATCACGCGGATGATGAAGATGGTGCCGGCCAGCCGCCGCGTCAGCGACGCTTCGCTCGATCCGCCTGTCAGCCTGCCGCGCAGCCGCGCGATCAGCCGGGCCGGTCCGGTCGTAGCGGGTTCTGCATCCATCACGGCCAATTCGAACGACCCCCGGGCGTTCCGCGTGTTGCGGCAGGGTCCGAACTAGCAACGATTCGTTAAGATTCGGTTGGGTGAACGCGGTGCCGCCTCACCCTCCGCTATCGTCCCCGCGAACGCGGGGACCCATAAACACAGGGAGAAGTCGTAGCGCGAGCTGGCCACTCCGAGTCTTCGCGAAACCACTTGCTGTGGCTATGGGTCCCGGGCTCGCGCTGCGCGCCCCGGGACGACAGCTCGAACTCAATCCAGGCTCGTATTGAACTCGTACGACTTCTCCGCCCCCACCAGCGTGAACTTCAATGCCGCGCCGTCGGACTTGGCGCCCGGCGGCAGCCCATCGAGCTCGAAGGAGAATCGTTTCACGCCCGGCGGGCTATGCTCGACCGGCGCCGGGATCGGCAGCGACCAATCGGGGGTCGGCCCTTCCACGTACAAATTGACATTGCGGCTATCAGGTACAACCACGTCCACGACCACATTCCTGGGCCCGTCACGCTTGACGTCGCGGATGGTCAGCGGGTTGGGATCACCGATCGTGGCCGGCTTCGGCACGGTATCGAGCGCTGCACGCAGATTGGCGTCCTCGGTCGAGGCGACACTGTTGAAGCCGAGCTCGGCATTGGCCTCGACGGGGATGCAGAGTTTTTCGCAGACCGCATAGTTGATCTCGGCGCGCAGCGTCACCGGCTTGTCGGCGGCCTTGGCGACGATGCGCAGCGGCAGCACGACCTGGTCGTGATAGCCGATCGAATGGCCACCCGCGCCGTCGTCGAATTTCTGCGGCGCCGGCCACATGATTGTCACCGCCTCGACATTGTCCGACTTCGAGAAGTCGAACCGCGGCGGAACGCCGGAATCGCCGGGGTTGCGCCAGTAGGTCTTCCATCCGGGCTGGATCTGGAAAGCGATGCCGCCAAGCAAGACTGCGCCGCTCCGCGACCCCGCGAGCAACCGCACAGCGGAATGTCCGTCACGTTGCCACGGCGAGGCGTCGTCGGCGCGGGCTGCAAGCGCCAGTGATGACGCGAGCAAGATTGTCGCGACGCCAATCGCCGCACGCCTGGGAACTCTTGTCAGCATGGCACGTCTTTACAGGGTCGCCACGGGGCAAGCCATTGAAATGCTTGTGATGGATGCACTTGATTCATGTCCCTGCAAGCCTTGATTTGACAGCGGGCCGGCCCGACATCAGGATAGGAATTGAAACCGGAGTGCTTCACCGATGGCTCCCACAGGCAAGAGAACGGGCGAAAGCACCCGCGGCGCGAGTCTCGCGCCGCCCGGTTCGGCCGATTACCTCGACGGCCGGCTTTTGATCGCGATGCCCGTGATGGGCGACGAGCGCTTCGAGCGCTCGGTGATCTATCTCTGCGCCCATTCCGCCGAGGGGGCGATGGGCATCATCGTCAACCATCCGGCCGGCAGCATCGACTTCCCCGAGCTCCTGCAGCAGCTCGGCATCATCAAGAAGGGCGAGCATATCAGGCTGCCCGAGAATGCCGAAAGCATGAAGGTACTCCGCGGTGGCCCTGTCGATACCGGGCGCGGCTTCGTGCTGCATTCCAGCGATTTCTACATCGAGAACGCGACGCTCCGGATCGACGACGGCGTCTGCCTTACCGCGACCGTCGACATCCTGCGCGCGATCGCCAACGGCTCCGGTCCCAAGCATGCCATCCTCGCGCTCGGCTATGCCGGCTGGGCGCCGGGCCAACTCGAGACCGAGATCCAGAGCAACGGCTGGCTGCATTGCGATGCGGATGCGGATCTGATCTTTGGCGACGACGTCGACGAGAAATACGGTCGCGCACTCCGCAAGATCGGCATCGACCCCGGCATGCTCTCGAACGAGGCGGGGCACGCGTAGCTCCATTCTCCGCCGTTTTGGTTCGACCCACCGCTGTCATGCCCCGGCTTGACCGGGGCATCCAGTACGCCGCAACGCATCGGCACTTTCACAATCGCCTCGGCGTACTGGATCGCCCGGTCAAGCCGGGCGATGACACCAGTTGCTGAGCAGCGCCTACTCCGCCGCCTGCTGCTGCACCGTTGGCTCCGTCCCCGCGACCGTTGCGCGGCGCATGTCGCGGGGCTGGGACTGGTCGTAGCGGCGGACGCGGTGCATGGTCTGGCGGTTGTCCCACATCACGAGGTCATGCAGTTTCCATTTGTGGACGTAGACGAATTCCGGCTGCGTGGCGTGCTCGTTGAGGTCGCGCAGCAGCAGCCGGCCCTCCGGCACGCTCATGCTGACGATCTTGCCGGCATGCGATGACAGATACAGCGACTTGCGGCGATGTACCGGATGGGTGCGCACCAGCCGCTGCAGCACCGGCTTGAACATCTGCTTCTCGTCGTCGGTGTATTCGGTGAAGCCGAGCGATCCCCGCGAATACATCAGCGAGTGCTCGCAGACGAGGTCGTCGATCTCCGCTTTGGTCTCGTCGTCGAGCGCGTCATAGGCGGCGCGCATGTCGGCGAATTCGGTGTTGCCGCCCTTTGGGTTCACCACGCGCGCTGACAGCAGCGAGAATTTTGCCGGGATGGGACGGAACGAGCTGTCGGAATGCCACAGGCAGTTGCCGAGATTGAACAGATGCGTGCGGCTGTCCTTCGCCAGCGGCTTGCCGTCCTTGCCGAGATTGGACACGTCGTTGAGGCCCGACTGGAGCCGGTAGTCCTGCGCCTTGGTCACAGTGCCGCCGCGCGCGTCCTCGCGTTGACCGAAATTCAGCGCAAAGGCCATCTGCTGCTCGTCGGTGATGTCCTGGTCGTGGAAGACGAGCACCGCGTATGTGTCCATGGCGGCCTCGACCTCGCGGGCCTCCGCCTCGGTGAGCGGCTTGCGCAAATCGAGACCGGAGACCTCGCCGACGAAATGTTTTTGAAGCTGCCGGATGGCGATCGTCATGGTGTTCCTCCCGCGAACCGTGAGCGGTTGGTCCCGCTCTCTTGAAGAAAAAGCTACTCCCGCTTCGGCAGATGTCAACGCTCGGCGCGCATGGCTCTCACGCGTTGCGCGCCATCAGGCCGCCGTCCACCGGGATCACCGCGCCGGTCAGGAAGGATGCGGCCGGCAGGCACAGGCTCAGCGTCATGTGTGCGACTTCCTCGGGATCGCCGTAGCGGCCGAGTGCGGTGCGGCGCTTGGCATAGATGGTCTTGTGCTCCTCCGAGATGCGGTCGGTGATCGCGGTGCAGATCGGCCCCGGGCAGATGCAGTTGACGGTGATGCCCTCGCGGCCGAGCTCCACCGCGAGCGAGCGGGTGAGGCTGGCGACGCCGCCCTTCGCCGCCGAATAGGGGCTGTGCAACGCGGTGGCGCCGAGCGCTTCGGTCGAGGCGATGTTGACGATGCGCGGGCTCGTCGATTTGCGCAGATGCGGCAGCGCCGCGCCGATGATGCGCGGATGCGCCGTCAGCATCACCGCGATGCCCCTGGCCCAGGCGTCCTCGTAGGCTTCGTCGTCGATCGCGACGCGGACGGAGATGCCTGCATTGTTGACGATGATATCGAGCCCGCCGAAATGCGACGCCACATCGCCGACGACACGCTTGATCTCGCCGCCGTCGGCGACGTCGAGTTTCCAGGCCTTCGCCGAACCGCCGCTCGCCGCGATCTCTCTGGCGACGGATAGCGCGCCTTGCTCGTCGTAATCAGTCACGGCGACGTTCGCGCCTTCGCTTGCGAACACGCGCGCAGTCGCACGCCCCATGCCGCTGGCTGCGCCGGTGATGAGAACGGTCAGGCCCTTCACGGACCGGCTGAGCTGCTTGAAGTCGGACATGCTGTTTCCTCGCGGCGTGCTTGTTTTTTGTTATGAGATTGACGAGGCTGGCATCGATCCGCAGACAGGTCAAACAAGCAAGACAAAAGGGGAGGCCGCGATGGCGAACGAGCTGGATTTTTCGGGCAGGCAGGTGCTGGTCGTCGGAGGGTCCAGCGGCATCGGCAACGGCATCGCACAAGCCTTTCGCGCGCGGGGCGCGGCTGTTGCGGTCTGCGGCACGCGTGCTCACGCAACGGAATATTCGCCGGAGGAGGGCTCCGATCTCACCGGTCTTTCTTACGCGCAACTCGATGTCAGCGATGCCGGCGCGATCGAAGCCTTCAAGCCGTCGTTCGATCGTCTCGATGTGCTCGTGCTCGCGCAGGGCGCGGTGCTCTACCGCCGCGGTGAGTTCGAGATGGCCGGTTTTCGCAAGGTCGTCGAGGTCAATCTGATGAGCCTGATGGCTTGCGCCACGCGATTCCATTCCATGTTGCGGGATTCCAGGGGCGCGCTGATCATGGTGTCGTCGACCGCGGCCTATCACTCCACCATGGGCAATCCGGCCTACAATGCATCGAAGACCGGCGCGGTCGGATTGACGCGGACCCTGGGCGAGGCCTGGGCCGAGGATGGCATCCGGGTCAACGGCATTGCGCCCGGCCTCGTCGACACCAAGATGACGAAGGTGACGACCGACAATCCCAAGCGGCTCGAAGGCGCGCTGGCGCGCATTCCGTTGCGGCGATTGGGCACGCCGGCCGACATGGCGGGCGCGGCCCTGTTCCTGGCGTCGCCGCTGTCGTCCTACATCATCGGCCAGACACTGGTCGTCGACGGCGGACTCATTCTTTAGACGATTGGAACCGTGCCGCTCCTGATCGGTTACTTCGGCAGACCCCCGAGGAGGAGCAGCATGGACAAGGATCGAATCATCGGATCAGCCAAGGAGTTCGCCGGACGCGCCGAAGGCGCTGTCGGTGATCTCGCGGGCGATGCGCAGACACAGGCATCGGGCAAGGCGCGCGAGGCCGCCGGCACCGTGCAGAATCTCTACGGCCAGGCCAAGGATGCCGTGCGTGACGCTGGCGAAACGGCGGCCAGCTACGCCAAGGACGCTTACGACAAGCCCGCCGAAACCCTACGCGACGGTTCGCAGGCGATTGCCCAGAAGGTGCAGGACAATCCGCTTGGCTCGCTCCTGATCGCCGGAGGCATCGGCTTCGCGCTCGCGCTGCTGATGTCGCGCCCCGTCCGCCGCCCGCCGCCGCGCTGGCGCTACTAGGGCTGGTAGCCGTCAACACGCACTCGTGCCCCGGACGCGCTGCAGCGCTCAAGCGCTGCCGCGCAGATCCGGGGCTCATTCTTTTTTGAGTGCGGCAAATTCTCGGTCCGGGCTCGGCGTCGCATCACCAAGAGGTGCTGCGACGCGTCCAGGACACGACATCGATTACCGGATGACTTCCGCCGATCGCCCGACGTTACCCGGCGGTCGGGGGATCGCAGGATTTTGAGCTGGATTGCGCGGTCCTGGTGCGGGCGCTAGCTGACGCGGCGCTGGAGCGGGCTGCGGAGAGCCGAAGCCAAAGAAATCGCGAATGGACGGCGTGGATTGCGCAGGCTGCTGCGGCGTCGCCGGCTTCTTCGGCGCGAGCTTCGGCGGCGCGATCGCCGCGGCGGCGCCCGGCGTGCCGGGAGTGCCGGTACCACCGTCAGGCGTCGTCGCCGCCATCGGCGTATCACCCTTGGCCTGCTCGCGGCCGACTTCCCGGCGCGGCCAGGAATAATCGTCGGCGCGGCCCGCGGGTGCCGCCAGCGGCTCGCCCTTCACCAATGTCTTGACGGCAAGCGCATCGACGGCGGCGGGACGTGTGCCCGGTCCGCCCAGCAATTGATCGGTCGAAATCGACGCCGCAACCAGCGGCACGATCGGGCCCGCCAGCGGCCGCGGCGCGGGCTTGCCTGGTTCGGCGCTGGTGTCGGGCGTCGCCGGCTCGCTCGGCAGCGCGATCGGGCCGGAGCGTCCTGCGAGCAGGCGCGTGATCTCGCGCTCGACATAGTGGGCGAGCTTGCGCGCGCCGGGCTTGGTGAAATAGACGCCGTCATAGCTGCGGAGCTGACGGATCTGGCCTTCGAAGTCCGGACCTTTCTGCAGGAAGCGGCCGGCCTCGTCGACAAAGCCGTCCCAGACGTCGACATAGGTGATGCCGGCCTTGGCCGCGCCTTCGCGATAGAGCGAATCCAGGAACAGCATGTCCGCGGTGCCCTTGGGACCGCGAATCGCGGGCAGCCCGACCCAGAGCACCGGGACGCCCTTGCTCTTGAGGACGTTGGCCAGTTCCTCGATCTTCTTGCCGTAGAGCTCGACCCAGCGATCATCACGGAATTCGTAGAGGCCGTTCGGGTTGCGCGCCGTCTTTTCGGGCGCGGCCGCAGGTGTGTCGGCGTTGTCGGCATCGTCCTGCGGCAGGTCGGCATCGGCCGGCTTGTCGTCCGGCTTGGCCGCAGTATCGCCGGGCTTGGCATCGCCCGGCTTGGCCGGCGGTTTTGCGCGCGCGCCCTTGTCGTTCTTCTTGTCCTTGTCCGAAGTCTTATCGGACTTGTCCGCTACGGGCTCGCGGATCGAGATGCGATCGTTGAGGCCGAGCATGACGACGATGATTTCGGGCTTCTCGGTCTCGAGGATGCCCTTCGCAGCGGCCGCCCAATCCGAGGGCTCGCCCTTCGGCTGGTACTTGATCAGGCCGGACGTGGTCTTGTGCTTGCGGATCACGCCCATGTCGGGCTGCTCGGTGTAGGCGTCTTCCAGGCCGTAGGCGAGCCAGTCGGCCATGGCGTCGCCGATCACCAGCACGTTCTTGTCGGGGATGGTGTCGCGCTTGGCGGGCGCCGGCGCGCGCGAAAAATCCTGGCGCGGCGCCTGCGGCTGCTGCTGCTGGAATGGCGCGAAGAAGTCGCCGCCGAACCATCCCCCGTCGCGTCCGCCGCCCCGCTGCGGCGGAGCCGAGCGCTGCGGCGGGCCGCCGAAGCCGGGGAAGTTGAAGAACTGCGCCGAGGCGGGTCCTGCGATGGAGACCAATATCGCGAGCGCCGTCCCCAGCGCGATCAGCGGGCCGGTCTCGGTCAGCGCCTTGAAAAAGGATTTTGGCTTCGACATGCGATCTCGGGCGCGCGCAACGGGGTCTGGAATTTGCTCAATATAATAACGGAATCGGGCCGCAAACGGGCAAATTCTCTGGCTGATTCTTGGGGCAATACACCGGGGATCGGCCAAAATCCCGCTTCAGGGTTACTTTCGGCACGACTTTACCGGCCGCGGAGCCGTTCCAGCGCGTCGGAGGAGGCAAATCCGTCGGCTGGCACGCCGATCGAGGCCTGGAAGTTCCGCAGGGCCTCCCGGGTCTGGCCGCCGAACTGGCCGTCCGGGGTGCCCTTGTAGAAGCCGCGCTGGGCCAGCAGCTGCTGGAGTTCCAGCCGCTCGGTGCGGGACAGCTCCCGTTCCTGCCGCGGCCAGGGCTGCACGAAGGGCTGCCCCCCGCGCAGGCGGTCGGCGAAATGGCCGATCGCCAGCGCATAGGCCTCGGCCGGGTTGTACTTCATGATGACGCGGTAGTTCTGGAGCATCAGGAAGCCCGGCCCCTGCGCGCCCGCCGGCGCCAGCAGATAGGCTTTTTCCGCCGGATGCGGGAAGGGTTGGCCCGCCGGGCGCTTGAGCCCGAGCTTCTCCCACTGCGCCATCGTCATTGCCTTGGCGCGATCGGCCAGCATGTAGTTGAATCCCTGGGGCACAACGACCTCGTAGCCCCAGGTCTGGCCGGCCTGCCAGCCGTCCTTCTTCAAATTGTTGGCGGTCGAGGCGATCAGGTCGGTGGGATTGTCGACGACGTCGCGGCGTCCGTCGCCATCGCCGTCCACGGCAAAGCGCTTGAATGCGGTCGGCATGAACTGGGTTGGGCCGAAGGCGCCGGCCCAGGAGCCGCGCATCTGTTCAGGCCTGAGATCACCGCGGTTGAGGATCTCGAGGCCCGAGAGGAATTCGTCCTTGAAATAGGCTTGGCGGCGCCCGATGCAGGCGAGCGTCGCGGTCGATTGCAGCACGTTGCGGTCGCCCATCTGCGTCGAGTAATTGGACTCGATGCCCCAGATCGAGGCGATGATGAAGCGATCGACGCCATAGGCCTTTTCGGTGGCGTCGAACTGCGCCTTGTATTTGGCGAGCACCTCGCGGCCCTTGGCGAGGCGGTTGTCGTTCACGAGGATGTCGAGATAGTCCCAGATCGACTTGGTGAACTCCGGCTGCGAATCCATGAGATCCATGATGCGCAGGTCGGGTGACAGCCCGGTCGTGAAGCGCTGGAAATTCTCCTGGGTGATGCCGCGCCGTGCGGCATCGGGCCACATGCCCGCGACGCAATTGCCAAAATTGCCGGCGGCCTCGCGGATCGCGGCCGCCGTCATCAGCGGATGGCCGGAGGCGCCGTCCTCGCCGCTCCAGGGCTGAACTCCCGTTTGAGCACCGCCGGGGCCAGGCGGAGCTTGTGGGGGCGTGGGGTTCGAGCCGGAGAAGATACCGCCGAACAGGTTCGACAGGCCGTTCTGCGCCTGGGCGTGTGCGCAAGCCGGCAGCAGCAAAGCGGCCGCAATCATCGCTCCGCCGGTCACTGATCGAGCGCGTCTTGCCAGTCCTGCCAATGATTGCGCCATGTCCCACCTGTCCGGCCGAAAATCCGCCATCAGGAGGCCCGGTACCGGTTGCCAATAGCTTAACAAAGGTGAAATTTTAGTGGCGGCTTTTTCTTCACTCTGCGTGGCGAGGCCGCACATCCGCCTTTGTCAGCGGCTGCAAATTGTTTGGCGAGCGCCATTGTCCAGCCGTGGGAAATCGACTGGTGCTGCGATCGAGACGGAGTCCGCCAGTCTCGCGCATTGATGCGGCGTCTGCACTGCTGGTGAATGCGCCGGCAAGATGTCGAATTGGCAGCATCATGGAGAAGTAGCCAGAGGGCTGAGCGTCATCCGGCTTCTCGATCACCGGCCCGTTTTGGGGGGGCCGGTCTCGGCCTCTATTGCGGACAGCCTTGCTTGACCCAGCATCCGAAGGTGTTGACCCAGGCGGCCGACCAAGGCTGCTCGCCGGAGCCCGGCGGCGGCATCGCTTGGCTCGACACCTCGTTGTAGATCTTGTGCGCCCAGATCTTCACCGAATTGTAGCTGCTCAGGTCGAGCTGGTTGTTGGTGACCTGCTTCATGTGCGCGACATCCGTCGGGGTAAACATTTTCTGGATGTCGTTGGTCCAGGTCACGGCGGTCGGACAGTTCATTGCGTCGAAGAACGCATGATTATGGGTAGCCATGAGATGCGCGCCTTTCTACGGTTGAGTGAACCCGTTTATTTGCTGAGCAATCGGTTGCGCCGTACGTTGGTCAGACCCTTGGATGTTTCCGCTGCCGGCACTTCGGGCAGCGTGACCGAACCGCGGGCGAGGATCACGCTGAAGTCGCCCGCACTGCCGGCCGGATTCTGTCCCTGGCTGCCGTGGCAACCCATGCAGCCTCCCATGTTGTAGAACTTGCCGGCGTAATGGCTGTTCTTGTGCGGGGTGCCGTCTGCATTCCATTCGGTGCTGATGTTGGGAGACAGGCCGCCGGCAAAGAGCTGGAGGGAGCGATTGGTTTCGACGACGATGTTGGCCTGGTAGTAGCTCGAGGGCGCCGGGTTCGTCGCGGTGTAGGGCGGTTGCGCGGTATAGAGCGACCCGTTCGGAAGATTGGGATTCGGGATCTTGTCGTAGGGAAAGTACTGGACGTTGACGAGCTTGTAGTAGAGCTGCGGCGCTGTGACGATGTTGTTCTGCTTCAGATAGGCGGCAATCGCCGCGTGGGCCTGCGTGTTGGCCGCGATCACATAGGACGGGATCGCATTGTCACGCTTGTCGACGCAGATGTTGCCGTCACTCGGCTGGTTGTTCGGCGGCGGGAACGTGGCGTTGCGATAATAGAGCTGGCTGCCGGGCGAGCCGCAATAGTTCGGCGTTTGCGCCGGTTTGCAGGTCGCAGGGTCGGAGGTCAGGATCACCGATCCGAGCGCGCTGGTGACTTCCATCTGCGGCGGTGGAGTGCTCGGCGGCTGCGGATCGACCAGGCAGGTTTGCGGCGTCGTCGCCGTTGCCGGCGCGGGCTGGATGATGTTGCCCTCCGCGTCCTCGACCGGCTTGCCGGCGGCCGTCAGGATGTTGTCGGCCTGTTCGAACGTTGCGTAGATGAAGTACGGCGCTGACGGCGTCTTCTGGATGATATGCAGCGCGACGAGGCCCCAGGTCGCGTCGCGATAGCATGGGCTGCCGGAGCCGTTCTCGTAGAACCGCACCACCTGTCGCAGGAATCGCCCCGACGCGATTTCGCTGCTGTTGAGAGGCCGCCAGCCGGCTTTGACCTCGACCGTCCCGTTGGGAAGGCTGACCAGCGTCGTGCTGCCCGCGGGCGGGCTCGCGCTGTTCTTGGCCAGATAGGCCTTCGTCGCGGTCACGACGTCAGATGGAATCTGGCTCCACCATTGGTTCATGAAATTGTTGGGGTCGCTGTTGCCCGCGACGTAGACATATTGAGTCCGGTTCGCCTTGGCGAGAAAGCGGATCAATTGCGGCGACGAATTGCCTTGCGAACTCGACGGATTGACGACGCCCGCATACATGTTGTCCAGCGTGATCTGATCGGTCTCGTCGAGGTTGATCCAGGGCGTCGGATCATTGGCTTGCTTGGCATCGCATGCCGAAACCGGCGCCAGATAATTGTACACCGGCAGTGAATCGTAGCCCCACGACGTGGCGGCGGTCGAACCGGTGTAGCCGTGCGGCGGATTGCCATCGCCGGGGAAGATCTCCGTCTTGGCACGCATGGTCTCCCACACCAGCAGCTTGCAGTCGGGCGAGGGGTCGCCGAACTTGCACGTCGTCGACGGCGTGTCGCGCTGGCCCGGTTGACCGGTTTGCGGACCGGCAGGCCAATTCAGTGCGATGAATTCCTGCCAGGCGAATGCCGATGCCTGTTCCGGCGAAGCCGCCGGTGCGCCGCCGCTGGAAGGCGGGTCTGCGGCAAAGGGCGGATTCAACTCGCTCGGAACCGATGCGCTGACTGTGATGGGCGGGCCGGATTGTCCAGCCGCTTGCCGCACCGATAGATCGGCGACCGCGCCCGTGATGATGAATGTGCAAATGAGAGTGATCGGCCGGCGGTTCCTGGGCATGTCTGCGCTCCGCTGACTTCAAACGAGAAGCGGAGCAGATATCCAAACCGCGAGGAAGTCAATCTTAGATTGTAAAAAATGGACGTTCGATCTTAGAGATGTGATGACGGTCCTTGCGATCGCTATTTTCTGGTGAGGTATCTCAGGTCCGCGTCCCCAGGTCGGCAAAATGTCGCGGCGCGTCCCCGCTCATCACACATCCGCCTTTGTTAGCGGCTGCAAAGTGGTTACGAAGGTGAGATAAATCGTTGGCTACCCATTTGAGGCTTCTGACAATCCCATGAAAATTCGCAAAGCCGTATTCCCCGTCGCCGGCCTCGGCACCCGTGTCCTGCCCGCCACCAAGGCGATGCCGAAGGAAATGCTGACCATCGTCGACAAGCCGTTGATCCAGTACGTCTATGACGAGGCGAGGGAAGCCGGCATCGAGCACTTCATCTTCGTCACCGGCCGCAACAAAAACGTCATCGAAGATCATTTCGACAAGATGTTCGAGCTCGACGCGACGCTCGCCGCGCGCGGTAAGAAGACCGAGCAGGACATCCTGGCGCAGAACCAGCCGGAGGCCGGCGCCGTCAGCTTCACGCGCCAGCAGGCCCCGCTCGGCCTTGGTCACGCCGTCTGGTGCGCGCGCGACATCGTCGGCAACGAGCCGTTCGCGGTCGTGCTGCCCGACGAGCTCGTGCTCAACACCACCGGCTGCCTGAAGCAGATGATCGAGACGGCATCGACGCTCGGTGAAAAATCCAACGTCATTGCGGTCGAGGCGGTGCCCGACCATCTCACCCATCAATACGGCATCTGCGGCGTTGGCAAACGCACCGGCAAGATGTTCGAGGTCGACGGCATGGTCGAGAAGCCGGCCAAGGGCACCGCACCCTCCAACCTTTCGATCACCGGCCGCTACATCCTCCAGCCGGAAATCTTCAAGATCCTCGAGACCCAGGAGCGTGGTGCCGGCGGCGAGATCCAGCTCACCGACGCCATGATCGGGCTTGCCAGGTCGCAGAAATTCTACGGCGTCGAGTTCGAAGGCGAGCGCCATGATTGCGGCTCCAAGCCCGGCTTCCTCCGCGCCAACATCGCCTACGGCTTGAAGCGGCCGGAACTGCGTGACGGGCTGATCGCGGAGATGAAGAAGTATCTGGGGCAGTAGTTGCCACACATTCCGCTGTCGTCCCCGCGAAGGCGGGGACCCATACCGCGTGATCCATCGATCGCGTTTGGGAGCAGTACTGAACGACGAGTCTTCGCCAAACTTTTCCCTGGGGTTATGGGTCCCCGCCTTCGCGGGGACGACACCGAGGCTGTTGCGGATTGCGTCGCGCTCAACCGCAGTGAATAGCAGGCCTCACGCCACCAGCGACAGCTTCGGAAGGCTCGCGACAACGGATTGGTTGCGGCCTCCGGCTTTCGCCGCGTAGAGCGCCTTGTCCGCGGCCGCGACCAGGATCGACCAGTCCATGCCGATCGCGGGAACGAGGCTGGCGATGCCGCAGGAGACCGTCGACGTCGTCTGGTCGTCGGACCAGCCCTGCACCTTGCCGCGGATCGCCTCGGCGACCTTGAAGGCGTCGGTGGCCGAGGTGTTCGGCAGCAGCACGGCGAACTCCTCGCCGCCATAGCGCGCGGCGCAATCGCCGGCGCGGCTCACCGAATCGGAAATGCAGATCGCGATGCCGACCAGCACCTGGTCGCCGGCCTGGTGGCCGAACGTGTCATTGTAGGCCTTGAAGTGATCGGCATCGATCATCAACAGCGCGACCGGCGTCTTCTGGCGAATGGCACGTCGCCACTCGCTGTCGATCACATGGTCGAACTTGCGGCGGTTCTTCAGGCCTGTCAGCGCGTCCGTCGTCGCCATCTCCTCGAGCTTGCTTTCGGCTTCGGCGCGCCGGCTGATCTCGCGCGCCAGCCCGATCGCCGATCCCAGCAGGAACAGCGCGAGCAACAACACCACGGCGCCGATGCGAATGGCCTCCTTCCGCCAGAGCTCGAACACGACGCTCAGCGGCTTTCCGGCCACGACAAACAGCGGTCCGCTGTCGCCGCTGCGCGCATAGAGCCGCGGCGTCGGATCGACCGGACCCTGCCCCGAATAGGAGGCGCCGACCCGGAGATTGTCGGCCTTCCAGGCCTGGCGGTCGTTCAGATTTTTGCCGATGATGTCGAGGTCGAACGGCCGCCGCATCATGATGGTGCGGTCGCGCTTGAGCACGGTGATGGTGTCTTCGGGATCGAGACTCAGACGCTCGAACAATTCGTGGAAATAGCTGAAGCGGATCGAGCCGGCGACGACGCCGAGGAAGCCGCCGTCGGTATCGCTGATGCGCCGGCTGAGCACGATCGAATAGGCGCCGCGGAACAGCATCGGGCGGCTGATGAAGAGCCCGGCGCCCGGATTGTCACGATGAACCCTGAAGTAATCCTCATCGCCCCGGTTCTCCGGCAGGGGATCGAGGCTGGAGGCGTCGATGGTCAGCCTGCCCTCGGCATCGAACACCTGGATGGCGCCGAAATGCCTCGCCGTCGTGGCATGGTCGAACAGGATCAGTTGACGGATCGTCCTGGAGACCGTGTTGATCTCCGGCAGCAGCATGTTGCTGGCGACCGCCTTCAGGGAGAGGTCGTAGATCTCGATGTTGCGGCTGATGTCGGCGTCGATGGAGGTGGCGAGGTTTTCCAGCGTCTGGCGGGCGAGCGCCTCCTCGCCGCGGCGCATGTCCAGCATGATGTTGACGCAAATGGCGGAAAAGCCGATCACCGTCACGACGGACGAGATGATCAACAGCTTCGCCGAAATCCGCCACGGCCGGCGGGCCGTGACGTCACGCCATCCAGACAGCATCGTTTGCTCCCGATCCTAGTGGATGCGCCCGAAATCTTGCGTAGTGTTTAAGCCGGGACGACGCTGCCGCAATGAGTTAAGAAATGGTTTATGCGGCTCCCGGTTTTTGGCAGATCATCCGGCTGGGCGGCTTGGGCTCCGGACGAGAGGACGACGGTGAACGATTACGACGCGTTGCGCGACTATCTGATGCGGCACAAGCAGGCGGAATTCGTGCTGAGCTTCGAGCAGATCGAGGAGATCATCGGCGCGGCCCTGCCGCGCGCGGCCAATCGTGCCTCATGGTGGGACACCTCGCGCAGCCCCGACATCCAGATGCCGCAGCGCGAGGCCTGCCTCGCCGCGGGTTTCAAGGCCATGCGGATGCCGGATGGCCAGACGGTGCGGTTCACCAAGCTGAAGAATGACCGGCGGCGGTAGCGGCGCGCGAAAATCTCTCGCCGTCATCCTGAGGTGCTGGTCCTGCAACGCAGGACGAGCCTCGAAGGACGACAGGCCCGGCTGCATCCCGGCCGTTCATCCTTCGAGGCTCGCCAAGCGCCGCTTCGCGTCGCATGGCGCACGCCTCAGGATGACGGTTTGATATTGCGCGCGAATGGCGAGATCAGCTCGCCGCTTCCAGCCGCACTTCCGTCAGCAGCCGCATCGCGGCATCCGCGTCCATCGGCTCGCCGAAGGCGAAGCCCTGCGCGTATTCGCAGCCCATCTGGTAGAGCTCGACCGCGTCGGAATCGGTCTCGGCGCCTTCGGCCACCACGTCCATGCCGAGGTCGTGCGCGAGCGCGATGATCGACTTCAGGATCACCGGGCGGGTGCCGCGGTTGGTGGTGCGCACGAACGACTGGTCGATCTTGATGGTGTCGAACGGGAAGCGCTGCAGATAGGCCAGCGAGGAATGGCCGGTGCCGAAATCGTCGAGCGACAATCCAGTGCCGAGCTCGCGGATGCGCGTCAGCATCTGCGCCGCGTGCTCCGGATTCTCCATCACCAGCGATTCCGTCAATTCCAGCTTCAGCGTGCCGCGGGCCACCGAGGAGCGCGACAGCACGGTGCGGATGTCGTGGATCAGATCGTGGCGCAGCAATTGCCGCGAGGAGACGTTGACGCTCGCGAAGATCGGCTCGCGCGAGCGCATCGCGCGCTGCCAGATCGAGAGCTGCTTGGCGGTCTGGTCGAGCACGAACATGCCGAGATCGACGATCAGGCCGGTCTCTTCCGCGATGCTGATGAACTCCGACGGCGCCATGCGCCCGAGCTTCGGATGATCCCAGCGCACCAGCGCCTCGAAGCCCGCGACCGAACGATCCTCCAGCCGCACGATCGGCTGGTACAGGGTCGTGAGCTCCTGCCGCTCGATGGCGCGGCGCAGCTCGCTCTCCAGCGTCAGGCGGTCGGTCTTTCGGGCGCGCATGGCGGGCTTGTAGACGTCGATGCGGTCACCGCCGATGCGCTTGGAATGATACATCGCAAGCTCGGCATCCTTGATGATCTCGTCCGTGAGCTGAACTTGCGGATCGGACAGCGCGAGGCCGATCGAGGCGGTGAGAAAGATCTCGCGCTCGTTGAAGGCGATCGGCGCGCGGATGGTCTTGCGGATGGTTTCGGCGAACGCGGTGATGCGGGCGGGGTCCTGCTCCGACAGCAGGATCAGGCCGAACTGGTCGCCGGCGAGCCGCGCCAGCGTATCCTGCGGCTTCAGGATGCGGGTGAGGCGGCGGGCCAGCGTCAGCAGGATGGAATCGCCGACCGCGATGCCGACGGAATCGTTGACCTGCTTGAAGCGATCGAGGTCGATCACCATCAGCGTCGGCCGCAGCGTCGGCATGGTCTTGGCGAAATGGGCGACCGCACCCAGCCGGTCCATGAACAGTTTGCGGTTGGGCAGGCCGGTGAGGTTGTCATGCACGGAATCGTGCAGCAGGCGTTCCTCGGCGTTGCGCAGCTCGGTGACGTCGGTGAGCGTGCCGACCACGCGCGAGACCTCGCCGTCGGAGCCGACCACCGGGCGCGCCTTCAGCGCGAACCACATGAAATGGCCGTCCGGCGTGCGCAGGCGGAAATCCTGCACCAGACGGCCGCGGCGCTGGTCGAGCACGCTGTCGAGCGCGGCGCGGAAGCGGTCCTGGTCGAGCGGGTGCAGCACTTCCAGCCACGATGCGGCCGGGCCTTCCAGCGTGCCGCGCTTGAGGCCGAGCAGGGCTTCGGTCTCGGGGCTGGTGAAGACCTTGTCGGCGGACACGTCCCAGTCCCAGATCAGATCGCCGGAGCCGGCCAGCGCGAGCGCGCGGCGCTCGATGTCGGAGACGATTCCGGTGGTGGCGCCGCCGCCGGCGAAGGCGTGCTGCATCACCGTGAAGCCGATCAGCATCACGATCAGCACGAGGCCGCCGAGCAGCGCAGGGCCGACGATGTCGTTGGTGACGGAACCTGCGACCGTCATGCCGGCCGCGACCACCCAGACCACCAGCAGGAACCAGGTCGGGATCAGCAGCACCGCGCGGTCGAAGCCGTGGGTCGACAGATAGACGATCAGCGCGAAGCCGGCGAAGGCGATCAGCACCAGCGAGATGCGCGCGATGCCGGAGGCGACCGCCGGATCGAACAGGGCCAGCGCCACCAGCGAGCCGAGAAAGGCGAGCCAGCCCACCGTGATGTGGGAGTAGCGCACGTGCCATCGGCTGAGGTTGAGATAGGCGAACAGGAACACAAGCAGCGTCGCGGCCAGGATCGCCTCACCCGCCGCGCGCCAGATGCGCTCGGCGTTGTTCGACATGTCGAGCACCTTGCCCCAGAAGCCGAAATCGACGCCGATATAGACCAGCACCGCCCAAGCCAGCGCCGCGGCGGCCGGGAACATGATGCTGCCCTTGACCACGAACAGAATGGTGAGAACGAGAGCCAGCAGACCGGAGATGCCGATCACGATGCCCTGGTAGAGCGTGAAGGAGTTGACCTTGTCCTTGTAGGCCTCGGGCTCCCACAGATAGAGCTGTGGCAGCTTGTCGGTGCGCAGCTCGGCGACGAAGGTGATGACGGCACCGGGGTCGAGCGTGATGCGGAAGACGTCGGCGGTCGGGCTTTCCTGCCGCTCCGGCCGGTCGCCGGTCGAGGGCGTGATGGTCGCGATGCGCGACAGCCCGAGGTCGGGCCAGAGCAGGCCGGAGGAGACGATGCGGTAATGCGGGGCGACGATCAGGCGGTCGAGCTGGTCGTCGGTGTTGTTGGCGAGCGCGAACACCACCCAGTTCTGGCCGCCTTCGCGGGCGCGCACCTCGATGCGGCGGACGATGCCGTCGGTGCCGGGCGCGGTCGAGACCTGGATGCGGTCGGCATCGCTGCGCTGGTGCTCGAGCACGCCGGTAAGGTCGATCGCGGGCGCGTCACCGCGGACGCTGACGGCGTCGAGCGCGCGCGCGGGGAGCGCGGCGACAACAATCATGAGGCCCAGCGCGATGGGCGCGAGGCACCTGATCAGACGCAAGGTCAGTTCTCCGCGTTCGACGCAAACTTAAAATGCAAGGCGATTTCAGACCGGACGGAAGTGGTTCGGCATCCGGCGATAGATGGCACGAAAGCGTGGAAAATCAAAGGGTTTCCGCCCTGCCGGGTGGGTCAGCGGCCTAGACCTCCAACACAATTTTGCCAATATGTTCGGAGGTCTCCATGCGCCGGTGCGCGTCGGACGCCCTTTCCAGCGGGAAAGTGCTGTCCATCAGCGGTTTGACGCGGCCTTCGCGCAAGAGCGGCATCACTTTGGCCTCGATCGCGGCCACCATCGCCGCCTTGTCAGCATTACTACGGGGACGCAGCGTCGAGCCGGTATGGGTGAGGCGCTTCACCATCACCTTGGCGATGTTGACGGTGACCTTGGGGCCGTTGAGGGTCGCGATCTGCACGATCCGGCCGTCGACCGCGGCGGCATCATAGTTGCGGTCGACATATTCGCCGGCGACCATGTCGAGGATCAGGTTGACGCCGGCATTGCCGGTTTCCGCCTTGACCACGGCGACGAAGTCCTCGGTCTTGTAGTTGATGGCGCGGTCGGCCCCGAGCTTGAGGCAGGCATCGATCTTGTCCTGCGATCCCACGGTGACGAACACCTTGGCGCCGAACGCTTTCGCGAGCTGGATCGCCATGGTGCCGATGCCGGAAGAGCCGCCATGGATCAGCAGCGTCTCGCCGGCCTTCAGGCCGCCGCGCTCGAACACATTGTGCCAGACCGTCATCAGGGTCTCCGGCAGCGCGCCGGCTTCCTTGATCGACAGCGACGGCGGCACGCTCATCGCCTGGCCGTCCTGGGCGATGCAGTACTGCGCATAGCCGCCGCCGGCGACGAGCGACATCACCTTGTCGCCGATCTTGTGCCGCTTGGCGTTGCTGCCGACGGCGACCACTTCACCGGCGATTTCCAGGCCGGGCAGGTCGCTGGCGCCGGGCGGCGGCGGATAGGCGCCGGAGCGCTGCGCCACGTCGGGCCGGTTGACGCCGGCGGCCTGCACCTTGACCAGGATCTCGTCGGGACCGGGCTGCGGCAGCGCCCGCTGTTCCGGCACCAGCACCTCCGGTCCGCCGGGCTTGGAGATGGCGACCACGGTCATTTGCGCGGGCAGCTTGTCCATGATGTGTCCTTGGGCAAAGGTGCGGGAGGAAGCGAGGCCATTGCTTAGCCAGCGCGGTCCCAGCTGGCAACCGCTTCAGCGCCCGCAGGAGGAGCAACCATGCCGCCGGAAGACGACGACCGCCCGCGCAAGAAGATCAGCCATGAAATCGGACAGGACCTCTCACTCTTGTCCGTGGAGGAACTGACCGAGCGCGTCACGCTGCTCAAGACCGAAATCGCAAGGCTGGAGGAAGCCGCCACCAAAAAACGCGCCTCGCGCGATGCGGCGAACAGCGTGTTCAAGTCGTAGAGCGCAGCACTCCGCTCTCGTGTCCCGGACGCGGTGCGGCACCACAAGCGCGTTCGCGCGCGTCTTCGACGCGCTATGGTGACGCTCCGCAGAGCCGGGACCCATGCCTCTCCCCTTTCGTCATTCCGGGGCGGCGCGCAGCGCCGAGCCCGGAATCCATAACCACAGAACGTCGAAACGGGCACGCTGACAGTGAACGCCCACCACACCCGCCTGTGGTTATGGATTCCGGGCTCGCGCCAAGTAGCGCGCCCCGGAATGACGGCGGTGAGAGAGGCGCGACCGCTTCCACATCGTCATGCCCGGGACAAGCCCGGGCATGACGGACAGATCTTTCCACACCCCCTCGGCCACTGGCCGACATGGCTAACGAACCCTCAAAAAATCCGCTCGTTTACGCACCATTAAGCTTTCGGGTTTATGACTGGAACTGTCCTCGTTTGGACACCGAGTGGCTCCTGTCCACTCTGTTTGACGCCTCCCTGTTATCAACTTTCAAAGCCGCCGGTTTTCCGGCGGCTCTTTTTTTGCCTCGCACCTGGGGTGAAATCAGGTTGAATTCCGGGGAAAGACGCGCGGAAACCATATCCGCGCTTGTCGCTGGACTCCGGGTCCGGCCCGCGCAATGATTTGTTCATCATAAGCCGGCGCCTAAGCCGGATGGGTAAACAGTTGCGTAAGGGGCGTTAACCATGGAACGTTTGCAAGCCGACGGCGCTCTCGTTCAACTCAGCGAGCGTTTCACCAATTCTGCGGCGTTCGGCACGCTGTTCCGCGAGGGCATGGACCTCGTCGAAGAGACCGCGGCCTATCTCGACGGCGCAGGCCGCACCGAGGCCAAGGCGCTCGATCGCGCCGTCAGCCTCATCTATGCGACCGAGAGCATGCGTCTCACCACCCGCCTGATGCAGCTCGCCTCGTGGCTGCTGCTGCACCGTGCGGTGAAGGAAGGCGAGATGACGCTGGGCCAGGCCAGCCGCGAGAAGACCAAGGTCAAGCTGTCGGCCGCCGATCCCGGTCCGGGCGATACCATCGAGAAGCTGCCCGCACAGTTGCAGGACCTGATCCATCGCTCGATGAGCCTGCAGACCCGCGTGCGTCGTCTGGACACCACCATCCACACCCCGCCGGCCGAACTTCCCGCGATCGGCAACCCGCTGGTGCCGCACCTCAACGCGCTGAAAGCGGCGTTCGAGCGGTAGGGTCTAATTCCAACTCCGTCACCCTGAGGTGGCCGCTTCTTCAGCGGCCCTCGAAGGGCGACGGCCCGGCTGGTGCATCTCGGCCGTCTATCCTTCGAGGCTCTCCACGCGACGCTTTGCGCCGCATGGTTCGCACCTCAGGATGACGGGGATAGAGCACCCCTAACAGCAGCCCACCAACAAAAAACGCCTCCGGTCTCCCGGGGGCGTTTTTCGTTTCCAGCCTCGAGGAGCCGGATCAATCCTTCTTGAGGAAGCCCGAAAACTTCTTCTGGAACCGCGAGACGCGGCCGCCGCGATCCAGCATCTGGGCGTTGCCGCCGGTCCAGGCCGGGTGCGACTTCGGGTCGATGTCGAGGTTCAGCGTGTCGCCTTCCTTGCCCCAGGTGGAGCGGGTCAGGTACTCGGTCCCGTCGGTCATCACGACCTTAATCGTATGATAATCCGGATGAATTTCGGCTTTCATGGCAATTCCTAGGGCGACCGGCGCCGCTCGCTTGAGTGATGTCGATGACGGATTTGGGCGCTCTATACCCCACAGACCCCTTGAAGACAAGCTTGCCCCCTAAAACAAGCCTTTGTCGGGACAGGAGAACCGGGCCGTCCCCTAAGTGACATTCCGGATTTGCCACTCCCCCTGCACCGGCCTATGTGGAGCCAACGTCTCTTTTTTGGTCGGATTCCAATGAGCGCAGTTGAAGCCGGGCCCGCAGAAGCCTCGTCGATCGAAGCCGAACTGATCGAGCAGCCGGCGAAGAGCCGCGCCAAGCTGCGGCCGTTAATGGCGCTTGCGCCCTACGTCGCCCGCTACCGCGGCCGCGCGGCGCTCGCCTTCGTCGCACTGACGATCGCTGCACTGACCACGCTGCTGGTGCCGGTCGCGGTACGCCGGATGATCGATTTCGGCCTGACGCCGGAAGGCATCGAACTGATCAACAGCTACTTCTCGGTGATGATCGCGGTGGTCGCCGTGCTCGCACTGGCGAGCGCCGCGCGTTACTACCTCGTGATGACGATCGGCGAGCGTATCGTTGCCGACCTCAGGCGCGACGTCTTCGCCCATCTGCTGTCACTCTCGCCGGCCTTCTTCGATTCGGCGCGCAGCGGCGAGCTGATCTCGCGGCTCACCGCCGACACCACCCAGCTCAAATCCGCAGTCGGCGCCTCCGTCTCGATCGCGCTGCGCAATCTGATGATGTTTTTCGGCGCGGCGGCGATGATGGTGTTCACCAGCCCGAAGCTGTCGGGCTTCGTGCTGCTCGCCATACCTCTGATCGTGCTGCCGCTGGTTGCCTTCGGCCGCTGGGTGCGGCGTCTGTCGCGCAATGCGCAGGACACGCTGGCGGAAGCTTCGGCCTACGCAGGCGAGCTGGTCGGCGCGATTCGTACCGTGCAGGCCTATACCAGCGAACCGTTTGCCGGGAAGCGTTTTGGCGGCGAGGTCGAGCAGGCCTATGAAGCCGCGCGCACTTCGACGCAGGCCCGCTCCGTGCTCACCGCCATCATCATCTTCATCGTGTTCTCAAGCGTGGTCGCGATCCTCTGGATCGGCTCGCATGACGTGCTGAGCGGCGCAATCACGCCGGGCCGGCTCGGCCAGTTCGTGCTCTATGCGGCCTTTGCCGCTGCGGGCCTCGGCCAGCTCAGCGAAGTCTGGGGCGAGGTCTCGTCCGCCTCCGGCGCCGCCGAGCGCCTGTTCGAGATCCTGCACGTGAAGCCCGAGATCGCGGCGCCCGCCTCGCCGCGCGCGCTGCCGGTGCCGGCGCGCGGCGAGGTCGGCTTCGACCATGTCAGCTTCTCCTATCCCGCGCGGCCCGACGTCAAGGTGCTCGATGCCGTGTCATTCGCGGTGCGCCCGGGCGAGAAGGTCGCGATCGTCGGTCCGTCCGGTGCCGGCAAGAGCACGATCTTCCATCTGCTGTTGCGCTTCTACGATCCGCGTGGCGGTGCGATCTCGCTCGATGGCGTGCCGGTCAGATCCGCCGATCCGCGCGATGTCCGCTCCCGCATCGCTTTGGTGCCGCAGGAATCCAACGTGTTCGCGGCGAACGCCCGCGAGAACATCCGCTTCGGCCGCCCCGATGCGACCGACGCCGAGGTCGAGCGCGCCGCCGAGCTCGCGCACGCCGCCGAATTCATCCGCCGCCTGCCCGAAGGTTTCGA
This sequence comes from Bradyrhizobium betae, assembly GCF_008932115.1. Lineage (NCBI taxonomy): Bacteria > Pseudomonadati > Pseudomonadota > Alphaproteobacteria > Hyphomicrobiales > Nitrobacteraceae > Bradyrhizobium > Bradyrhizobium betae. The sequence goes on from NZ_CP044543.1 coordinate 4,273,726, forward strand.
CACCCCGCTCGGCGAGCGCGGCGTGACGCTGTCCGGCGGCCAGCGCCAGCGCATCGCGATCGCCCGCGCGATCCTGCGCGATGCGCCGCTCCTGCTGCTCGATGAAGCCACCTCCGCACTCGATGCCGAAAGCGAAACGCTGGTGCAGACCGCGCTCGAAGAGCTGATGAAGCACCGCACCACCCTGGTGATCGCGCATCGCCTCGCCACCGTGCTGTCCTGCGACCGCATCCTGGTCATGGACCAGGGCCGGATCGTCGAGCAGGGCACGCATGCCGAGCTCGTGGCGGCGAACGGGCTCTATGCGCGGCTGGCGCGGTTGCAGTTCGAAGGGGCGTGAGGTGGCCGTGTTCGAGGCCGGCAGAGCCGTGATATCGCGGGTGTCGAGACCCAGCCGAACATCTTCCCTCCGCGTTTCAGGCAAGCTGCAATGACCAATATCTCCCGTCTCGCGAACTTCGTCGCTGACGCCGCTCGCATTGTCGAGTCCGGATCGGGCGAGGCGGCCATCGTTGCCGAGCTCAATCCGAAACTGAAGGCACTCGTCAGTGTCGATGACTGGCTGCCGGCCGCTTACGCCGTCGCCGACGGCAAGGCGTATCAGCAGCATCTGCTCTATGCCGATCCACTTGATCGCTTCTCGGTCGTGAGCTTCGTCTGGGGACCCGGCCAAGGCACACCCATTCACGACCATCGCGTCTGGGGAGTGGTCGGCGTTCTGCGCGGCGAGGAGGTTTCGGTCAGCTACGCGCGGTCCGGCGACGGTTCGCTCGAGGCTGGCCCGGCGGAACGGCTTCCGCAGGGAAGCGTGGCCGGCGTGTCCCCCGACATCGGCGACATTCACGCGATCTCCAACGGGCTCCCGGACCGTTCGTCGATCAGCATTCACGTCTATGGCGGCAATATCGGAACGATTCGCCGCTCCATCTTCGATGCCGAGACGGGATCCGCCCGCGACTTCATCTCCGGCTATTCGAACGAAGCCGTTCCGAACCTCTGGCGTCGGCGTCAAGTGTAAGCGCCCGACCTTTCGAATGGTCAGGACCGGTTGCCGCGTATAGCATAAAGTAATATATTATGAGACAGGAGGCGCTCATGGCCACGAGCTATTCTGTCGGCAAGCACTACGAAAGCTTCATCAAGGATCTCGTCGACAGCGGTCGTTACGCTACCGCGAGCGAAGTCATGCGCGAAGGGCTGCGCCTGATCGAGGAGCGCGAGGAGCGTCGCAAGGCGGAGCTCGAAGCCTTGCGTGCCGCCGTTCAGGAAGGGCGGGACAGTGGTCCAGCCGATCCATTCGAGCCCGGTGAGTTGGTCGAACGGGTCAAGGCGCGAGGACGTGAGCAGCTGAAAGCCGGCAAGCGTGGCGGGTAATCTCTCCAGGCGTCCTCAGGTTGAAACTGACCTTGAGGAAATCTGGCTTTTCATCGCATCGGACAACATCGGCGCAGCGGACCGCCTGCTCGATCGTATCGGCAATACTTTTCAGATGATCGCCGAGAATCCGCAGGCAGGCCGGCATCGCCCCGAACTTGGGATGGGCATCCGTAGCTTTGCTGTAGGCCACTACGTCGTGTTCTACGAAGCATTCCCGAACGGCGTTGAAATCGTCCGGGTGCTGCATGGTGCCCGAGACATTGCACCGAACGATCTCGACTGAAGGCTGCGTTTTTCGGCTGCAGCCATAGACCGCTCTACCGGCACTTTGGCGAGAGCGTCGGCACGTTCGGCCACGGCCAGTTCTTCCAGCTCCCGTCCGCATCGACGCAAGCCGATGGAGCGGAGCCGTTCGTTGGAGCTGGGTTGCTTGTCGGAGCAGGCGCATTTGCCGTCTTGAGCGGCGCGGCGAAGCGCTGGTCGACATAGGCGGTCGACACATATCCGGCGACGACGACGCCCAGCAGGACCGTCGAACCCTTGGTCAGGTCGCTCAGCTTCATCGATCCTCTCCATCTGCTTGCCGCCGCCGGCACGAATAGCAAACGTCTCGAGATCCATGCGTGACAGGAATCACGCCCGCCAAATCATCTTCAGCACCGGCCGTCCCGAGGTCGGGTTCACATCATCACCCGCGTTCGCAAAGCCGTTGCGCTCGTAGAAGCGGATGGCGCGGGTATTGTCCTTGTTGACGAGCAGCGTGATGCCTGACGGTGACAGGCGCTTGGCTTCATTCACCAGCAGCCGGGCCGCGTCCGAGCCCCAATGATCCGGGTCGACCACGAGCTGGTCGAGATAGCCCTCGCCGTCGATGGTGACGAAGCCGGTGAGGGCGCCATCCGCTTCCGCGACGACAATGGACGCCTTCGGCACCAGATCCTTGCGCCAGCGCTCGCGCCACCATTCCAGCCGCGCGGCGAAGTCGATCTGCGGATAGGCCTGCTGCCAGGTGCGATGCCAGAGGTCGATGGCGGCGGCTTCGTCCTCGGGCCGGTAGGGGCGAAGGTGGAGCGCGCTCACTACCGCTCCGTCAGCTTCAGCTCGATGCGGCGATTGCGCTTGTAGGCCTCTTCCGTATTGCCGGTATCGAGCGGCTGGAATTCGCCGAAGCCGGCGGCGACGAGGCGCTGGGCGGGGACGCCGAGCGAGACCAGGTACTGCACCACCGAGATCGAGCGCGCTGCCGACAGGTCCCAGTTCGACTTGAAGTTCGCGCCGCTCACCGGCCGCACATCGGTATGGCCGTCGACGCGTAGCACCCAGGGAATCTCGTTCGGAATCTTCTTGTCGAGCTCGATCAGCGCGGTTGCCAGCGTGTCGAGCTCGGCGCGGCCTTCGGGCAGCAGCGTCGCCTGTCCGGTGTCGAAGAACACTTCGGACTGGAACACGAAGCGGTCGCCGACGATGCGGATGTCCGGCCGGTTGCCGAGGATGGCGCGCAGCCGGCCGAAAAACTCCGAGCGGTAGCGCGAGAGTTCCTGCACGCGCTGCGCCAGCGCGACATTCAGGCGCGAGCCGAGATCGGCGATGCGGTTCTGCGATTCCTTGTCGCGCTTCTCGCTGGCATCCAGCGCCTCTTCCAGCGCCGCCAATTGCCGCCGCAGCGCGCTGATCTGCTGGTTCAGGACCTCGATCTGCGCCAGCGCCCGCGCCGACACGGCCTTCTCCGAGTCCAGTGCCTTGCCGAGCTCGGAGGTCTTGCCTTGCGCGTCGTTGCCGGCGGCAGCCAGGCCGTCATAAAGGCCCTTGATGCGATCGCGCTCGCTTTCGGCGGAGGCGAGGCCGGCTTTCAGCGACGAGACCTGGTCGTCGAGCGTGAGCTTGCCGAGCTTCTCCAGCGACAGCAGCTCGTTGAGCTGGGCGATCTTGGCGTTGAGCTGCTCCAGCGCCTTGTCCTTGCCGGTGACCTCCTGCGACAGGAAGAACTGCACGACCAGGAACACCGACAGCAGGAACACGATCGACAGCACCAGCGTCGACAGCGCGTCGACGAAGCCGGGCCAGTAGTTGAAGGAGGTATCGCCGCGGCGGCCGCGCGCCAGAGCCATGTCGCTAACCCTTTTCCGGCTGGCGCGCGATGCGCTCCAGCAGGCGACGGATCTCTTTGTTCTGCTCGCCCTGGCCGTCGGCCCATTCGCGGATCATCTGCTGCTCGGTCCGCATGTGCGAGACCAGCGCCTGGATCGCTTCGGCGAGGCTCGCCATCGCCGCGGTGGTGCCGCGGCTGGCGCTGCCTTCCTCGAGCACGGAGCGCAAGCGTTCGACCGCGGCCTGAAGCTCGCCGCTGGCAACACCGCCGCCGGAGGCGACCGCGACGTCGCCGTGGCCATATTCGCGCACGGTTGTGGCGAGCCAGTCTTCGAGGTCGGTGTAGAA